>DLLB01000099.1:2359-8969 GCA_002477905.1 Clostridiales bacterium UBA7573 | reverse complement strand
GGAGTACCTCGCTCAATCATTTTCCGTGCAATTATTCGACGTTATGATAAAAGGTCTTTCCTATAGTCAGGGATTGCAGACAATTGGTTTTTTTGGTTATGCAATGCTTTTTATTTGTGCAATAATCACTGCGCTTGGTTTAATAGGGGCATTTTCAAATTCACGCGAATATCCCACTGTTTGTAAAGTGGCAATTACAGTTAATTTTATTACAATTTTATTGATTGCACTTTTTAGTCAATTTTATACGATGGCGCAATACACAAACCTTGACAATATTCTTTCCATACTGAAAGTGTACGGATTTGAAAAATCTCTTTCATATAATGATTTTAACATTTATAGCGAAACTTTACCCATGGCATATATCGCTGCCGGTCTTGCTGCAACGCTACTTGTTGTGAAACCATTTACACACGTTGAAACTCCAATGTGCAATACGGTACCAAGCGGTAACTACAGTACCTACTCCAAAATTCAGCCAGCTTCGACGCCTTCCAATCCGGCATTGGAAATTATGGATAGCTGCCCTGCGTTTTCTGAAATAGACAGAAAAATTCCGGAATTTCAAGCGATAGAGCAAGTCAGAAAAAAGAATACCTATGAAAATATTTCTTTACCAAAACTCGTAAATTTTGTAGTTGAATATGCTCGTGAATCAAGACTTCACCTGTCCTATTCTGCGGAAGATATTGCAACATTTGTTGCAGGATTAGGCGCATCTAAACTCTCCATTCTTCAAGGTATGAGTGGTACGGGAAAAACGAGTTTGCCAAAAATCTTTGCGGAAGCAATTATGGGAAATGTAGACATCATTGAGATCGAATCTTCTTGGAAAGATAAGAACGAACTTCTCGGATATTATAATGAATTCAGCAAGATTTATACTCCGAGAAAATTTACCCAATCGTTATATCGGGCTACCCTAAACCCCGATGTTATAACATTTATTGTGCTGGATGAAATGAACCTCAGCCGAATTGAATACTATTTTTCAGATTTTCTTTCTCTCATGGAAAATGAACCGGATAAACGTGAAGTCCGTCTTTTGAATCAGGCTATTTTTAATAATTCGGAAGGGATGTCTGTCCCCTATGCCGGTCTTACGGATGGACATACAATTAAAATTTCACCAAATATTTGGTTCATTGGGACAGCCAATCGTGACGAGTCTACATTTGAGATTAGTGACAAGGTTTATGATCGTGCCTGCACGATGAATTTTGACAAACGCGCTCCAAAGGCTCGTTCTTTTATGGAACCGAAACAGCCAAAATATATTTCTTACGATATGTTTGATCAGTTGATCAGAAATGCTGTGGATTCCTTTGATTTTGACGTTGAGAGATGTGAGATCATTGCCAAAACAGAGGACCTGCTTCAACCGTACAATATTTCTTTTGGAAATCGAATTGCAGGACAGATTGAAAGGTTTGTGAAAATTTATTGCTCCTGTTTTTCCAACCGAAATGAGGTAATAAATGAAGCGATAGAAAAAATCCTTTTAAGCAAAGTTGTCGCGAAACTTGAATTCAAAACCATCGCGGATAAAGAGAAGCTTGCGAAACAGTTTGATAAACTGGGATTGTTTATGTGTTCTTCTTTTGTAAGGAAACTGAGTGAGGATACGATGTATGAATAATCTATCATACATGGGTGACTCAATCGGGAATATTATGCGTGATTATGACGGCACCGCAGATATTGTGAAAAGCCACAACAAATTATCTTTTGATAGCTTTATTTCCTTTTTAACTTCAGATTACGCAATTTTTCGCACGAGTGGGGATCTTGATCTTGAAATTTTGGCAAAGCATCTCTCAAAAATTGCAACTGCGTTGCCTTCCATCATTAGAATTTTTCAAAAGCCCGTCATTCAACTGGATGAACTTGATGATGTTTTACCAATTGAGGCAGTGGATAAAATCAACAACAGATCCCTTTTGCATCTTTCCTTGCATAGCGAATTGTGGAAAAACATCGAGAACTCTACTGTGGTACCCCAAAAACTGTTGACGACAAAATATCTTGACAATTACTCCATATATGAGAACATTGTATTTGCTTATACAGTGGATTTAATCCTTGCATATTTATCATCAAATATGCGCTCACTCAAATATTCCATGTATACGGGTGAAACAGTAAAATACAATATGCTGGATAAAGTCAATCACCGGAACTATTTATTTGCTCTTGGAATATTGCGTATTGAATATATGCGGGATTTTAGCGTTTACTATAAAGAAGCAAGAAATATTTACGGCAAAATGAATCGGCTTTATCATGTACTACAAGCATATCTGAATTATAGAGTTTATGCAGCCAATAAGAGAAAATATAAAAATCTGAGATTTCACACTACAAATATTCTCTCCATGCATAAAGACTATAGGACGATGTTTGAATTACTCAGATTTATGAGGAGAATTGAGCCAAAGCAATCCGATGTCAGCGAGGATGCAATTCGTGGAATATTTGAAGAATACTACAATTATTGCAAAATTATATTGCTTTTTTCTGCGCAGAATTTTGGCTTTTCAGCGTCAAAGGACTCCTTTATCAATTTTTCAGATTTAGATATTGAACTTGAGCAAAACGGATGGAAACTACATCTTTTGGATATGAAAGATGGCTTTTTGCTCACATTGAACAAATCAAAGGAATATCGGATTATGATAATTCCGTCAGTGACCATGTCGACTGATGAAAATGATATTCAGAGAGATTATGATGAAATTCTCTATTTTTCTCCATTGATTTCAAACAAACACACAATATTTGTTAGTCGAACGGAGTTGGATTCATTTCGTAGAATTCAGCAAATTCTTTTGCGTAGTATGATCTATTCTGATGACAGTCACGATATATGCCCATTTTGTGGAGGAAAAATGGAGCGAGAAAGACGAGAAGAAACGGAAATATATGTGTGCTATGAATGCAATACTTTGATTGAGAAAAAGCAATGTCCAACAAATGGGCGCATTTATTACGCAACAAAAATTAAAGATTATTCCCCATCTCAAAAAGACGACCTGCAAAAGATGCATTTGAATATCACGCCAGATTTCTATTCGGAACTTTTTTGTTACAGAAATATCACCAATATGACATCCGAAGGTGAGTGTATTTGCCCATATTGTGACCAGGAGCATGCAAGTTAAACAGGGTGATATTTTTTGAATGCACTCACTTTTACGAAACCCACAAAAACAATTTTCCTATTGTTTTTCCTGACATGGGAGGTCCCAACATCCCGCATTTGATTGGAAAACAAAAAGAGCTGTCGCGGCGGACATTCCTCCCCTGCGGCGGCTCTTTTGGCGTTCCCGAGGTGATTCGAACACCCGACCTATCGCTTAGGAGGCGATCGCTCTATCCAGCTGAGCTACGGAAACAAACTTTTGCGACAATCAGTATAGCATATCTTTTCCTCTTTTGCAAGTATTTTTTCAAAAACTATTGCAATTCTGCGGAAAATAGAATATAATAAAAAGGATAAAAAGAAAAACGGCGTGTCACGCCGGATGGAGGTACATCTATGAATCACGCAGATAAAACCATGGACAAGATTGTCTCTCTCTGTAAAAACAGAGGCTTCGTATACCCCGGCTCCGAAATCTACGGCGGACTTGCCAACAGTTGGGACTACGGACCGCTCGGCGTCGAATTCAAAAACAATGTCAAGCGTGCATGGTGGAAAAAATTCGTGCAGGAATGCCCGTATAACGTGGGACTGGATTCCGCCATCATCATGAACCCCGAAACATGGGTGGCGTCCGGACACGTCGGCGGCTTTTCCGATCCGCTGATGGATTGCAAGAGCTGCAAAACGCGGCACCGCGCGGACAAGCTGATTGAAGATTACATTGCAAAAAACGGATTGAATGTCGATCCGAACGGCTGGACAAACGAACAGATGGCGGCGTACATTAAAGAGCAGGGAATCACCTGCCCGAACTGCGGTAAGGCGGACTTTACGGACATCCGGAAGTTCAATCTGATGTTCAAAACCTATCAGGGCGTGACGGAGGATTCCACTTCTGAGCTTTATCTGCGTCCGGAAACCGCACAGGGTATCTTTGTAAACTTCAAAAATGTTGCTCGCACTACCCGTCGGAAATTGCCGTTTGGCGTCGGACAGATCGGCAAATCCTTCCGCAATGAAATCACGCCCGGCAACTTCATTTTCCGGATCCGGGAATTCGAACAGATGGAATTGGAATTCTTCTGCAAACCGGGTACCGATTTGGAATGGTTCCATTATTGGAAAGATTATTGCGCACAGTTTTTGTATGATCTCGGCATGACGAAAGAGCATTTGCGCCTGCGCGACCACTCTCCGGAGGAGCTTTGCTTTTATTCCAAAGCAACGACGGACTTTGAATTTTTGTTCCCGTTCGGATGGGGCGAACTTTGGGGCGTGGCGGATCGCACCGATTACGATCTGACACAGCATCAGAATCACAGCGGGGAAAGTCTGGAATACTTTGATCCCGACACCAATGAAAAATATATTCCGTATGTGATTGAGCCGTCGCTTGGTGCCGATCGTGTCGCGCTCGCTTTCCTTTGCGACGCTTATGACGAAGAAGAAGTCGGAGAAGGCGATGTACGCACGGTTTTGCGGTTACATCCGGCTTTGGCGCCGTTCAAAGCTGCCATTCTGCCGTTGTCGAAAAAGCTTTCCGATCGGGCGACGGAAGTGTTTACCACCTTGTCCAAGCAGTTTATGGTGGATTTTGATGAAACCGGTTCTATCGGCAAACGCTATCGTCGGCAGGATGAGATCGGTACGCCGTTCTGCATCACCTATGACTTTGAGTCGGAAAACGACGGATGCGTTACGGTGCGGGAGCGCGATTCTATGGCGCAGGTACGGATCAAGATCGAAGAATTGCCGGCTTATCTTGCAGAGAAAACCGCGTTCTGAGTGGTTGGAAGGCGACAATTTGGCGGAGGTAAGAGATCGTGAGAAAATTTAGAACCGTCGTATCCGCGATTGTAATGGTAGTGGCTGGAGTTGCAGGTTTCTTCGTTGGATCAGCATTGCAAGATGGATTGAGCGGAGCTATCCTGTTTTCCATGATTGCGGGAATTGCTTGCATAGTTTACGCGGTGGACAACCGTGAAGAATAAGGAAACTCCGGTTTGCTGAATGCATTTTGTATCTATCGCCGCTTGATTTTCAAAAAAATCAAGCGGCGATATCTATTTTTGACCTAGGTTTATTTTGAAAACTGCGGAACACATTTTATGCAGTTTGCATATGCTAACTCCTCGGATTTTTTGCGATTTCTGTCGAAAACGCCGAACTTCAAAAAACATAAAAAAAGGGGTTGACAAAACGAAAGGTTCGCGTTATAATAAGCACGGTTAGCGAAAGCTAACTAATGTTTATACCTGCGGTTAGCATTTGCTAATTGCAAAATGGAAATTCAAACACGAAAGAAAGGGATCATGATATGTTACCGCTTATGGTGGCTGACATCGGAGAAGAACTGGTCATCAAAAAGATCGGCGGCAGTCCGGAAGTAAAAAAACATCTTGAAAACCTCGGCTTTGTGGTCGGTGGAACAGTGCGTGTGGTGAATGCCATGAACGGCAATCTGATTGTGAACGTCAAAGAAGCGCGCGTTGCTATCAGCCGGGAAATGGCGCAAAAGATCATGGTCTGAGTTTTATCTACGTATTATCTGGAAAGGAGTACATATATGAAAACACTGAAGGAAGTCGCGATTGGGGAAACGGTGAAAGTCGTCAAACTCCATGGCGAAGGCGCAGTCAAACGACGGATTATGGATATGGGGCTGACCAAAGGCACCGAGATCTATGTCCGCAAAGTGGCACCGCTTGGTGATCCTGTGGAACTGACGGTGCGCGGATATGAGCTGTCTCTGCGGAAAGCGGATGCAGAAATGATCGAAGTGGAATAAGGCACATCACGGGGGAAACCCCGTAAAAACAAGCAATTCAGTTAGCTTATGCTAATCAAAGCAGAAAGGATTCTTATGAACAACATCAGAATTGCACTTGCCGGAAACCCGAATGCCGGCAAAACGACTTTGTTTAACGCATTGACCGGTTCCAATCAGTTTGTTGGTAACTGGCCGGGCGTAACAGTGGAGAAAAAAGAGGGAAAACTGAAAGGACACAGTGATGTTATCATCACGGACCTGCCGGGTATTTATTCTTTGTCCCCGTATACATTGGAAGAAGTGGTGGCAAGAAACTACCTGATTGGAGAGCGCCCGGATGCGATCCTTAACATTATCGACGGTACGAACCTGGAACGGAACCTGTACTTAACAACACAGCTGACCGAGCTCGGTATTCCGATGGTTGTTGCCATCAACATGATCGACGTCGTGAAAAAGAGCGGCGACTGGATCAACATTCCGGAGCTTTCGCGCCAGCTTGGATGCAAAGTAGTGGAAATTTCCGCTCTGAAAGGGACCGGCATCAAAGAAGCTGCGGAAGCGGCAATCACTGCGGCAACGAACACCAAAACCGTGCCGATGCACACCTTTGCCGGATGCGTGGAGCACGCGATTGCCCATATTGAAGAAGCTGCCGTACATGGTCTGCCGGAAGAACAGCAGAGATGGTA
>DLLB01000099.1:2010-2289 GCA_002477905.1 Clostridiales bacterium UBA7573 | reverse complement strand
AGCAGAGATGGTACGCAATCAAGATTTTTGAGCGCGATGACAAAGTGCTGTCGCAACTGAAGCTGGATGAAACGGTGCTGTCGCACATTGAAGCGGACATCAAAGCGGCAGAGAAGGAAATGGACGATGATGCGGAGAGCATCATCACAAACGAACGGTATGTGTACATTTCCACAATCATCAAGAGTTGCTACAAAAAGAAAAATGCCGGCAAGCTGTCCACCTCTGATAAAATCGACCGGGTGGTAACCAACCGGTGGCTCGGACTTCCGATCTTCG
>DLLB01000099.1:1299-1988 GCA_002477905.1 Clostridiales bacterium UBA7573 | reverse complement strand
TTCGCGGCGATCATGTTCTTGGTATACTATATTTCCATGGTGACGGTCGGTTCGTTTGCAACGGATTTCGTAAATGACGGCGTGTTCGGAGACGGTTGGCACCTGCTTGGCATCGGCTCCAAAGCCTATAATGAAAAAGCAGACGATTACAATGCCGCACTCAACGCGGTCGGCGCGTTTGTGGATTTTGACATGGAAGCCGATGATTTTGACGCGGAAAAAACGCTGGCAGATCTGAAGGCATTCACCACGACGGAAACCTCCTCTACCTGCACAGTGGAAGACGAGGAGACTTTGGAAGAAACCGAAATGACGGTTTACTATTCTGAAATTCCGAAAGACGCAGACGCGGATGCCACCATTTCCATGACGTATTTGGACGCTGTGAAGTGGTTGGAGGAAAACGGATTTGACGAACCGGATCCTGCCGAATACGGCGTTTGGGTTCCTGGTATCCCGGCTCTGATCGGAAACGGATTGGATGCGGCAGAAGCGCCTGCATGGTTGTCCGGTCTGATTCTGGACGGCATTGTGGCGGGCGTTGGTGCAGTGCTTGGCTTTGTACCGCAGATGTTGGTGCTGTTCTTGCTCCTTGCCTTCTTGGAAGCTTGCGGCTACATGGCGCGGATTGCATTCGTGCTTGACCGTGTGTTCCGGAAATTCGGTTTGTCCGGTAAGTCCTTTATCCC
>DLLB01000099.1:499-1237 GCA_002477905.1 Clostridiales bacterium UBA7573 | reverse complement strand
TCGGTTCCGGTTGCGGCGTGCCGGGTATCATGGCAAGCCGTACCATCGAAAATGAGCGTGACCGGCGTATGACGATCATGACGACTACTTTCATTCCCTGCGGCGCGAAGATGCCGTTTATCGGTATGATTGCGGGCGCCTTGTTCGGCGGCTCTGCCTTGGTGGCAACCGGCGCGTACTTCATCGGTGTTGCGTCCATCATCGTCTCCGGCATCATGCTGAAAAAGACGAAGATGTTTGCAGGCGATCCTGCGCCGTTCGTAATGGAGCTTCCTGCATACCATTTGCCGACGGTCGGCAATGTCCTGCGCTCCATGTGGGAACGCGGTTGGTCGTTCATTAAGAAAGCGGGTACGATCATCCTTCTGTCCACGATCCTGGTATGGTTCACCTCTTACTTCGGTTTTGTAGACGGTTCCTTCCGGATGCTGGAGGAAACCGAGTTGGATTCTTCGCTCCTTGCAAAAGTCGGAAGCGCGATTGCTTGGATCTTTGCACCGCTTGGATTCGGTACATGGCAGGCAACGGTTGCATCCATCACCGGATTGGTTGCAAAGGAAAATATTGTGGGTACAATGGGCATCTTGTATGGCGCCGGCGCCGGCTCTGTATATAGCCATATCGCGGCAGCGTTTACCGGCGTGAGCGGATTCTCTTTCTTGGTATTCAACCTGCTTTGCGCACCTTGCTTTGCCGCAATCGGTGCGATCAAACGGGAAATGAACAGCGCAAAATGGA
>DLLB01000099.1:0-432 GCA_002477905.1 Clostridiales bacterium UBA7573 | reverse complement strand
TCGGCTATCAGTGCGGTTTCGCTTATGCGATTGCTTTGATGGTCAATCAGTTTGGCAGAGTCTTTACCGGAAACATCAACGTGATCGGATTTATCTGCGCGCTTGCTGTGCTTGCCGGCATCGTGTATATGCTGGTTCGCCCGTATAAAGAAGCAACCAAACTCACTGCAAAAGTTTCCGCGTAACACGGAAAAACCCGAAAGGAGGCTATCCTATGCCTGCATGGCTGGAAACGCATTTGGGAACCATCATTATCTGCGTAATTTTGCTTGCCGTGGTTGCGGTAGCAGTCATTTCGGTGGTCCGGGACAAGAAAAAAGGAAAATCTTCTTGCGGATGCAATTGCGCACATTGTGCAATGGCTGGAAAGTGCCATAAAAAGTAACACAGAATGAAAAGGGGAGACGCAGGAATGCACAAGTCCGTAAAAAA
>DLLB01000090.1:897-3031 GCA_002477905.1 Clostridiales bacterium UBA7573 | reverse complement strand
ATCCCGCCATGCAGGAACGCGTTTGGGAGATCAAACGGAAAAACAAAGAGACGTTCTGCGCTTACGCAAAGGAAAAGAACGGCGTGATTTTAGATCCCTCCTCCCTTTTTGACGTACAGATCAAACGGATGCACGAATACAAGCGGCAACTGCTCAATACCCTGCGGATCATCACGCTGTATCTGGATCTGAAAGAGAATCCGAATCTGGAGATGCAACCGCAAACCTTTATTTTCGGCGCCAAAGCCGCTCCCGGCTACTATATGGCAAAACAGACCATCAAACTGATCTGCAATCTGGCGGCGGAAATCGAAAAAGATCCGAAAATCCGGGAAAAGTTGCGCGTCGTATTTTTAGAAGATTATAAAGTCTCCGTTGCGGAGGTTCTAATTCCGGCAGCGGAAATCAGTGAACAGATTTCCCTTGCGGGAAAAGAAGCCAGCGGCACCAGCAATATGAAGCTTATGCTCAACGGCGCGCTGACGCTCGGTACCATGGACGGAGCGAATATCGAGATCTGTCAGGCAGTCGGGCGGGACAATATGTACGTGTTCGGACTCAGCGCGGATGAGGTAGAGGAGCTTTGGCGGCGAGGTTATTCTTCTCTTGCCTACTATCACAACAATCCGAAGCTCAAACGCACCATTGATGCGTTGAACACGGGCTTCAACGGCGTTTCTTTCTCCGAATTCTTCTCCTATCTGCTCACCTCTGCAGGTGTGCCCGATCCGTACCTGTGTCTTGCAGATTTTGAAAGCTACTGTATGGCGCATGATCGTGCGCTTGCCGACTATGCCGATCGGAAGAAATGGGCGCGTTCCTCCATTCTCAACACTGCCCGCGCAGGGTTCTTCTCTGCCGACCGCAGTATTCGGGAATACTGCGATAACATCTGGCACGTTTCCCCCGTGCTTGCAAAAACGCAGGATTGATTGCCGGAGGTTTTCATGCTCGTATACCGTACCGCGCAGGATATTCCCGCACCGTTTACCCTTTGCGTTTCCAGAGCAGGAGCTGCCGCGTCTGACGCGGCATCCGGCGCGTTCTGCGTTTTGGATACGCTGACCTTCTCTATCCGCGTCAGCCGTGCGCTCCTGTGCGAACGCGCCGCCCTGTGTATATTCACCGACGATACCCTTTCACACACAGAGTATGCGCTTTCTCAAACGCATACGGAGCTTCTGTATACAGACTTTTCGCTGACGCTTCCCGCGCAAACCCTTTGCGGCGCTGCATCAGATGGGCTGTTCTTTTATACCATCCGGCTTGAAACGCCTTACGGCGCGCAATTTACCTCCACCGATCGGCAGCTTTATCCAAACGAAACGGACGCAAAATGGGAACAGATCACCGTTTATCAGAAAGAAGAACCGATTCCGGCATGGCTGTCCGGCGGTATCTTTTATCAGGTGTTTGTAGATCGGTTTGCCAAAGGCGGAAATTATCCGCCCAAACCGTATACCAAACAGAATCCGGACTGGGAACACGGGATTCCGGAATTTGCGCCGGTTCCCGGCGGATATGTCGAAAACAATGAATTTTTCGGCGGCACACTGACCGGTGTGACGGAAAAACTCCCGTATCTGGCTTCGCTCGGCGTATCCTGTCTCTACCTCAGTCCGATCTTCGACGCGCACTCCAACCATAAATATGATACCGGAGATTACGAACATGTAGACGCCATGTTCGGAGGCGATGACGCACTCCGCACGCTCCTTGCAGAAGCAAAGACCTTTGGCATCACCATTCTTTTGGACGGGGTGTTCAATCACACCGGCGCGGACAGCAAATACTTCAACCGTGACGGGCATTATGATTCCGTCGGGGCATACCAGTCGCAACAGTCCCCGTATTATTCTTGGTACACGTTCTACCATTACCCCGACTCCTACCGTGCCTGGTGGGATATTCCGATCCTGCCGGCGGTCCGCACGGATCATGCGGATTACCAGTCCTATCTGCTTTCGGAACACGGTGTGATCGCAAAATGGATGTCTTACGGCATCGGCGGGTTCCGGCTGGATGTAGCGGATGAACTGGACGAGTCCTTTTTACGAAAGCTCCATACGCGGGTAAAAGCCTGCCGTGCGGATGCGATCCTGCTCGGAGAAGTCTGGGAGGATGCTTCCAACAA
>DLLB01000090.1:0-781 GCA_002477905.1 Clostridiales bacterium UBA7573 | reverse complement strand
GTCATGAATTACCCCCTGCGCACCGCGATCGTCTCCTACCTGCTTACGGGAGATGCCGCACCGCTCGCCAAGCTCACCAAGGAGCTTTGGGAGCATTATCCGCGTTTTGTCAGTGCGTCGCTGATGAATCTGCTCGGCACACATGACACGGAACGCATTCTGAACATCCTGTCCGGCGTTTCCTATCAAGACAAATCCAATGCGGAACTTGCCGAATTCCGATTATCCAGACGAGAGCGGTTCCTTGCTTGTGAGCGGTTAAAAACTGCCTACTTCTTATTGTGTTTTCTGCCAGGCAATCCCTGTATCTATTATGGAGACGAAGCCGGCATGGAAGGCTGGCGCGATCCGTTCAACCGTCGCCCGTACCCGTGGGGGCGGGAGGACGCTGCGTTACTTGCGTGGTATCGCAAACTTGGCAAGCTTCGTCGGTCACTCCCGTTTTTGGGCGAAGCGGATTTTACCATCCGCATTGCAGAGCACGGGGTGTTCGGATTCACCCGAAGCAATCAGGACGGCGGCATTTTCTGTGCGGTCAACCGCACGGGAACCGCTTATCCGGTCGATCTCGGCAACGGGGAATTTCGGAATTTACTCCATCGTCGGCATTGCCCGCGTTTTACGGAAATTGAAGCGGGCGGAGTGTTGCTCGTGCAATGGAACGAGCAGAAAAAAAACAATCCCCACCGCCAAAGAAAATCCAATGCGTCCTCTTGAGGATCGCAAAATTCCGGCGTTTCCGCATACACCTTTCAATAAAAAACAAATCGCATACATGCTT
>DLLB01000034.1:14916-17401 GCA_002477905.1 Clostridiales bacterium UBA7573 | reverse complement strand
CACACCGATGCAAAGCCCGACGATTACCAGAATGCCGCCGTTGCGGAAAGTACCGCGAAAAATCATCATTCCCGCGATCGCAAGCCACACCAAGCCGAGATTGCCAAGCCAGGTGATCTTGGGCATGAGAAAATTCAAAAATCCACAGCGCAAATGCCGACGAATCCAATTCAGAATTGCCCAGTCTGCATCCTGGATGCGTTCTATCATACTGTTCCTCCTGTTCAAATAAAACCGTTTGGTGCAGATATTTTTTATGCTTGAGCGGATTTAAAATCGGCAAGCATCGGCAGACACGGTTCAAATAGCAAGCCGTACCAATGTTCCGGCAGAGCTTGCTCGGTGTGGTCAATGCAAGCGGAAATGAAATGGATAGCACCCTTTGCTGCTTCTGGAAAGGGCAGTCCCTTGGCAAGATATGCGCACAGGGAAGAAGTGAGGACATCTCCGGTTCCGTGCAAATGGACGTCCAAATAGCGGGATTTTACAAGAAACGGCGTCGCGCCATCCTGCGTACTGCCAACCACACCGATCTCGGTATCGCCAAACCGAACGCCGGTTAACAAAACCTGCTTTGCGCCGATTTCATGCAGACGATGCAACAACTCTGCAATTGCGTCGGGCGCGTACTGGTTCCCGCAAAACGGAAGTCCGGCAAGCAGGCACGCTTCTGTCATATTCGGCGTAATTACGTCCGCACCTTGGCAGAATGCGCGCATTGCCGCAACATAGGCTTCATCGTAAATGGCATACAGCTTGCCGTTATCGCCAAGCACCGGATCTACAACGAAAAGCGCCTGTTCTTTCAAAAGCGCGGATTTGTGACGCTTTACAATCGAAAGTTGTTCTGCTGAGCCGAAATAGCCGGTGTAGAGCATATCAAACAGGACCGGGACCGTTTCAAAATGCGAAAGGATCCGTTCCATCTCCTCTGTAAGGTCTAAAAAGGTGAATCCTGTAAAGCCGCCGGTATGCGTGGAGAGCAATGCGGTCGGAAGCATAACGGCTTCCATGCCTGCAGCGGATAAAATCGGCATGGCAACCGTATTGGAGCATTTGCCGAAGCAGGAAATATCCTGTACACTTAAAATCCGTTTTTGATTTGTCATAACATCCTCCTGTGTGAATTTAAAGAAGCGAGCCGCCGCAAAGAAAAACGCGGCGGCTCGTTGCTTGTTTTGCATTGTGAATCAAAGAGAGAAAATGCGTTTTACTTGAAATTCCAAATGGAATCCTTACGCAGCTTTTTCCGTTTGTGCAGGGGTTTCTTCTTCCGGATGCTGTTTCTTATACCAAGTCTCGTATTGATCGAAGAACGAAGAACCATTACTTTTGGTAATTGCCTGTCTGATCTGTGGGTTTGTGGAGGCGTAGAATTCACCGGTGGTAAGCAACGACTGATATAAGTCGTTGACATAATCGGCAACGGTTGCATCCGCTTTCTTTGCTTTATAATCTTCAAAAGTACGGGCTTGGAAACTCGTCATTTCTTTTCCTAAAATATCACGGACTTCGCTAAGCAACTTCTGCGTGGCTTCCGTCGTTGCCAGATTGAATCCGAAATACGGAGAGAGGGTAGCCGCATTGTTTAAGGATTTTGCCAGTGCGTAATCCCGTTTTCCAACCCATTCCACATCTTTGCAGGCATCGCCCAACACCGCAACGACTTCCGCATAGGTCATCGGTTGAGAAAGCGTGAGCTCCGAGTCCGACATGGTGTCGTTATTTTTCAACAAGAACCGGTTGCCGGTGTAAAGGGGATTCATGTTATAGTTGCCAAGCGAGTGGATCAGACCGGTTTCGCGGTCAACGGTGTAGGTGATATTTTCCGCACCGTATTGCAGGGCGTTCCGGACATCCTCGTCAGTGGTGAGCAGAGAGAGGATCTGCATTGCGCGCGCAGAGTCTATCGAGTAGGTGCTGATGGCATACATGGAGGAGAAAATATCGGAGGTGTTGGCGGTCGGTTCCGCAAACGGAACGACATAATACTGATCGCCGTATTGTGCGGTGATGCTGTCAGGGGTACCGGTGACAAACGCGGCGCCCGCTTTGGTGCTGGTGGTGAAATTTCCGTAGGTGATATAACCCAGTTCCGTGTATGCTTTTTTTGCCGCAAGGAATTTTGCATAGGCTTCCTGTGCGATCAAAACCTTCGGCGCATTGGCTTCCATGGTGGTATCGGAGGTGATGAGTGTACCGATTCCGCTGTTTTCCGCTACTTCCGCCGCCTGTACTTCCGGACAGTTGAATAACGGTGCGTAATCTTCGTAATTCTCTGCAACATCCGTCAAAAATGCCTGCAAAGCATACAGATCGGTCATGTTGGCAGTGTCATATTCACCGGCGTCCACAAGCGTTTTGTTCAGCAGGAGATAGGTATAGTTACCCAAAATGTGATTGTTCGGAACCGCATAGGTTTTTCCGTCAATCTTCATGGAATTGAGCAAGGTCGGTGCAACGAATTTACGCACGGTTGCATAAC
>DLLB01000034.1:13972-14874 GCA_002477905.1 Clostridiales bacterium UBA7573 | reverse complement strand
ATGCTGTCAAGCGCGGTCAGGTAGGAACCGGTGATGTATTCCATGTAGGTGGTCTGATTGTGAATCAAGAAAATATCCAACTGATCCTCGGTAGCTTCCGGGAATACCAATCTGGAAAATCCGTCTATGATGGTCGTTTCCCGCGGACCGGTTTTCTGGCTTGTCAGAATGACGCCTTTATTACCGCCAGGTTTTTTCGTATCTTTTGCTTCTTTGTTTTTCTGCAGCTTTTCTGCAATCACCTGGTCATATTCTTCCGCCGTATACAAGCAGAGCTTGATATTGACGCTGTAAGCGTTATTAATCAGCAGATTGATTGCTTCCTCTGCCGCACGGATTCCTTCTTCCGTTGTACCTTCTTCTTTGATGGAGTAGAGCGTGATGGTAATGGGAGTATCGCCGGACGAGGGATCGTCCTCCTCACCGCAGGCAATCAAAAGACAAGCGGAAAATGTCATCAGTAAAGCAAGAAATAAGGACAAGAGTCGCTTTTTCATTCGTGGTTCCTCCGTAAACAGAAATTACAGTACCTATTATTTTATCCGATTTTTCAAAAAAAGTCAAGTCGATTTTGTGAATTCTTCCGAATCTTTCGATTCCCTTGACACAAAGTCAGTCGAGATAATCTTTCAGACGTTTGGAACGACTGGGATGCCGGAGCTTGCGCAATGCTTTGGCTTCGATCTGCCGGATGCGTTCCCGCGTGATATTGAATTCTTTTCCGACCTCCTCTAAGGTGCGTTGCCGCCCGTCTACCAGACCGAACCGCAGGCGCAGAACACTTTCTTCCCGCGGCGTCAAGGTGTGAAGTACTTCGCTTAACTGCTCGCGGAGCATGGTGTAAGAGGCTTTTTCATCCGGTGCGGGAGAGCCGTCATCCGGAATGAAATCTCCGAGATGGC
>DLLB01000034.1:5489-13944 GCA_002477905.1 Clostridiales bacterium UBA7573 | reverse complement strand
CGAGATGGCTGTCCTCCTCCTCTCCGATCGGGGTTTCCAAGGATACGGGATCCTGTGCAACTTTCATGATCTCCCGTACCTTTTCGGTGCTCATATTCATTTCCTTTGCGACTTCTTTTGCGGTGGGCTCCCGACCGAGTTCCTGTAAGAGCTGACGGGATACGCGGGAAACCTTGTGGATGGTTTCCACCATATGTACGGGAATGCGGATGGTGCGCGCCTGATCTGCAATGGCGCGGGTGATTGCCTGACGGATCCACCAAGTGGCGTAGGTGGAGAATTTATATCCCTTGCGGTAATCGAATTTTTCCACAGCTTTCATCAAGCCGAGGTTCCCTTCTTGGATGAGGTCCAAAAAGAACATACCCTTGCCGACGTATTTCTTGGCAATGGATACGACCAGACGCAAATTGGATTTGACCAATTGATCTTTGGCATCTGCGTCGCCCTCCGCCATTTTCTGCGCAAGGATCATTTCGTCGTCTGCGCTGAGCAACGGAACTTGTCCGATCTCTTTGAGATACATCCGCACCGGATCGTCGATGGCAAGCCCTTCCTGCGCCAGCATCCGTTCCATGTCCTCGGCGCTTTTATAGCTTTCGACTTCATTTTCCAGTGCTTCAAAATCCGGATCCTCGTCCATATATCCGGTGACTTCGACGCCGTTGCATTCCAGCTCCTCATAGATTTTTTCTACCTGATCCAGTTCGTAGTCGGTGTCGCCAAGTGCCTCCAGAATTTCACTTTGCGTGATGGATCCTTTCTGTTTTCCCTTTTCAATCAGTTCCTGCAGATTGAAATGTCTGTCCTGTTGTCCGTTTTCCATTTGTTCCATAGGTAATTTCCTTTCTGCCCGATGGCTCAGCGCCGGGCGGCGCAGGATTTTGCAATCATTTATTTTTGTTCCCGCCGCTTGGCGAGAAGATCTTGTAAGGAGAGGTCTTTGCTGTTTTTGGCTTCTTTGAGTGCCGTGATACAATCGGCAAGCACCGTTTCGTTGTTCTGCGTCAGATCCATCCGCATGACGGAAAGCTGTGTGATCCGTCCGATTTCGTCCGGTGTGAAGTTTTCTGCCGCGATGCCCGGATCAAATGTGGAGCTTTCACTTGTCTGTCGCAGAATTTCTTCGAATACGCGCCGATGAAACGTGGTGACAAAATCATCCGCGCACAGTGCCAGTTTGCCGCGGGTGATCTCCAGCGCCATTTCCGGATGCAGGAGCAAAAGTCCTAAGATCGCTTCTTCCGCACGGCTTGCTTTTTCATTGTGAACGCGTTCGGGATTGATGCGGTCGCCAAGCCCTTCCATCTGCCGTTGGGACTGTTGTAAAAGCTGTGTGCCCTGTTGCCTTTTCTGTGCGCGCAGAATGCGTTCTACACTTTGCGTAAGGGCTTCTTCCGAAACAGAGATCCGGCTTGCTACGCGATGCAGGTACACTTCGCGGCTGACGGGAGAATAAATCCCCGCAAGCAGGCGGCAGATCTCGTTTACTGCCTTAATCTTTTGTTCCGGATCGTACAAATCGTATTTTTTTAAGATCGCGTCGGTGCGGAAATCAAACTGTGAGCGACTGTCTTTTAAGAGCAGGCTGAACTTGTCCCGCCCGAATTTTTTAATGTACTCATCAGGATCTTTAGCGCCTTCCATATGCAACACCCGAACCTCCAGTCCCGCTTCCGTCAGAAGGCGGATGGCTTTGTCCGAGGCGCGTTGTCCGGCTTCATCGCTGTCATAAGAGATGAGCACCTGCTTGGTATATCGTTTCATCAGCCGTGCCTGATCCGGTGTGATGGCGGTTCCGAGTGTGGCGACCGCGTAAGGAAATCCCGCCGCGTGCAATGCGATGACGTCCATGTATCCTTCACACAGGATCATCTGCTCCGCGCACGCGCCTTTGGCAAAATTCAAAGCGAACAGATTGCGGCTTTTCTTAAATGCCGGGGTATCCGGAGAGTTCAGATATTTCGGTTTTGCGTCATCCATGACGCGTCCGCCGAATCCGATGATGTTGCCGGAAATGTCAATGATCGGAAACATGACGCGGTTTGCAAAAAAATCGTAAGGCGCGCCTTTTTTGGAGATGCCGCATAAACAGGCGGCTTTCATTTCCGGTACGGTGTATCCTTTTTGCTGTAAATAGCGCACCAAAGAATCATGCGCGTCCCAAGGCGGTGCAAATCCCAATCCGAAATGGGTGACGGTTTGTGCCGAGAGCTTCCGCGTTTCAAACAGATATTTTCGCCCGATCGGATATTTGGAAAGGCTGTCGTGAAAAAAACGCGCCGCGTCCCGATTCATCTGTAAAATGCGATCTTTGGAAACTTCCCCCGGCAACCGTTTTTCTTCCTTGGGGAGCGGAATGCCGGCGCGGTTGGCAAGATAAGTGACGGCGGCGACATAGTCGAGATTTTCCTGCTTCATTACGAAAGTAATAACGTCGCCTCCGGCGCCGCATCCGAAGCAGTAAAAGGATTTGTTTGCCGGGAATACAGTAAAGGAGGGAGATTTTTCACTGTGAAACGGGCAAAGCCCGTTCAGATTGGAGCCGGCGCGGCGCAAAGGAACGCTTTCGGAAATGACATCCACAAGATCGTTGCGATATTTGATTTCTTCAATGAAAGCGGCGTCAAACCGCATGAGGATCCTCTCCTTTCCGTGCTTTTGTTCCAGTCCGGACTTTCAGAAACCGCGCGAGTCCGGATTTGGATGCCGCTTTCCGGACAGGAAGCCGTTTACAGATTTCTGCCGTGCCAAGCCTCCGGCAAAAACAGGTCTTTGTACAGATTGATCGCGTAACGATCCGTCATGCCTGCAATATAATCACAAACACAGCGTGCGACGCCTTCGGTGTCCAAGGTTCGCCGGCAGTCTGCCGGCATTTCTTCCGGATGTTCAAAAAAGTGATGGTACAGCGTTTCCAAAAGGGCTTCCGCTTTGCCTTCTTCGCTTTTTGCAGCGGAATCTACATAAACCCGCTGAAACAAGAAATCCCGCAATGCGTTTGTCGCTTGTGCGATCTCCTCCTCCATGCGAATAAACGGCTGATTTTCCGAGGCGCGTATGACGGAATTCACCATCGTATTGATCCGGTCGCCATGGGAAAAGCCGAGCGTCTGCCGCAGATCGGCGGGAAGATCGGTTTCCGATAAAATACCGGAGCGGCAGGCGTCGTCAATATCATGATTGATGTACGCAATGCGGTCGGCATATTTGACAATTACGCCTTCCAATGTGGAAGCCATACAACTACCCGTGTGATTGACAATGCCATCCCGCACTTCAAAGGTCAGGTTCAGTCCCTCTCCGTTTTGTTCCAGCTGTTCCACCACGCGCAAGCTCTGCCGGTAGTGCGTAAAATCCTGGGAAAAGCATCGTTGCAATACACGCTCTCCGGCATGTCCGAACGGCGTATGTCCGAGATCATGTCCAAGCCCGATGGCTTCGCATAAATCTTCATTGAGCCTGAGGGCGCGCGCAATGGTACGCGCGATTTGCGTGACTTCCAGTGTGTGCGTCAGACGGGTGCGGTAGTGATCGGCTTCCGGAGATAGAAATACTTGCGTTTTGTGCATCAGCCGCCGGAATGATTTACAGTGGGTGATCCGGTCACGGTCGCGCTGAAATTCTGTACGGATTTCACAGGGGGTTATCGGTTTGTCCCGTCCCTTTGTTTTTTCCGACAGACACGCATAAGGCGAGAGCCAACTACGCTCCCGTGCGCATAACATTTCCCGGATGGACTCCATTTTTTCACCTCAGATTCTGATAAATAAATACCTTGCCAATGCAGAGAACAGACAAGGTATCGACACAGGAATATCACACTTTTCTACATTATTTAATATACGCACGCCCATAAAAAAATCCCTTTTTTCATGTGCAGGATGGAAAAAAGTTTACCACTTGGAAAAATGAAAAACAAAATTTTCATGCATCATAACGGGTGCCGAGCAAGACGGGGACACGTTTGCCGCCGGTGATTTCTTTGATATGATCGCAGAACGGGTTGTACTGTACGGATGGCATAGCGAGTGTCAGGGAAATTTCTTCTGCGTAATCCACTTGGTCGATCCGCACCGAAAGCCGGGCAAGATCGCTTTCCAAACGGGGGTATTCTGCATAGGAACAGTACAGCTTGCAAACGGAATAAGGGACATAAGTGACAATTTGCGCCGCCTGTACCGCGGCTTTTGCCGCCGCGGAATACGCGCGTACCAATCCGCCGGTGCCGAGCAAAATCCCGCCGAAGTAACGCGTGACTACTAAAATCGCGTCGGTAAAAGCGTTTTTGCGGATGACATCCAGCACCGGAAGTCCAGCCGTTCCCTGCGGCTCTCCGTCGTCAGAATAGCGCATCAGATTGCCGTTTGCAATTTGATAGGCATAGACGTTGTGTTTGGCATCCCTGTGTTCGGAACGGATTTTTTGTAAAAAGGATAGCGCTTCTTCTTCGGTTTTCACCGGCATGGCATACCCAAGGAAGCGGGATTTGCGTTCTATGAGTTCCGCACTGCCAAAGGCGCGCAGTGTAGTGTAGGCGTCCGCGCTCATTCCGTCAGTCCTCCCATTCCGGTTTTTCTTCTTTGGGCAGAGAAGTGCAGTAGGTGCGGAACATCCCCTTGGCTTTTTCATCTACGATTGCCCGCACTGTGATGGACGTATCTCCATAGACGACCTCCACGACCTGCGCTTCTTTGTAGAGAGCGGATAAAACGCCGGCTTTCTCATTGGGGATCAAAAAAGTTTCTTCTGTGGTGCCGGCGTGTACCAAAGCATCCAGACGCGCGAGCAGATTGCCGATTCCCTGCTTTGTTTTGGCAGACAAAAACAGTACGTTTTCCGGAGAAAGACCGGCGAAGTGGGGAAGCGCCTGCGGACAGAGATCACATTTGTTCAGTACATAAAGCGTTGGTTTTTCCTGCGCACCGAGTTCCTGCAAAAGATCGCAGGTCACGCCAAGCTGTGCTTCCCATTCCGGATCGGAAGCGTCGCAAAGCACCAACAGAATATCGGCAAAACAAACTTCGTCCAAAGTGGATTTGAACGCGGAGATCAGATGATGCGGTAAATTCCGGATAAATCCGACCGTGTCGGTAAGCAGGACCTCCGTGCCGGAGGGTAAGGAGAGTTTGCGGGTGGTAGGATCCAAGGTGGCAAACAACAGATCCTGTGCCAGAATGCCCGCGTCGGTCAGCGCATTGAGCAGGGTGGATTTTCCGGCGTTGGTGTACCCTGCGATGGCAATGCGTTTGAGTCCCGAACGCTCCCGTTGTTTGCGCGTGACGGCACGATTTTGTTCAAGCTGGGCGAGTTCCTCCTGCAAAGCGTACATTCTGCGGTGCAAATGGCGTTTGTCCTGTTCCAATTTACTCTCGCCCGGACCGCGTGTACCGATGCCGCCGCCTAAACGGGAAAGCACATTTCCGCTGCCGATCAGCCGTGGTACGGTATATTGCAGCTGTGCAAGCTCCACCTGTAATTTTCCCTCACTGGTGGCGGCATGCAGAGCGAAAATATCCAGAATCAGCATACTGCGGTCGATAACGCGCACATGCTCCGGCAGATCTTCTTCCAGGTTGCGGATTTGTGCGGGAGAAAGTTCACAATCAAAAATGACGAGCTCCAAATTCAGATTTTTGCAGATTTCGGCAAGCTCGCGCACTTTGCCGCTGCCAAGATAGGTACGCGGATCGGGCGTGACTTTATTCTGAATCAGTTTTACTTCCGCCTCCCCGCCGGCAGTGTGAAGCAAACGCTCCAATTCTGCCAAAGAGACTTCAATTTCGCGCTCGCTCTGATTGGGGAGGGCAACGCTGACCAACACGGCGCGGGTTTGAACGGGTAACTGTGTCTGCGGCATAAAAACACGTCCTTTTCTGTGGTTTTGAAAAACGAAACACCGTTTTTGCAAAACATGCGGTAAATTGTGATTTTTCTAAAAGAAAAATTCTTCTTTCAAAAAAGCAAAAAATTGTTTATGCTCCACATAAAAACGGGCAGAACGCACTCGCTCTGCCCGTAAAAATTTTGAGATGGAAAAGATTATTTGCCGGAAGCCGCAAGACGCTTCTTGAACTTATCAAGCCGTCCGCCTGCATCGACAAACTTCTGCTTTCCGGTGTAGAAAGGATGGCACTTGGAGCAGATATCGACATTGATGGTGCCGCCCTTGGTAGATCTGGTTTCAACCACTTCGCCGCAAGCGCAACGAATGGTAACTGCCTCATATTTCGGCTGAATTGCTTCTTTCATGATGGTAACCTCATTCTTTCAAATATTTCCGGAGATTTTGCTCCGGCAAAACGGAGAAAATAACAATAAAGACACGAAAAGTGCGGAGAAATTGCCGACCGGATTATTCGCCGATCTGCTCCTTGACTTTCGCGCTCTTGCCCATACGACCGCGCAGATAGTACAGCTTTGCACGTCTGACTTTACCGACACGGGTGATCTCCACTTTTTCGACGTTCGGGGAATGTACAGGGAAGGTTTTTTCCACACCGACGCCATAAGAAATCCGTCTTACGGTAAAGGTTGCGGAGTTTCCGCCGCCGTGCTTTGCGATGATGGTACCTTCAAAAAGCTGAATTCTTTCTCTGGTTCCTTCTTTAATCTTGTTGTACACACGTACATTGTCACCGATATTCAATACGGGAATCTCGGTTTTCAGCTGCTCACTTGTAAAAGCCTGAATCAAATCCATGATGGCTCCTCCTTTTTCCTTCGAACATTCGTGCAGAGCATCGCAGAGGACTGTCCGGTACTTCGGTATCGACGCTTTCGCATGACACGCTTTAGCATTATAGCATAGAACCGGAATTTTTGCAAGAGGAAATTTCAGAAAAAGCATTTATTTTCAAAAAATTCACATTTGCGGAGAATTCTCACCCTGCGTCCTGCAATTCCCGTGTACCTTTTCACATGAAAAAGAAGAATTTATCGGATACTATCGGCAAAACAGGGCGCTGCTTATGACGCGCCAAAAAAAGGAAAACAGGAGTACAGGACCGTCTTATGAGACAGATTTTCCGACAGAAGTTATCAGAAAATACACAGGAAGCAACGCCGCAGACCTTGGGAAAAACCATGCCTGCGCGCGGGCTTGGGACTGCAATATGGTTATTGGTGCTGTTTGGCACGGAAAAACTGTGCGCGCTGTGGAAAACCGTTTGCTTTGCTTCCGTTTTCGGTACGGGCGCACAGGCACAGGCGTATTTTGCCGCGACAGAACCGGTGACGCTGTTATTCTCGGTAGGAGCAGGCGCGGTGCTTGGCAGTGCGTATCTGCCGTTATATGCCAAGGCGCGGGTACATTCTGCCCGCACGGCGCATAGATTCTGCAATCGGCAATGTCAGATCTACGCAACGGCAATGACGGCGCTGGCTTTGATTGGAATGAAGTTCGCGATGCCGTTTTTGCGTTACAGCGCACCTATGGTTGCGGCGGGGGAATGCGCGGCACTTTCGGGAAATCTGCTTCGTCTGTCGCTTTGTTCCCTGCCTTTTTCCACGCTTGCCTTGTTATTTTCCCTGAATTTGCAGGCGCACGCGATGCCGGGCGCCGCTTTGCTTCTGCCGCTTTGCCAGAATGGCGGAATTCTTTTTTCTCTTTGCTTTGCCAAAACGGTGTATGCGGTTGTGCTTGGCGGTGTGCTCGGCAGTATGTTTGGTGCAATGCTCGGACTGGTTCTTTGGCGGCGTGTGATCCGTACCGAGATACAGTCATCGGAATCCGCCGCTCCCCGTACCGATGTATTGCAGTCGTTGCGAAAGCAAATGCGCCGCGCCGCATGCGGCGTATTGCCGTTGTGCTGGATTTCGCCGTTTGCGTCGGTCTTTCTGATGCGTGCGGCGGCAACGGACGGCAGATACGGGAATCTTGCGGCGTTCGGCATGGCACAGAAATTGACGGCGGGGGTTTTGGGGGTAACGCTTTTGCCGATCCACGCATGGTTTTATCCCGCCATGGCGGCACATTTTGCCGCCCAAAACACGGAATCTGCCAAACGATTGTTCTGCCGGGGACTTTGCTTCCTTGCCGGAATGGGGAGTGTCGCCGCGATTGGTTATGCTTTTGGTCTGCCGCTGATTTTGGGCACCCTGATTCCGATGGACGCCCGCGCGGCGGCACAGATTTGTGCGGTTGCAGGGATTTTTGCCTGTGCAATCCCGCTCGCGGCGCTGGGCACATTGCTTGGTAAGACTGCGGAAGCAAACGGCAGATGGCGGTATGCGGCTGTTGCCCGCGCGATCGGTTCCGGTTGTGTGTGCCTGTGTGCGATGGCGCTGGGAATGCGGTATGGCGCATGTGGGGCGGCGCTTTCCGAGGTGATCGGACAAGCATGTACCGTGCTGTGCTTATTGCCGGTTTTGAAGCAGAGAGCAAAGGAGGCGACGCATTTTGCCGAAGCTGCTGTTTGCACTCAGTGATTCCAATCTCGGCGGGGCGGGCAAA
>DLLB01000034.1:0-5450 GCA_002477905.1 Clostridiales bacterium UBA7573 | reverse complement strand
AGGGCAAATCGGTGCTGGCTTTGCTTTCTCAACTGGATCGCTCGGTATACGAGGTTTCCGTTGCGCTTCCCGCGCATGCCGCATTATGTCGTCCGCTTGCGCAAATGAAGGTGCCGATGTTCTGGATGCATGCCGGAGCGGACCGTTCCGCGTCCGTGGCTTCCGTTATCGAATATCGCCGCCTGTTTGCCAAAGAAACCTTCGATATTCTGCATACGCATGCCGCGCTCGGCGCGTTGCTGGCGGCATACGGAAAAATACCGCGGCGTGTGGCAACCCGCCATTGTGAAGGCGTTTTGTCCGCAGGGCGTCTCGGACACCACTTACCCGGTATGCGGAGTGTAGAATGGATCGCCGTTTCCGAGGGATGCCGCCGGGCACTGCTGACAGAGGGGGTATCCCCGCGCCGCGTGCATTGGATCCCAAATGGTGCAAGGGAGCCAAGGCGTCTGTCCGACGCCGCAAAAGCTGTGGTCAGAAAAAGTCTCGGCATTCCGCAAAACGGAAAAGTAATCGGTTGGTTTGGCAGACTGGAACCGGTGAAGGGGGCGGATCTTTTGATCCCC
This sequence comes from Clostridiales bacterium UBA7573, assembly GCA_002477905.1. Taxonomy (GTDB): domain Bacteria; phylum Bacillota; class Clostridia; order Oscillospirales; family CAG-272; genus UBA7573. The sequence continues at coordinate 4,884 of DLLB01000034.1, read as the reverse complement.
GTGTTAGCCGATGTCATGCGGCAGATGCCGGATGTATATGCAGTGGTGTGTGGAAGCGGAACGCTGCTTTCCGCAACGCAAGCTGCGCAAATTTCGCTGCCGCGCCTGCGGTGCCTTGGCATGCAGACGGAGATTGATCCGTATCTTTCCATTTGTGATTGCGTACTGAATCTTTCCCGTTCGGAAGCGTCCCCGCTTGCGGTGATGGAAGCGATGCTGGGCGGCGCCTGTGTTTGTGCGACGGATATTCCGGGAAATCGCGCCACACTTGCCGACACGGGTTGGTATGTACCGGCGGATCGGGAAGCGGAGGCGGCGGAACGGTTACGGGTATTGCTCGGCGCGCCTGATCTGCGCCGTTGTCTTGCCGACGCGGCATACGCACGCGCCGCATCCCGGTTTTCCCTTACCGGAATGGTGCAAAAGACGGAACAGATCTATGAAAAGGATCCGCTGTGGGAGGCTCCCGTGCGCGTCGGTCATTTGTAATCTTTTTGCAAATTTCAAAAATCCCCTTGATTCCAGAGAAAGAATGTGCTATAATAGGCTGAAAATGGGGTTAGAATTGCAAAATATCGGGTGCGCAAAACGCCGCCCGTTTACATAGATATTTTTATTTATTCAGATTGGCAATGCCAAGAAATCGAGGAAATGCATGAAATATGTTGTTCTCTTGTGCGATGGAGCCGCAGACTGTAAAATTCAGTCGCTTGGCGATCGTACACCTTTGGAAGCGGCAAACAAACCGACTATGGACGCACTGGTGAAACAGTCTTTGGTCGGCACGGTTTCCAATGTACCTGCCGGAATGGTTCCGGAAAGTGATACCGCAAATCTTGCCGTTCTCTCCTATAACCCCGAAATTTATTCCAAAGGCCGCTCTCCCTTGGAAGCGATGAGCATGGGATTGACCATGACGCCGACGCAGACCGCCATTCGTTGCAATGTGGTCACCTTGGGCGATAACGGTATGGATGATACTTACGAAGCAAAAACCATGGTGGATCACAGTGCGGATGAAATCACAACCGAGGAGGCGGACGCGCTTATCCGGACGCTGGAAGAAAAACTCGGAACAAACGAACGTCATTTTTACACCGGAATCAGCTATCGGCATTGCCTGCTTTGGGACAACGCGCCGGATAACGGAAAGGATTTTACCCGTCCGCACGATATTATCGGCAAGTGTATCCGGGATTATCTGCCGAATGAGCCGTACCATACCCTGATGCGGGAAAGTTATGATATTTTAAGCGAACATCCGGTCAATATTGCGCGTATGGAACGCGGACTGCGCCCGGCAAACTCCATTTGGCTTTGGAGCCCCGGTAAAAAGCCGCAGTTGCCGTCTTTTTCGGAAAAATGGGGCTTGCATGCCACGATGATCTCCGCAGTGGATCTGCTGAAAGGGATCGGGATCTGTGCCGGCATGGAAGTGGTGAATGTGGAAGGCGCGACCGGAAATCTGCATACCAATTATAAGGGGAAAGCAGATGCTGCCATTGACGCGCTGAAAAACGGAAAAGATTTTGTATATATCCATGTGGAAGCACCGGATGAATGCGGACACCGCGGAGAATCGGAAAACAAAGTGCTTTCCATTGAATATATTGACGAGAAGATTCTCAAACCGATTTACACCTATTTAAGCGAGAGCGGCGAGGACTTCAAGATCATGGTTCTGCCGGATCACCCGACGCCCATCGCGATCCGGACGCATTCCGGCGATCCGGTACCGTTTATGATCTACGACAGCCGGCATCCGCAAACCGGTACGGAATCTTTCAATGAGGAAGAAGCCGCAAAAACCGGATTGTATGTTGCACGCGGGGAAAATCTTCTGTCGTATATGATTACCCCCGACGCGACGCCGACCGAAGAACAGGCGTAATCTGTATGACATGAGTTTACGGCGGAGTTGTTTTTTACCGTGTGAAATCTCAGAAGTTGCAGAATCTTGAAGTAAGAAGGGACGTGACAGGAATGGAGCAGAAACCAAACGAAAATATTCCGGATCAAACGCCGGCAGAGATGCCGTCTGTTCCGGATTCGTCCGCACCGAAAACGGAGGAATCGTGGGAAATGCCGGCGGAATTTCAAATGGAAATGCCGCGCATTCCCGAAAAGTATATGACTTCCCCGCGCGCAAGGATGTTGTTTGACTGGCTGGAGATGTTTGTCATTGCGCTGAGCGTGCTGTTGGTGTCGATCACGTTTTTTGTCCGCTATGCGCCGGTAGACGGCGAGTCTATGCAGAATACTTTGCAGGACAGAGACGTGATGCTTCTGACCAATCTGTTCTACACGCCGAAAACGGGAGATATTGTGGTGGTACAGTCTCCGAGTTACGGGCTTGGGAAGCCGCTGGTGAAGCGGGTGATCGCAACCGGCGGACAGACTTTGAAGATCAATTTCAAAACGTGGGAAGTTTGGGTGGACGGACAGCTTTTGCCCGAACCGTATGTCTTGCGCGATCGCGGTACCACGATGGTGCAGTGTAATTGGTTGCCGATCGAGGACGATACGGTGACGTATACCATTCCCGAAGGGAAGTTGTTTGTGATGGGAGATCATCGCAACGATTCCATGGACAGCCGATTCAGTCGGGTAGGACTGATCGACGAACGCTATGTAGTCGGAAAAGTGTTTTTCCGTATCTTCCCCTTCCGCTCCATCGGGAAACCGTAGCCCACCTTGTAATACGCGAAAGGAGGACAGGCAATGCCTTCCGCACTGATTCAATGGTTCCCCGGTCATATGGCAAAAACCCGCCGTATGGTAACGGAAATGTTACCGCAATGCGATGCGGTGATACAGATTTTAGATGCCCGTATCCCGGAAAGCTCCCGCAATCCGGAAATTGCGCGGCTGATTGGGAACAAACCCATGCTGACCGTGCTCAGTAAGGCTTCCCTGAGCGACGCTTCCATGAATGAAGCGTTTGCGCGGGACTATCAGTCGCGCGGAGAAGCATGTCTGTTTTTGGATTGCATCACCGGCTATCATATGCGGGAATTGCCGGTTGCGCTCCGTGCGCTCCTTTCGGAAAAATTGCAACGCTATGAGGCAAAGGGTATGGCAGGACGCACGTTAAAAGTGATGATTGTCGGTATCCCGAATGTCGGAAAATCTTCTCTGATTAATCGGCTTGCCAAAGGCAACCGTGCCAAGGTGGAAGATCGTCCCGGCGTTACAAGAGACAAGCAGTGGATCCGGACCGATCTCGGATTCGATTTGTTGGATACGCCGGGGGTACTGTGGCCGAAGTTTGAAGATCAGCGCGTCGGAGAATTGCTGGCGATGACCGGCGCTGTCAAGGATGAGATTCTGGATTTGGAACGCCTTGCGATTCTATTGGTCGGGCGTTTGCGGAAACTGTATCCGCAGATGCTTTCCGAACGGTACAAGCTTGGAGATCTGACGCAGTATGACACGCTGGATGATTATGAATTGGCGTTGCATATCGGGCGCCGGCGCGGATTTTTGCTTGCGGGCGCGGAGATTGATTTTACACGCACTGCCAATATGCTTTTAGACGAATTCCGCGGCGGAAAAATCGGTAAAATCACACTGGAGCGACCGGGGGAAATTTTATGAAACAAACGGCACATCTTCCTGCGGAATCTATGGAGACAAAGCGGATCCGGGAAAAAACGTTTCCGGATGACGCCTATGAAAGCAAGTACCGCGCCGAAGGATATACACTGATTTGCGGCGTGGATGAAGCCGGACGCGGACCGCTTGCGGGACCGGTCGCGGCGGCGGCGGTGATTCTGCCCGCAGGGTTGGTCATCGAGGGATTGAATGATTCCAAAAAACTGAGTGAGAAAAAACGGGAAGCGTTGTTTGACATTATTTGTGACAAAGCGGTTTCCTATGGAATTGCGCTGGCAAGCGCACAGGAAATTGACGAGATGAACATTCTCAACGCCGCGATGCTTGCCATGCGGCGTGCCGTGGAACAACTGCAACCGGCGGCAGAGCTGGCTTTGGTGGACGGCAACACGGTGCGGAATTTCCCCATTCCTGCCATTCCGATCGTGAAAGGCGATGCCAGATCGGTTTCGATTGCCGCTGCGTCTGTGCTTGCTAAAGTCACGCGGGATCGGATCTTGGTGACGCTGGACGCGGAATATCCGATGTACGGCTTTGCACAGCATAAAGGGTATCCCACCAAAGCGCATATGGACGCGGTAAGGCAGTATGGACCGTGCCCGTATCACCGCAAGAGTTTTTTGAAATTTTTGCAATGAGTACGGCAAAAGAACACGGGAAACGCGGAGAAGACGCGGTATGCGCCTACCTTCTGCAAGCCGGATTTACCGTTTTAGCACGCAATTACACGGTGCGCGGCGGGGAACTGGATTTGGTTGCCGCAAAGGACGGCGTGCTTGCTTTTGTGGAGGTGAAAACCCGTATGCGTACAAGAGCAAGCTCCAAATACGGAAGACCGGCTGCTGCCATAACGCTCACAAAATGGACGCATTTCCGGTTTGCCGCGGAATGTTATCTGCGGGAGCACCCGTATGCGGGGACTTTACGCTTTGATGTTGCGGAGGTTTATTTGGAACCGGACGGGCTGACGGAGGTGAAGTATTACGCTTCCGTTTCTCCGAAAAGCGCACGGTAAGCGTCGCTTTTCTGTACAGCAATTCGGAAATCACAGATATTTACAAATGAGAACGAAAGGAACGATTTTTCTATGAAATATATTAGCACCAGAGGCGGGACTCCGGAAGGCGTCAGCGCGGCGCAGGCGATCAAACAAGGACTGGCAGGCGACGGCGGTTTGTTTATGCCGGAGTCCTTACCGGTCCTGTCTACCCAGATGTTGCAATCGCTCTGCGACAAAACTTACGCGCAAAGAGCCGCGCAGATTCTCGG
>DLLB01000066.1 GCA_002477905.1 Clostridiales bacterium UBA7573 | reverse complement strand
AGTTGACGTGGAAGATCTTCGGAGCGTTCGGGATCTTCTTGCCCATGTCGAGCCAGTGCTGGAAGTAGTCGCCCATGTTGTAGCCGACGAACGGACGCATTGCCATCGGATCGCGGCGTACTACGCCGACTGCACCTGCGGCGGCAGCGGTCGTTTCGGAAGCCATGATGGAGCCGACAAACGCGCCGTTCTGCCAGCTGGTGGATTGATAAACCAGCGGCGCGGTCTTTGCACGGCGACCGCCGAATACGATCGCGGTAATCGGCACACCCTTCGGGTTGTTGTATTCTGCGGACAGGCACGGGCAGTTGGTTGCTTTTGCGGTGAACCGGGAGTTCGGATGCGCGCAAGCGGTGCCAACCTTGTCATTCTTGTCATATTTGGTGTAATCCCACTTTTCCCCGCGCCAGTTGAGCGCATTCTTCGGCGGATCGTTGTCCAGACCTTCCCACCAAACGGTGTTGTTGTCCAGATTCTGACCGACGTTTGTGAAGATGGTGTCGCGGCGGGTGGTTGCGAGCGCATTCGGATTGGACTTTTCGTTGGTACCGGGTGCTACGCCGAAGAAACCGTTCTCCGGGTTGACTGCCCACAGTCTGCCATCCTCGCCGACGCGGAGCCATGCAATATCATCGCCCACGCACCAAACTTTATAGCCCTGTTTTGCATAATATTCCGGCGGAACCAACATTGCCAGATTGGTCTTGCCGCAAGCGGACGGGAATGCTGCGCAGATATATTTGGTGTCGCCGTTCGGGTAGGTGACGCCGAGGATCAGCATGTGCTCTGCCATCCAGCCTTCTTTGCGTCCGAGATAAGACGCAATGCGCAGTGCGAAGCACTTTTTGCCGAGCAACACGTTTCCGCCGTAGCCGGAGTTGATCGACCAAATGGTGTTATCCTCCGGGAAGTGGCAGATGTAGCGGTTCTTTTCGTCAAGATCTGCTTTGGCATGCAGACCTTTGATGAATTCGCCGTCCTTGCCGAGCGCGGCGACCACGCTGTCACCGACGCGCGTCATAATCAGCATGTTCAGTACGACGTAAATAGAGTCGGTCAGCTCGATGCCGTATTTTGCAAAAGGAGAACCGACAATACTCATGGAATACGGAATGACGTACATCGTCTTGTCTTTCATGCAACCCTTGTAGAGTTTGGACAGGGTTTTATAGCATTCCTGCGGCTCCATCCAGTTGTTGATATTGCCCGCGTCTTCCTTTTTGGAAGTGCAGATGAAAGTTCTGCTTTCCACACGCGCCACGTCGTTGACCGCGGTTCTGTGTAAATAGCAGTTCGGAAGCAACCCTTGGTTGAGCTTGATCATCTCGCCGGTTGCGCAAGCCTCATCCCGCAGTTTCTGCGCCTGCTCCTCGCTTCCGTCGATCCAGACGATCTCCTTCGGCTTGGTCATAGCTGCCATTTCGTCGATCCACTTGTTGACGTTCTTGTTTTGACATTTGATTGCCATAGGTATAATCTCCTTTCAGAATCTAAAATTTAACCCAGTATGCATTATAGCGCATTTTCGGCACGTTTGCAAGAGGATTTTGGGAAAAAACAAAATTCTTCAAGATTTTTTTACATTTTCAACGGAATTCTGCGAAGAAGTGCCGCCGTTGCAGGCGCAGGAGATCCCTGCTTCGGTCAAAGCGTTGGCAAGCGCGGCGAACGCGGAGAGCGGAAGCATTTCTCCGCGAATGCTCGGCGCGTATCCGGCGGCGGCGATACAGTTTGCGAGTCGCTCTTTCTTCGCTTTCGGAAAGGCAGTGCTGAGCGCGTTCTGCAAGGTTTTTCTGCGTTGCGCGAATGCGGCGCGGATTACGGCGAACAGCATGGCTTCCTCCGTCACCGTCACCGGCGGTGTTTGATAGGGCGTCAGCATCAGGACACTGGAAGTGACTTTGGGCGCGGGAACGAAATTCCCGGGCGGTACGTCAAACAGTTTTTCCGCGCGGGCGTAATAGGAAACGGATGCGGTGATGGCACCGTAGTCGGCAGTACCGGCACCTGCACAAATCCGTTGCGCAAATTCTTTTTGTACCATGACCGTAATAGAGGCAAACGGAATTTTGGATTCCAGTAGTGCCATCAGAATATCCGTCGTGATATAGTACGGCAGATTGGCGCAAACGGAAACGGGCAGATCTCCGAATTCTTCCTGTATCAAGGCGGGCAGATTCACTTTCAGAATATCTTGGTTGAGGATTTTCACATTTTCAAACTCGCCCAGCGTTTTTTCCAGCACCGGGATCAGTCCCCGGTCAATCTCCACTGCAACCACCTTTTCCGCCGTCTGACAAAGTTCCCGCGTCAGCGTACCGATACCGGGACCGATTTCCAATACGCCGCGCGCGGCATAAGCGGCGATGCGTTTGGGCACCGTCGGATTGATTAAAAAGTTTTGCCCGAATTTTTTCTGAAAGTGAATCTGGAATTCGTCCATGAGCGCTCGTACTTCCGAAAGATTCGTCAAATTCATAATTTTTGAAAACCCCCTTGACAAATGCGAAAATCCGTGGTATAATGCTTTCGTTGCCGTTCCAATATTATAACACAAGCGGCGAAAGAATGCAAGTAAAATCTTGCTGGTGTGGCTCAGTTGGTAGAGCAGCTGATT
>DLLB01000013.1 GCA_002477905.1 Clostridiales bacterium UBA7573 | reverse complement strand
CTTACCAAAGAAGAAATCACAGCTTGTCTGAACGCGTTGGAAGACGAACACACTTACGGTTTTGTGTTACGCGCGAAGGGCATTGTCCCCGGAAAAGACGGGCAATGGATTCATTACGACTATGTGCCGGGCGAACCGGATGTCAGAAATGGTAGCGCGGCTGTCATCGGGCGTATCTGCGTAATCGGTTCCAAGCTAAACAAGGCGGCTTTGGCAGCCCTGTTCGGCGTGTCGGAATAAGCATACTTTTACTTCTTTCACCGAAAGGAATCCTACAACATGGAAATACCGGTTTACCTTTTTACCGGCTTCTTGGAAGCGGGCAAAACCAAAATGATTCAGGAAACATTAGAGGACAAAGACTTCAATGCGGGGGAACGCACATTGCTGCTTGTTTGTGAAGAAGGATTGGAAGAATACGATCCCTCCAGATTTTCCGCCCCGAACGTTTATTTACAAACCGTGGAAAAGCAGGAAGATCTGACCGAACAACACCTTTCCGAATGGGTTGCCGCACGCCGCGCGGAGCGTGTGCTGATTGAATACAACGGCATGTGGATGCTGGATGTTTTGTATCGTGCATTACCGCAAAATTTTTCTGTCATTCAGGAAATGATGTTCGCAGATGCATCCACCATTTTTAATTACAATGCGAATATGCGCAGTTTGGTGGTAGACAAGCTGCAAAGTTGTGAGATGGTGGTTTTCAACCGCAAAACCGACGCGCAGGATGAAATGGAACTGCATAAACTGGTCCGCGGTGTCAGCCGTAACGCGGTCATCGCGTATGAAGACGCGCAAGGTGAAGTCTCCTATGATGAAATTGAAGATCCGCTTCCGTTTGATCTTGAGGCTCCGATCGTGGAGATTGCCAATCAGGATTTTGCTTTATTCTATCGGGATCTTGTGGAGGAAACCGGAAAATATGATGGGAAAGTGCTTCGTTTTCTCGGCATCGTGGCACGAGATCCGAAGCTCCCGCAGAATACTGCCATGATCGGACGGCATGTGATGACCTGCTGTGCGGAAGACATCACCTATCGCGGACTGGCGATGGTTGCCGATCATCCGCTGACTTTGAAAACCCGCGACTGGGTGACGGTTGAGGGAAAAATAAAAATAGAGAAACACCCACTCTACAACGGTTTGGGACCGGTGTTATACGTCGCCAAAATCACTCCTGCAAAAAAACCGGATCCGGAAGTTGCCACATTCTATTGATTTTTTCATATGCAAAAAAAGGGAAAGGATAGCCCTATGAAAAAACGCCGTTTCGTTCGTTTTGTCGCGTCCGCCTGTGCCGCACTGCAACTTACTCTGCTCTGCGCTTGTGGAAATGCAGGAAATACCGACAATATGACCACAACACAGCCATCGTCTACCACTCCCACTTCTCCCACAACCACAACATTTACACCGCACTATTCCGTACCGACGGTTGCAGACGAGAATTTCCGCTACGCGACCTCTGATCTGACACCATATCTTTCTTTGCGCCAAGAAATCTATCAGAATCTCCCGCTTTCGATTTGCTCCGAAGATACTGCCACCACAGAAGAAGACGTGAATCGATATTTGGATTATTTGCAGGTTGTTTATGCCGTTTGTCCGGATCAAGACGCCAAAGTGACCGATATACCTGCCAAACGCGGCGATATTGTCATGATTACCTTTGTCGGAACACTGGATGAGACAGGCATCGCATTTGAGGGCGGTACCGCTACGGTCCTGCAAGCGCTCACCTTAGGCAGCCAACGTTATATCACGGGCTTTGAAGAACAACTCATCGGGATCGTACCGGAAGATACCAAAGAAAATCCGGTCAATGTCCATGTGACATTCCCGCAGAATTACGGGGAGCGTTCCCTTGCAGGAAAAGCGGCGACTTTTGCTGTAACAATGGAATATCTGATTCCGCAAGATCTATTGCCGTTTGATACGGATTTTATCTTAAAAACCTGCGGATTCCAAACAGATGCAGAGGGAGACGATGCAATTCTGCAAGCCTTTCGCGCCTCTGTTTATGAAATGTTGGAAGACCAACGGCTGTCCGGATTTATCTCCGACGCCGCAGAAGATATTTTTGCAAAATTGGAATCCGCATCCACCTTTCACCAACTTCCTGAAGAATTGCTTTGCGCGGAATTTCTTTCGCTTTGCGATCAGATGGTTGCACGTTATCAGTACGCGGTAAGCGGAGCCGGTGCAGAGGATCTGATCAGTATGGAAGCCTTTATAAAAAAGTATTATAACTTGACTGAGGATCTGCAACAGTGGCAAACTTATATTGTCACCCTCGCAGAAAAATCCGTTCGACAGAAGCTGATGTTGTATCAAATTGCCCGCACGCAGGATTTAATGCTGACAGAGGAAGAATATCAAGATCTTTTGGCAGAATATGTTTCTTACTATGGAAGATATTATCATTACACAGAGGAAGATGTTCTGAAATACATTGGAGAAGAACAGATCCGCACCAACGGACTGTATCAAAAAGTCATGCTGTATTTGCTGAAACACGCAGATATTACCTATTTGAAACCCACTTTGAAAGCAGATTGACTTGCAAAAAATAGCACAGGCAAGCGTTTTTCGGAAAAACCGAAGTTCGCTTGCCTGTGTTGTTTTCTCTTTTCGAAAGTTTAAGATGGTTTGACCTGTGTACGTTCTTTCCGATCGCGTGCAATCGTCATTTCCTTGACTTTCATCAGTCGTACCGTGTTTCCCCGCTCGTTTTCTTCCAACTTCATCGCGATGCTTTTGATCTCCGCTTCCAACTGCGGAATCATAATATACTCTAAAGCGTTCACACGCCGGCGCGTCTTCTCAATCTCTGCCGCCAGCATTTGCGCAGTTTTTTCGATTTCAGCCAAACGGATCAAATCCGGCAGAATTCCGGAAAATTCCCGCACGGCGGCATCCAAGTCACAGGAAGTAAAAGCATAGCCGTAAGGTACACCTTCCGCTTTTCCATGATAATAGGAAAACTCAGGAACTTCCACACTCATGAAATTTCGGGTTGCGACCTGCAAGGTGCCGCAACTTTTTGGGAGCATCAGTGCCTGTTCCAGCATTTCCGGTGAAGATACGGCAGCGGCGACGGAAAAACTTCGGTACCCTGCTTGTAATGCCTGCTCCGCTTTTTGTCGCAAAATCCGGTTTTGCCGCACAATTTCCATGAACTGCCGCATTAATTCGTCTCGTTTGTCCTTGAGCAGTTTGTGACCACGACGTGCCGTCATCAACCGGTTTTTTCGCTTTTTCAGTTCCATACGCGTCGGATTTACCCGAATCTCTGCCATGCAACTTCTTCCTTTCTATCCTACCATGTTATCCTTTTGCTTCTGAGGAATCTGCGGACTTTCGATGCCAATATTTTTCCAGCAAAGCCGGCTTGATTCGTTTTAATTCACTTTTAGGGAACATGGATAGCAACTCCCATCCTAAATCCAGCGTTTGCTCAATCGTGCGGTTCTCATAAAACCCTTGATTTACATACCGCTGTTCAAACGCGTCTGCAAACTGCGCATATAACCGGTCCATCGGAGAAAGCGCCGCTTCTCCCAGCACCACCATCAATTCCTTTGCCTCTTTGCCGCGTGCATAGGCGGAAAACAACTGATTCATGGTATTGGCGTGATCTTCCCGCGTTTTTCCTTCTCCGATTCCCTTATCTTTCAAACGGGACAAGGAGGGCAATACATCCACCGGCGGCATATAATGCTTGCGGTATAATTCTCTGGACAGAATAATCTGCCCTTCTGTGATATAACCGGTCAAGTCCGGAATCGGGTGTGTTTTATCATCTTCCGGCATGGTCAAAATCGGAATCATCGTGATACTTCCGTCCGAACCGATCTTTCGTCCCGCGCGTTCATACATCGTGGCAAGATCCGTATACAAATACCCTGGATACCCACGCCTGCCGGGCACTTCTTTCCGTGCGGCGGATACCTCGCGCAACGCTTCTGCATAGTTTGTAATATCCGTCATAATAACCAGCACATGCATGTTTTTTTCAAAAGCAAGGTATTCTGCGGCAGTCAGTGCCATGCGCGGCGTTGTAATTCGCTCAATCGCGGCGTCAGACGCAAGATTGATGAACAGCACCGTTCTGCCAATCGCGCCGGTTTTGGTGAAATCAGAGATAAAGAAATCCGCTTCTTCGAAAGTGATCCCGATTGCGGCAAACACCACTGCAAATTTGGAATCAGAGCCAAGTACCTTTGCCTGCCGTGCAATCTGTGCGGCAAGATTCGCATGCGGAAGTCCGGATCCGGAAAAGATCGGAAGTTTTTGTCCGCGTACCAAGGTATTGAGTCCGTCAATTGTGGAAATACCGGTCTGGATAAATTCATTCGGATAGTTGCGGGCAGCGGGGTTGATCGGCGTCCCATTGACATCCATCATTTTCTCCGCAATCAGTTTCGCACCGCCGTCGATGGGTACTCCCATGCCGTTAAAAACCCGTCCAAGCATATCTTCGCACACGGGAAGCTGTACGCCGTGTCCGGAAAACCGTACTTTGCTCTGCGCAACATTGATGCCTGCGGCAGACTCAAATAATTGTACCAGCACATTCTCGCCATTGACTTCCAACACCCGACATCTTCTGACGCTACCATCCGGCAACTCAATTTCTCCGAGTTCGTCATATTTGACGCCCTCCACCTTCTTCACCAGCATCAAAGGTCCGGCAACTTCTTCTATAGTCTTATATTCTTTTCTCATTCCGCGTGTTCCCCGCTTTCTCCTGTCAGAAGCGCAAACTGCTCATCCATTTCCGCTGTGATCTCTGCATAGATTTTCTGGTACTCTGCCGTCGGTGCGCTTTTGGCGCGTCCGATCCGTTCCCGCACATCCATTTCCGAAATTTTCTCCACATTCGCGCCAGCGGCAATCGCGGCTAATCCCTTTTCATAGAAAGACAAAATCAAACGCATCAAAGCAAGCTGTTTGCGCAACGGCGTATAGGCATCTTCCGGATCAAAGGCGTTTTGCTGTAAGAAATCCTCCCGAATAGAGCGTGCAACCTCCAATACCAGACGATCCTGTGCAGAAAGCGCATCTATGCCAACCAGTTTCACAATCTCCTCTAATTCGGATTCCGCCTGCAACAACCGCATGGCTTCCTCTTTGTCCAGATCCCACTGCTTTCCAACCTGCTCCGTAAACCATGCGCTCAACCGATCGCTGTACAAAGAATACGAATTCAGCCAGTTGATCGCAGGGAAATGTCTACGGTAGGCAAGATTGGCTTCCAATCCCCAGAACACCTTCACAATGCGTAATGTTGCCTGTGTAACCGGCTCCGAAAGGTCACCGCCCGGAGGAGATACCGCGCCGATTGCGCTGAGCGCTCCGGTTCTGCCGTCACTGCCGAGGCACACCACGGTTCCGGCTCTTTCATAGAACTGTGCAAGTCTGGAAGTCAGATAAGCCGGATAACCTTCTTCGCCCGGCATTTCTTCCAAACGTCCGGACATTTCTCTTAACGCCTCCGCCCAACGGGAAGTGGAGTCCGCAATCACCGCCACTGCATATCCCATGTCCCGGAAGTACTCTGCAATCGTGATGCCGGTATAGATGGATGCTTCCCGTGCCGCAACCGGCATATCAGACGTATTTGCAATCAGCACTGTACGTTTCATCAGCGAATATCCGCTTCTCGGATCGATCAATTCCGGAAATTCCAACAAAACATCTGTCATTTCGTTGCCGCGTTCCCCGCATCCGACATAAATCACAATATCGACATCGCTCCATTTCGCAAGCTGATGCTGTGTTACAGTTTTTCCGCTTCCGAACGGTCCCGGAATACAGGCACTGCCTCCTTTGGCAATGGGGAAGAAAAAGTCTACCGTCCGTTGCCCGGTAATCATCGGACAATTCGGCGGGAGTTTTTTCGTGTACGGGCGCGCCACGCGCACCGGCCATTTTTGCATTAAGGAAAGGGAGATGCGTTCACCGTTCTCTTTTTGTAAGGTACATACCGGCTCCTCTACCGTATATGCCCCGTCGGCAATCGCAACCACGGTCCCGCTGATTTTCGGCGGAACCATCAGCTTATGCAGGATCATTTCCGTTTCCTGCACCGTACCATATACATCACCGGGATGCAATACATCCCCAGGTTTTACCGTAGCGGTAAAGTTCCATTTTTTCTCCCGATCCAATGCCGGGCAATCAATTCCGCGGATGATATTCGCGCCGGCTTGCGCAAACATCGTCGCAAGCGGTCGCTGAATTCCATCGTAAATATTGGTCAACATGCCTGGACCAAGTTCCACGGAAAGCGGCGCGCCGGTGGAGTATACCACATCTCCGCATCCAATGCCGGCAGTTTCCTCATAAACCTGAATAGACGCACGGCTTCCGTGCATTTCTATAATTTCTCCGATCAGTTTCTGTGCGCCAACCCGTACCACATCAAACAGGTTTGCTTCCCGCATTCCCTCTGCCACCACAAGCGGTCCGGATACTTTTACGATTTTTCCTTCAATCATGTTGTTTCTCCTGCTTCTGATTCATTTTTTGTCAACATATCCACTCCAACGGCACGTTCCACCGAGGCGCGGAGATTTTCCATTCCGAATCCTGTACTGCCCTGTTTTCCCGGAATTACAATCACTGCCGGAAGTGTTTGTTTCCGATAGTACGCCAGTTCTTCCGGTAATTGCATGGCGAGATCTTCCATGATAAAAATGACGGCATAGGCGTCCTTTGCCATGCGCGCAAGCGCAAGCGCCGCATCTTTGGCGGTATAAACTTCTTCCAATGCAAATCCTAATGCCAAAAATCCGAGCGCGCTTTCTCTGTCGCCGATTACGCCGATCTTATACATCGCTGACACGCAACCTTTCCATGATATTTTGCGGCGATAATCCCGCCGTTTTACCGGTAAAAAGAATCCGCAGATTTTTGATCTGATATTCCATGGCAACCCCATAGGCAAGTAGCACAGGCGCACCGCACAACATATCCTTGGCGCCGTCGAACGCATGCAAATACCTGCAATCACAAATTCGTTCCAATGCGGTATAGTCCACTGCATGTTCAGAGAATGCCGCGCAGAGCGAGCTGTATGCGGAGGATTTCAACATTGCAGCAAAATTCGCTGCATTCGCATCCAACACCCGCAAATACCATGTGTCTTCCAACGAGGAGCCGCCGATTTGACTTTGCCGGAAAATTTCATGCCGTGCAAAGCAATCCGGAAGTGCAAGCAATCGCGCACACAGTTGTAAATTAATCAGATCTATCCGACCAATCAGAACCGATTGTAAAAAAGGGTGGGTGCGCACCGTTGCATCGTCAAGCAGATCTGCATAACAAGCGCGATCCAAATGCAGGTCTATTTGTTGCGGATCCTGTGTTTTTGCATAAACATCTGCCGCAGCAACAGCGGCTTGCGCCATGTGTATCGGAAAAGCATCATATCGGTTTGTCCGCACTGCTTCTTCTGTTTTTTCGCAAGAGACACTTGCACAGTCCGATAATAAGTGCGCGTAAGAGCGTTTCCCCAGTCGCCCTTTCAGCGCGGCTTTAAGATTGTGACAGTCATACGGATACTGTAAATAGTGCACAATCTCCGGTTTTGGAGCAATGGACGCAAGCAGTTGAATCGTCTGTGCCATCATTTGCGCAAGCGAATGGGAAAACGCGGTGGGAGTGGAGGCATCCTGCACGGGGATCCCACACTCCTCCAGCATTCTGCAAACCTCCATCGGATCTTTTGCCTCAGCAAGCGTCGCATAGTACGATTTGGAAATCAGATGTGCTTCCAACGCACGGACACGGGCGGAAGCATACAGATAATCCTGCTCCTGTTCCCTGTTTCTCACCGGTTACTCCTTTTCGGCAAACAAAATTGCCGATATTTCACTTTCATGCGCTTCCCGATACTGCGCCATCAAAAGAGGAAGCGTACCATCCATTGTCACATCCCCATCTGTCAGTGTCAGTCCGAAAGACGCAGAAAGGGGTGTTTCACAAAGTAGAATTTTTCGGGGCGAAGTCTTTTCAACCGCCGAAATCAAGGTATCCGCAAGTTCGGCGTCCGCTTCCGGTAAAGCAAGCACAAGCGGCTCCGTCTGATTCTGATCGCAGGCGCGTAGCGCTTCTGCAAGCAATTTTGTTAAAAAGGACTGTTTTTCCGATGCAGGCATTGCAAGAATTGCCTGCTCCGCTTTTTGAAAAGTATCTTCCAAAAGTGCACTTTTTGCTTGTTGCACGGCACTGCGGCGGCTTTGCGTGACTGTGGCATCTGTGCGAGACAAAATCGCATCCGTTTGTGTTGCAATCTTCCGATCCATTTCCGTGCGTATACCACGGATTTTTTTCTCGGTATCCGCCTGTACCTGCATAATTTGGTGCTCAGCATCCTGTGCAATTTGCTGTACCTGTTCCGCCGCGTCGGCAAGAATCCGCGTGAAAATGGATTCCAATCCCTGCGCCGTATGCACTGTGGTTTGTTCTTCCGTCATAATCCCCTCCGGGTTTTACGCCGCGATCGGGCAGAAAATAATGAGTAGCAAAGACACAAGCAATGCAAAAATCGCATAAGTTTCCACCATGGCGGCAGAAGTGATCGCTTTTCCAACCTGGTCCTTTTGCTTGGCAATCAAATGAACGCCGGATGCCGCCACCTTTGCCTGATGCACCGCAGAGAAAAATCCAACCAACGCAATCGGCAGGCAAGACAAGAACATATACATGCCTTTATCCAGAGAGATCGGTTCTCCGCCGCCGATGATTCCGGTATTCAGCATGACCATAAACGCGGTAATCAATCCGTAAATTCCTTGCGTGGCAGGCAAAGCCTGCAAAATCAGTGCCTTACCGAACATATTCGGATCTTCGGTCAAAAGTCCGCTTGCCGCTTGTCCCACAATGCCAACACCCTTTGCGCTTCCCCAACCGGAAAGCCCAGCCGCAAGAAAAATTCCAAGTACCGCTAAAGTAAGTCCTCCATAAGGGAGTGCCCGTAAAAAGTCAAACATTCTAAATTCCTCCGTTTTTTTATTTCATGTTTCAGAGATACCCTGATATTCCGTATACTGTGTTTTCGGCGTAAGCGGTGTGAATTCTCTGCCGCCGTCTACATAAAACTTTCCGAAAAACTCAATATACTGCAATCGGCTGGTATGCACAAACGTACCAAGCAGATTGATTGCAAGATTCACCAAATGCCCTACCAACAAAATAATCGGGCAAAGGATATAGCCGAGTACCGTCTGCCCCGGCAAAGTTGCCAAGGTATTGACCACACTCGCAATAATCGCGGACGCCAGTCCAAGTGCCATAATCCGCGAATAGGAAAGCAAATCGGATACATAGTTTACAATCCCGTACAGGCTGAGCAAGCCTTTGAGCAGCTTTGCAACAGGGTTCTTGGCTTCTCTCCCCTGCGTCAGCACCAAAAGCAATGCACTTCCAAGCAACACCCATTTTCCGACGGTCGGCATCAGAACCGTCCATGCAATTCCAATAAACACAAGATACCAGCCACCGATGTCAAACACCGCATCCCATCTTTTCCCTTGTTTCCAAAGAATCCAAAACTGAATTCCCATCCCATAGCAAAGATGCACGACTCCCACGCCCAGTGCCACATACAAAAAGGACATCGGTTGCTCCACAAGGTCAAACCACAGTGCGGGTGAAGAAATCGTCACACCGAACATCTGCGACAGCACCATCTTTGGCATATCGCCAAAGTAGCTTCCAAAAATGACGCCGGAAATCATACACGAGATTCCGCAAATGGCGAATAAAGCGGCAAGTTGTTTGATTCCTTTTCCGGCATGCGTCTTTTTTACAATCAAAGTTCCGAAAACGGTCAGAAGAAGACCGTATAGAAAATCCCCGAACATCAATCCGAAAATGAGAAAATAGAATACGCTCATTACGGCAGTCGGATCATAGGTTCCGTAAGCAGGAAGCGCATATAGCTTTACCACAGATTCAAACGGTTTTACGATTTTGGCATTTGCAAGTAAAACCGGCGGATCGCTCCCATCCGGCGGATCGGAAAATTCATAATAACAGCAGTACGGACGGAGTGCTTGCTCTATTTTGCTTTGCGTTCCTTCCGGTACCCAAGCCTGCAACTGTATGGTCGATGCAGAACACTGTAACGTTGCTTTGGCTTCAAACGCCGCAACGCGCGTGGCAAGTACATCTGCAAGCCACTCCAGAAGATCTCCCTGCTTTGCAAGCGTTTGCAACGTATCCCGTAGGCGTTGTAATGCTTGTCCGATTTGCAGTTGCTGCTGTCGCAAATACTGCAGGTTTTCCGAAACAGTGCCCGTGAGCTTGGAAAAATCCGCATACCTAAAATCATGCTGTGCAAGGATTCTGGACACAGGATCTTTCGCTTCCCGCACATAATATACACATACGCACCGCCCAGTGGAAGATGAGTAGATCGATTCCACATAAGCCGGAAGCCGCTCCTTTTCGAAAGTGCACTGCGGCTCTGTTTCCGGCACTGTAATTGGGAATCTTCCGCGAATGCATACAGTCGCCGCACTTTCCGTTTGTTCCAGTGGCAGATCATCTGTTTCCCATGCAGAAAGTAACGCCATCTGATCTTTTGTCTGCGTAAGTTGCGTTTCTGTTTGCGTCAGAGCTTCCGCCGTTTGCAGAATCTCCGCCGCAACCTGCCTTGCCGATGTTAATTCCGTATCCGGTGCAGTCAATTTTTCAAAAGAAACCGCCTGTAAAGGCGTGAACAACCCTTTTTTCGCAAATCCGTTTTTCAGCAAAATGGCACGTGCCTTTTCTACATCCGCAAGCTCACGCGCACAGGTTGCATGTTCCTCTGCATAATCCGCACAAGGTGCGACTGTAGGTATATCCGTCTCCTTTTCGCACCTGACATCCACACAGGATAATTGCATCAGAGACTTCATTAATGCATCCGCATCGGATTTCATCGCCACAAGGGATAGCTTTTTCATGTGACGGACTGCCATTTCAGCACAATACCCCCTTCAGTATCTGCTCGATCGCCACGACTTGATTTTGCCCCGCATAACGGTACAATCGGTCTGCCTCTGTCTGTGCCGCAGAACGCTCTCCCGCAATCCGCGCTTCCGCATCTTTTTGTGCATCTGCCAACGCCTGATGATAAAGACGATCGGCATCTGTCTCTGCTTGCGCAATCGTATTTTGCGCATCAGCTTTCGCCTTTGCGAGATTCTTTTTTGCCTCTGCCCGTGCAGCTGCAATCATTCTTTGTGCTTCCTGTTCTTTTTCCAAAATTGCAATCGTTACTTGCTTTGACATGGAATCCCTTCCTTCTTTGTGCGAACGGCACACATTAGCATCATTATACATAATTTTATTTTCATTTGCAAGGGGCTTCTGCATTTATTTACATATTGCTCATATTTTTTCTCATTTCGCCCGTGTTTTTGACAAATAAGCTCAGAATATTCCAATTATTCATCCGGTTTGAAGTTTTTTCTATTCATTTTGAAAATTAAGTGGTAGGATGTGTTCTCCGTCCGGCGTTTCCAAATGCACGCCTTTTTCTGTCAGAAAAAACAGCGGATTTCCACGATAAACGGACTTTGAGATTTTTTTCTGCACAACCGCTTTCAGCGGTAAAATCACTTGTTTGGTGCGATCCCATACATGCGCAAAGCGCAGTCGCTCCTCTGCTTGCCCCACACGTTGTCTGCAATATTCCCATAAAATTGAGAGATAATGTGCATCCGTATAGGTACAAATCCCACGCAGAGAAATACGATTGCCCGCAAATCGACTTCGTTTCCCGCCATTTACAAGGTAGGTTTCCCAATCCTGCTCTGCAATCTGCAACTCCGATACCGTTACATTTTGTAAAAACAGTTTCTCGACATTTGTATATGCTTGTTCTGCCCGCTGCAGTTGCAATGCGGTGGGAATCTTCAGGCTATAACGAAGTAATCGGATGCCCTCGGCGTTTTGCAACGTGTTTTCCTCCGTCAAATACCCCTCCATTTGCCCTTCTCCTTTCTCTGTACCTTCCTTTCTCATACCTTATGCGACGTAAAGAAAAACTATACAAAAAATGTACAAAAAAAGGAAAACCGCAAGGGTTTTCCTTTGAAAATTCAATTTTCCAGCATACCGAGCAATTTTTCTGCGCAGGCGATTTGAATACACAGGCATAAAACATCAATAGCCTGCTGCAATTCTTCACAACTCGGATAGGTGGGCGCAATGCGCAAATTCCGATCATCCGGATCCTTTCCGTAGGGGAAAGTTGCACCGGCTTCGGTAATGGTGACGCCCGCCTGTTTTGCCAATTGATAAGCCCGTTTCGCACAGCCGGCGAGCAGATTCACACTGATAAAATAGCCGCCGGTTGGTTTATTCCATTCCGCAATTCCAAGACCATGCAAAGTGCGTTCCATGGTGTGTAGCACAATCTCAAACTTCGGTCGGATAATTGCCGCATGACGCTGCATTTGTGCGCGAATTCCGTCTAAATTCCGAAAGAACCGGACATGGCGAAGCTGATTCAATTTGTCAAATCCAATCGTCTGCACCGTCATAACAGAACGGATCTGCGCAAGGTTGGCTTTGCTTGCCGCAAGCACTGCCACACCGGAACCGGGAAATGTAATTTTAGAGGTGGAAGTGAAGATAAATGCCATATCTTCTTTTCCGCTTTTTTGTAGCTCGGTAAACAGATTCGCCTGTTTGACATCTGTCTCCAACAACGTATGAATCACATAGGCATGATCCCAAAAAATGCGAAAATCCGATGCTTTCGGAGAGAGATTTGCAAAGCGTCGAACTGTTTCATCGCTGTATACAATTCCATCCGGATTGGAATACTTCGGTACACACCAAATTCCTTTGATGCTGTCATCTTCTTGCACCAAACGCTCTATCAGATCCATATCCGGACCATCCTGATACATCGGAATGCGGATCATTTCAATTCCTAAAGACTCACAAATCTGAAAGTGCCGATCATACCCCGGAACGGGACACAAAAACTTTACTTTCGGTAATTTACACCACGGCATAGGGCTGCCAACCACACCATACAACATTGCACGCGCAACGGTATCATACATCAGATTCAAACTGGAATTACCGCCGATAAAAATATTCTCTGCCGGAATCTCCAAAAGATCGCTGAACAGACGCCGCGCCTCCGGAATTCCTTCCAATACGCCATAGTTTCTGCAGTCAAATCCGGTTTCCGTTTTGCAGTCTTCCTCTGTCCGCAAAACAGTCAGCATCTGCTGAGAGAGCGCCAACTGATCGCTCCCCGGTTTTCCGCGCGACATATCCAGTTTCAGTCCTTTTGCACATTCCGCCTGATACGAATTCTGTAAAGTATGCAGAATCTCATGCAACTGCGTTTGGGTACACTTCGCATATTCCATAGGTTGACCATGCCTTTCTTCTGTCCGTTCGTCCTTAGCAAGTCACAATACATCGCTTGCCATTCCAAATATATTTAATTATTATTATACAATACTTTTCGAAAAATTGCAACCTTTCTTTTTCCTTTTTTTTATACTTTTTATCGCAATATTTCGTGGTTCTGCCCAAAACCAAATGCAAATCCGACATCTTAATCATCAAACCGATGCTTTGTTTTCTTGCGGGCATCCGGATGGCGGCGCAATTCTTCTATGGATTCCGGATACAGAATCAATTTTCCAAACACGGTTTCCAACGGATAGATTGCGCCGGGACGATCCGAGAATCGCGTGATCCCCTGTGGAATCGGCGAAAATACATACGCCGGAATCACTTCGCAGGATGCCCACGCTGCAGGAAGACCTTTGGTAAAATCATAGTGCGGCAGGCGGATTGTGCGATATGCTCGTTCTCCGCTCACTTGCTTTTGCATAAAATACTTGACTTCCCGCATCCATTCCCATTCCGCGCTCATGACGATGCGAGCACTCAATTGAGAAAATCCTATCACTTTTATCGCATATACCGTATCTTGCAACCGCATAAACAATTCCGGAGCAGGATGCTTTCTCCCGCTTCTCCAAAAATGTTTTTTTGCAAAAACCATTACATCCCGATTCCGTAGAACGATTTTCTTCAAAATCCGGCGGGCGTGCGCATAGCGCCATCCACGCAGAAGAAACACAACCGCTGTCAGAATCAGTGCAAATGCTCCCAAGATTAAGAAAGCATAAAATACGGGATGCATCGTTAAAAAATATTCCATTTTTTCAAACATCAATTTCCTCTCTTTCACGGATCACGCGGATTTTTCCACGGGTAAATACCGTTTGGTTTTCTCATACTAAGCTTACATCAGAATATCCCGCAACAAGATCGACGGGAAAAGGAGTTTCAAATGAAAAGTTACAGAAAAAGAAATTTGCGTGGTTTCTCCAAAATAGCTTGCGTTTTGTTTTTCTGCGGATGCATGATTGCCGGACTGGTATTTACCGGTTGCGCACAAACGCAAGATGGGAAGATCAGCGATCCCACGCATACGCTGCAAATGAATCCATCCCAAGACGGGCTGCCTGGAGAAATGCCGGGGACTTTCCTTCCGGACACGTCGCTTACAACTTCGCAAAAAACCACAGATCGGGCGGGCTCACGGCGGAAAACACCGCGGCAGACGCCAAAACGAGAACAAAATCAAAACGGATCGTTCTATTCCACAGAGCATGAAATATTACGCTTGCGCATGGACTACCAAATCGCTCCAATCGATGAAACCCACGTGGCGCTTTCCATCTCCTTGTTTTTGGAATATCACTCGCTGACAGTAGGCGCACGAACAAATGGTGCGCTGGTGATCAACGGCGTTACGCATAATTTTGAAAGCGGCGCCATAGACGAATCAGAAGATGTTCCGCATCAAACACTGTTGTTTGCATACAGCGAACAAATGGAGTGCAAGCCGGATCAAGTCATCCAGTTAGAAGCGACCTGGCATTTTCAGGGCATCTACGGAAAAGATGCAGAGAAAATTGAAGATCTGCGCGTTTTGGGCACAATATAGAGAAATACTTTCGCTCACATCTGATATAAAAAAGGCACATCCATACAGTGAACTGCCCCAAATTGTACG
>DLLB01000024.1:15825-24503 GCA_002477905.1 Clostridiales bacterium UBA7573 | reverse complement strand
CTTTTAATGCTTGAAAATGCGCTTGCCAAACAAATTATCCTAGAAAAAAGGGACGGGATTTGAATGAAACAGATTGCAACCGTAAAGTCGGTTTCGGGACAGACGGCAATGGTGACGGTTAAACGTGCAGATGCGTGTAGCGGATGCCATACCGGCGCTTGCTTTGGCTGTAACCGGATGGTCAGTGCCGTTGCACAAAATCCGCTTGACGCAAAGCCGGGAGATGTGGTGGATGTGGAATCGTCTGATCGCAGGATCTTGGGGTACGCGTTTTTGGTATTTTTATTACCGATTCTTCTTGCGTTTGCGGCTTATGCACTTGCAACGAAGCTTTCGACACTTTCCTTTTTGCCGTATATATGTGCCTTTTCCACACTTGCAATCTCTTTTGTGATTCTGTGTATGACGCAGAACCGGATTGCGGGAAAACAGCCGGCACTGGTCATTTGCCGGATCTTACCTCCTGTGCAAAATCAAGAATCTGGAGAATTTCATGAGTAAATCAAATTGGAATCTGCGCCTGCCGAATTGGCGGGATGATCCCGCGGTAGAACCGATCGCACAGGCGCTCGGCGTCACGAAAGTTACCGCGGCGTTATTATGTGCCCGTGGATACCGGACACCGGAAGAAGCGTGCGCTTTTTTGGAAAAAGATCAGTTACTTTTTCATGATCCTTCGCAACTGCCCGATATGGATCGGGCAGTTGCGCGCATAGAAGCCGCGCTTGCGGCAAAAGAAAAAATCACGGTGTATGGGGATTACGATGTAGACGGCGTGACTTCTACCTCTATTTTGTACCTGTACCTGCAAAGCCGCGGTGCAGAGGTTGCATATTATATACCGGAACGCTTTTCGGAAGGCTACGGCGTCAATTCTGCCGCGCTTGACCGGATTGCCGCTGACGGTACGACATTGTTAATTACGGTCGATACCGGCATCACTGCCGTGGAAGAAGCCAAGCATCTGCAAACGCTTGGAATGGATCTGATTGTAACCGACCATCATGCCTGTTTGGAGGTTCTGCCGGAAGCGGTTGCAGTGGTCAATCCGCACCGTGCGGATTCGGTTTATCCCTTTGCCGAGCTTGCAGGGGTTGGCGTAACGTTCAAATTACTTTGCGCATTGGAGCAAAATCTGCAAAAAGATTCGCATGAGAATTATTTGCGAAATTTATGTCAGCGTTATGCGGATCTGGTTGCGCTCGGTACGATTGCGGATATGGTACCGCTCACGGACGAAAACCGACTGATTGTTTCTATTGGCTTACGCGTCATGGAGCAGGGAGAACGGCAAGGACTGAATGCTTTGATCGAAGCCGCGGGCGCGGATCGCGGCGGCAATCGGAGCGCACAGAAGAAGCGGATTACCTCCGCGACGGTTGGGTTCACTTTGGCACCGCGGATCAACGCGGCGGGCAGAATTGGCTCTGCGGAAAAAGGAGTCTCACTGTTTCTTGCCAAAACATCGTTTTCTGCCAAGGAAATCGCCGCGCAACTTTGTGAAGATAATCGTCGCAGGCAGGCGGAGGAAACTGCGATTCTGAAGCAGATTGATGCCATGGTAGGACCTTGTCACGATTTCACGGAGGAACCGGTACTGGTGCTTGCCGCGAAAGACTGGCATCAAGGCGTGATCGGAATTGTTGCTTCCCGTGTGACCGAGCGGTATCATTGTCCGAGCGTTATGATTTCCATTGATGAAAATGGAATGGGGAAGGGTTCTGCCCGCAGTGTAGAAGGCATGAATCTGGTGGACGCACTGACCGCATGCAAAGATACTTTGGTACGATATGGCGGTCATGCACAGGCGGCGGGGTTGACAGTGGAAGCATCGCAAATTGACGCATTCCGCAAACAGATCAACGCATATGCCAAGACTGTTCTTCCCGCAGACTCCGATCCGGTAGCGCCGCTTTTCGCCGACCTTGTTCTGACGATTCCGGAAATGACCTTGAAGCAGGCGGGCGAGTTGGATCTTTTGGAGCCATATGGCTGTGCGAACCCGCAACCGCTGTTTTGTGTAGAGAACGCGCAGGTGGCGGAAGTCATTCCGATCGGAAACGGAAAACATACCAGACTGACTTTGCAGCAACAGGATGCGGTTCTGACTGCGCTTGCTTTTGGAAAAACGCAGGAAATGCTCGGAATAGAATCAGGCGATCTTGTCAGTGTAATCGGGCAACTGGATATCAACGAATTTCAGAATGTCCGCAGTGCGCAGATGATTTTGCGCGATCTCGCATTGGAATACAGCCCAAGGGAAGCGGAACAGCAGCGGCGCTACCGCCGCCTGCAACAAGCACGTCCGCTCTTGAAAACGGAAATTCCGGTCCGGGCGGAATTTGCAAAAGTCTATACGGCGTTGCGTACATTATTACCGGGCGGAAGCGGCGCGATGGGGCTTTTCGTATTGCAGACTGCCTGTGCAGGCGTGGAATTGGCAAAGCTACGCATTATTCTTGAAATCTTTACGCAAGCCGGACTTCTGCAAATGCAGGAACTTGCGGGAAGCGCCGCGCTTACTTATCGGTTTACTTTGCCCCAAACGACCAAAAAAGCGGTTTTGGAGCAGACGCCGCTTTACGCGGATATTTTGAGTCGCGTAGAACCGGAGATCGTACAGAAAGGGGAATAACGGAATATGGATCAGAACGACCGCAAAGAGTTGCCGACGCCGCAGGATGGAATGCAGGAATTGCTTGCGACGCTTGCCAAAAGCCCCAAGGGGTATGATGTGGAAAAAATCAAACGCGCGTATGAGTTTGCGGCGCAAATGCACGACGGACAGTTTCGTGCAAGCGGCGAACCGTATATTTCCCATCCGGTCGCTGTGGCAAAAATTGCGGCGCAAATGGGATTGGATACCGATTCCATTTGTGCGGCACTTTTGCATGATACCGTAGAGGATTGCGGCAGCAAGGTCAATCTGGATATTCTGAAGAAGCAATTCGGGAACGACGTTGCAATTTTGGTGGACGGCTTGACCAAGCTGGTGCAGATCAAATTTGCGGACAAAGAAGAAATGCATGTGGAAAATCTGCGGAAAATGTTTCTTGCGATGTCCAAGGATTTGCGCGTGATTTTTATAAAACTCTGTGACAGGTTGCATAATATGCGTACCTTGGGAGCGAAGCAGGATGAAAAACGCCGTTTGACGGCACTGGAAACCATGCATGTCTTTGCGCCGCTCGCACACCGACTTGGAATGCAACTGGTCAAACAGGAATTGGAAAATCTCTCTTTACAATATCTTGATCCGATCGGATATGATGAAATCAAACGGGATATTGAGGTCAAATATGGGAAAAACCGTTATGTTGTGGAGCGGGTACAGCGATTGGTCGGAGAAAAACTGACGGAAGCCGGCATTCACTACACATTGGAAGGACGGGTAAAATCCGTTTACAGCATCTATAAAAAGATGTATGGACAGAACAAACAGTTTGATGAAATTTATGATTTCTATGCCATCCGGATCATTGTGGATACGGAACTGGAATGCTACACCGTACTTGGCATCATTCATGAAATGTTCCGTTCTGTTCCGGGCAGATTCAAAGACTATATTTCCACGCCGAAGCCGAATATGTACCGTTCTTTGCATACCACGGTGATTGGGAGAGACGGTGTACCGTTTGAAGTGCAGATCCGGACTTGGGAAATGCATCGGATGGCAGAATTCGGACTTGCCGCGCATTGGAAGTATAAATCCGGAGAGCAAGGAAAACAGGAAATTGATGAAAAGCTCGGTTGGATTGCAAAACTTTTGGAAAATGACGACGATAATCGGGATTCCGATGAATTTTTGCGCGCATTGAAGGTAGACTTGTTCCATGATGAAGTTTTTGTATTCACGCCGAAAGGCGATGTGATTTCCCTGCCGCAGGGTGCAACGGTGATCGATTTTGCCTATGCCATTCATACTGCTGTCGGTAACCGAATGGTCGGGGCGAAGATCAACGGCACGATTGTACCGATTGATCGGGTACCGCAAAATGGTGAAATTGTGGAAATTCTCACCTCTCCCGCTTCCAAGGGACCTAGCCGCGATTGGTTAAAAATCGTGACGACCGGAGAAGCACGCAATAAAATCCGGCAGTTTTTCAAAAATGAGCAACGACCGGAAAATATTCAGGTCGGCAAAACAGAAATTGATCGGGAATTGCATCGCTTTGGCAGAAGCTTTACGGAAGCCCAGCGGCAGGAGATCCTGAGCGCCGTCGCGGAAAAATCCGGTATCCCGTCAGTGGACGATTTATATAATGCAATCGGCTATGGCGGGGTGACAACGGCAAAACTTGCGCCGCGTTTGCGTGCGGAATTTGACCGTGTGGTAAGACCTGCGGCAGAGGAAATACAGCCGCAGTTTGTTCCGCCGGTCCCGCAGGGTACAGGCGGTGGAAAAACTTCCTCCTCCCGCGATGTATTGGTGGACGGGGAACGCGGTTGCGCGATCAAATTTGCGAAGTGCTGTAATCCCTTACCGGGGGATGCCATCATTGCGTTTATCACCCGCGGCTTTGGCGTTTCGGTGCATAAAATGGATTGTCCGAATGTTTTGCTCAATCGGGAGAAACCGGAGCAGGCGGATCGCTGGGTAAAAGCGGAGTGGGAGAAACACGTCGCTTCCGAGCAATCGCAGGATATGTTTGAGGCAATGGTACAGGTGTTCGCACAGGATCGAATCGCATTGCTTGCCGATGTGGCAGGCACGCTTGCGGATATGCATGTTTCAATGCGTAATGTCACAACGCAACGGAAAAACACCGGCGATGTGGTGCTGACAATTTCGATTCCCTGCAAAAATACCAATCATCTGCGCGCCATCATCGGACGGTTAAAAGCCATTAAAGGCGTACAGGATGTGACACGCGGATTCGCATAAAAAATGAAAGATACAGGAGTATTCCGATGACAGCAGTGATTCAGCGCGTCAAGCGCGCGGCGGTGATCGCCGATGGAGTGCCGGCAGGAAAATGCAAAGCCGGACTTTTGATTTTGCTCGGCGTTTTTATGGAAGATACCGAGACAGACGCGCAGCTTTTGGCAGAGAAGATTGCCAAGTTACGCATTTTTGAAGATGAGAACGGAAAAATGAATCTGTCCGTAAGGCAGGTGGGCGGCGAGGCAGTTGTTGTGTCGAATTTCACTTTGTGCGCGGATTATCGTCATGGAAACCGACCGGATTTTTTCAAAGCTGCGCCTCCCGCACAGGCAAAGCCTTTGTATGAATCTTTTTGCATCTTGCTTCGGGAAAAAATCGGACAGGTGGAAAGCGGCGTATTCGGCGCCGATATGCAGATAGATTTGCTGTGCGCAGGGCCTGTCACCATTGTAATGGACAGCCGGATTTTGCAGACAAAACGCGAAAAGCGCGAAAAGGTAGAAAGGAACGACCTATGAATATGAAACTGACCGTGGAGGGAAGTCTGAATCTTTCCTATGCGCAGACCTTGTGCCTGATCTTTTTCCCAGGTTCCAAATTTGCGCAGACGCAAGAGGAAAATCCGAACGCGCCACATGTCCGTATTTGTACGCAAGCCCGCACCGAGGGGGTATATGCCCGTGCGGAGATAACCGCTGACGGGAAATTTTCGTCCTATGAATGCACAGAGCCGTATCGGGAGCAGTATCCGTTGGTCCGGACTGAGAAAATCGCAGCTGGCCGCGCGATGCTCAAAGCAGGGGAAGCATTGCTGGGATATACCCCTCCATGGGGAATCATGACCGGCGTGCGCCCGGCAAAACTGGCACAACAGTTGCATAGTGCGGGATTGCGTAGCGAAGAAGTACGTCGTACCTTAACAAAAGAATACTTTGTCAATCCCAAAAAGGCAATGCTCTTGACCAAAGTCGCTCGTAACGAACGCCGTGTGATGAAGAAACTTGGAAAACAACCGACTTGCAGTGTGTATATTTCCATTCCGTTTTGCCCAAGCCGATGTGCCTACTGTTCTTTCGTTGCATATTCCACCAAGCGGTTGCTGTCTTTGATTCCCGCCTACTTAGAGCGACTGAAACGCGATATTGTTTCTACTTTTTCTACCATTCGTGGTCTTGGGCTGCGGGTTGCGACGATCTATATCGGCGGCGGAACGCCGACCATTTTAAGCGCGGATCAGATTGCCGATCTGCTTGCCTGCATCGGGACATGTGTCGATCCTGCCTCTTTGCTGGAATATACAATGGAAGCGGGCAGACCGGATACGATCACGCCGGAAAAGCTTCGCGCCGCGCTTGCAGGCGGCGTGAACCGGATCTCCATCAATCCGCAGACACTGAATGATAACATTTTGAAAAATATCGGGCGCAATCACACGACCGAAGATTTTTACCGGGCATTTCATATTGCGCGGGAGTGCGGCATACAATATATCAATACGGATTTGATTGCGGGATTACCCGGTGACAGCTTCTCCGGGTTTTCAAAGTCCATGGATGAAATTATCCGTCTTGCGCCGGAGAATATTACGGTGCATACTTTCAGTGTGAAAAAATCAGCAGACATTCTCAAAAGCGACAGTATGATTTATTCTCGCACCGGCGGCGATACCGCCAAAAGTGTAGATTATTCGCAGTTGCAAACAGCGCTTGCGGAATATCTGCCGTACTATATTTACAGACAAAAAAATACGGTTGGAAATCTGGAAAATGTCGGTTTTGCCAAAAAGGGCGCGGAGGGACTGTACAACATCTTCATGATGGAAGAAGTACACAGCATCTTTGCCTGTGGCGCGGGCGCGGTCACCAAGCTTGTTGCACCCGGAGAAACCCATATCGAGCGTATTTTCATGCCGAAATATCCATATGAATATCTGAATTTGCCGCAGGATGATTCCGTACGTCAGCAGATTCTGGATTTCTATGCCGGGAATTGGGGGATTTATGAAAAAAACGGAGATGCATCTTCGCACAGATGAAGAAAAACGTGCGTATATCGAGCGCTGTGAACAAGACTTTTTAGAGCGTTTACAGGCAACGTTGCATCAATTTGCAACGGAACTGCCGCATATTGTCCTGTTGTCCGGACCAAGTTGCTCCTGCAAAACGACGATTGCCCACCATTTACAGCAAACTGTACAGGCTTTGCATAAGCGCATGGCGGTTATTTCCATTGATGATTTTTTCTTGGATCGGGAGGCGCTTGACCGTAAAAACTTAGATGGCAACACCCAGCTGGATTATGACAGTGCTTCTGCTTTGGATCTTTCGTATTTTCAAACCTGCGCGGAAGCGCTTTGCCGCGGAGAAGTCTGCCGGATTCCGAAATATGATTTTCACAAAGGGGTGCGCAGAGGCTATGAAACGCTGGATCCTACGCAGTATGATACCCTGGTGTTTGAAGGAATTCAGGCAATTTATCCGCAGGTTACAACCCTGTTTCAGAATGTTCCGCATCGTTCCGTCACGCTTGGTGTGAAAGGGGAACTGGACGCGGGCGGCGTTATTTTCACCGGAAATGAGATCCGACTTTACCGACGGATTGTTCGGGATGAGCGCTTCCGGTCCGCGCCTGCCGCATTTACGATGTTTTTGTGGCAATCCGTGCGGACAAATGAAGAAAAGAATATCCTGCCCTATCAACATACGGCGGATGTATTTTTGGATTCTTTGCTTCCCTATGAACCGCTTTTACTCAAGGAACCACTTTGCCATGCCTTGCAAACGGTGCCGCAGGACAGCCCGTTTTATCGGCAAGCGCAGGCAATGATCAAGAAAATGCAGCCGCTTCCGGCGATTTCTCCTGCGTTGTTGCCGGAAAATTCGGTCTACCATGAATTCTTATAAAAACAAGGAAACAACATCTATGAAAAACAATCAGAAAGCGACTTATGCGCAATATGAGGAAAGCGCGGCATATCTCCGTGCCAAATTGCCGGGGATTCCGAAGATTGCGATCATTTTGGGAAGCGGACTCGGCGGTTTTGCCGATCAGATGACGCAAAGTGTCACGATTCCTTATGGGGAGATTCCGCATTTCCCAATCTCTACGGTTTCTTATCAAAAAGGGGAATTTGTATACGGCTTGATCGGGGATACGCCGGTTCTTGCGATGAATGGCAGATTCCATTACTATGAGGGATGGGAAATGTGGCAAACCGCTTACCCGATCGGTGTGTTTCGGTTGCTTGGCATTTCACAGGTGATTATCACAAATGCGGCAGGAGGCATTTCCACCGCTTATACGCCCGGTTCTTTGGTACTGGTGCGCGATCAGATCAAACTGTCGCCGGATTCGCCTTTGCGCGGTGCGAACCTTCCGCAATTCGGAGAGCGCTTTTTTGATATGCAGCATGTCTATGATGCGCGCCTTGCCCAAATTGCGATGGAAGAAGCCGCCAAACTGCAGATTCCGTTACAGGATCATGGTGTGTATGCCTATATGAGCGGACCGCAGTATGAAACCCCTGCCGAGATCAAAATGCTTGGTATGCTGGGGGCAACCTTGGTGGGAATGTCCACGGTGGCGGAAGTGATCGCGGCAGCCCATTGCGGACTTCCGGTAGTATGTATTTCCTGTGTCAGCAATTATGCTGCAGGTATCACCGGTGAAGCGATTACATCGGAAGAAGTTCTGGAAACCGGCGCACGGATGGCGAAAGATTTCACCGCGCTTGTGAGAGCGCTTATTACCCGACTTGGGAAAGA
The DNA here is from genome assembly GCA_002477905.1 of Clostridiales bacterium UBA7573. Taxonomy (GTDB): domain Bacteria; phylum Bacillota; class Clostridia; order Oscillospirales; family CAG-272; genus UBA7573. Next base: position 15,854 of record DLLB01000024.1, on the reverse strand, counting down.
AAACGGGGCCGGCGTATGAAACTGTTGAT
>DLLB01000024.1:9012-15799 GCA_002477905.1 Clostridiales bacterium UBA7573 | reverse complement strand
ACTGTTGATTGAAAACGCATACATCGAGGGATTCGGTATTGGGTATCTTGCGACGGATGGAGCATGGATTACTTCCGTGACCAAAGAACGTCCGGCAGGACAGTTTGATCGGCAGATACAGGCAAAAGGAAACTATCTGACGCCTGCTTTTTATAATACGCATTCCCATGCCGCTATGACACTGTTCCGCGGGTACGGAGAAGATATGCCACTGCAAACATGGTTAAACGACTGCATTTTTCCGGCGGAAGATCGCCTGACACCGCACGCTGTGTATATCGCGTCCCTTTGCGCTGCGGCAGAGCAGATCAAAAACGGCATCGTGTCCTTTTCGGATATGTATTTTTTCTGTGATCAAACGGTTCAGGCTGTTGCGGAATCCGGCATGAAAGCGAATATCAGCCGCTCCATCGTTTCCTTTGATCCGGCTGCAGACTTGCGTAGAGACTCCCGATTTACGGAAGCATGCGCGCTGTATGACGCCTATCACGGGGCGGAGAACGGGCGTATCCGGATTGATTTTTCCCTTCATGCTGAGTATACCAATACAGAATCTGCCGCGCGGACATTTGCTGAGGAAGTGCAAAAACGCGGTGCCGCTGTACAGATGCACATTTCCGAGACGGCTTCCGAGCACGCGGAATGTAAAGCGCGCCATAAGGGGCGCACGCCGCTTGCATTTTTTGCCGATTGTGGGGTGCTTTCCTCCCCGACCACCGCGGCACATTGTGTGCATGTAGAAGACACGGATCTTGCGTTGATGCAACAATACCATGTCAGTGTGTCGCACAATCCCACCAGCAATTTGAAACTCGGCTCCGGGATTATGCCCTTAAAGAAGTTGCTGGATGCTGGTGTCAATGTTACGCTTGGAACGGATGGAACCGCGTCCAATAACCGTTTGGATCTGTTGCGGGAGATGAACCTTGCGGCACTCTTACATCGCGGTGTTCATTGCGATGCCCAATATCCGAATGCCGCAACAATTCTGCACATGGCAACGGAAAACGGCGCCAAAGCGCAAGGCAGACCGGATTGCGGTATTTTGGCACCGAATTATCGCGCCGATTTCGTTTTGTGGGATCTTGACCGGATCCAAACCATTCCGCAATATCAACCGATCCATGCATTGTTATACAGTGCCGATTCGACCAACGTCGCGCTGACCGTTGCGGATGGCAAGATCCTATATGAAAACGGAAATTACACTACGCTGGACATAGAAAAACTGAAGTCAGAAATGAAGGACGTCTGCGCACACTATTTTGATTAGGAGGCAAGGTCCTTTGAAAAAGCAAAAACATCTGATTTTTTCCGGTGTTCTGATCCTGACGCTGTCCAACATTCTGGTGAAAGCCATTGGGCTTTTATTTAAGATTCCTCTGCAAAATCTTCTTGGAGATGAGGGCATGGGGTATTTTAATGCCGCATACTCTCTGTACGTTTGGTTTTATACCCTTGCGACGGCAGGACTTCCGGTGGCAGTGTCGATTCTGGTATCGGAGGATCGCGCAAAAGGTGCAGGTAATGTGCGCCGAATTTTTCGTACGACGATGCTTTTGCTGTGTGGAATCGGACTTTTCTGCTCGTCTGTGCTATTACTCGGTGCCTCCGCTTTTGCAAATCTTATTGATTCTCCCGCAACTGAAGCGGCGATCCGTGTCATTGCTCCTACGGTGTTCTGTGCCTGCCTTGCAGGCGGTGTCCGGGGATACTTTCAGGGATGCGGTAATATGCGTCCGACTGCGGCTTCTCAGGTCATTGAAGCGTTGGGAAAGCTGATCTTGGGCATTGTATTTGCACAATATGCACTGCGCATGGCATATGCGCTCCCCTTGGTCGCGGCGTATGCAATCTCCGGTATTACGGTCGGAAGCGCAGGATCTGCCTTATTTTTATTAATCAGAAAGCTCTTATTTGATCAAACGCCGCTTCCGGCAGCGCAAACCGAACGGCAAAGCCGTCGCTCTGTTGTACATGCTTTATGCGCAAGAGCCATTCCGATTACGATTTCCGCATCGGTGATGAGTCTGACCAATCTGATCGATGTGATGCTGGTCATCCGTCGTTTGCGCGCAACAGGACTGACGGAAGATGCGGCACAGGCAATCTACGGAAACTATACGACGCTTGCTGTTCCGCTGTTCAATCTCGCACCCGTATTGGTTTACCCCATTGCTTATGCGATGCTTCCGATGTTGAGCGAGGCTGTCGCAAAAGGGGATCTTGCACGGCAAAAAACTTTGCGGGATACAGCGCTGCGTACGGCGTCCATTCTGATGATGCCATGCGCGATCGGACTTTCTGTCATGGCGCGTCCGGTTTTGTTGCTCTTATTTTCCGCCCCTTCTGCACAAGCCGCGGCACCGTTGCTTTCGATTCTTGCATTATCCATGCTGTTCGTAGGAATGCTTGCCATTACCAATACCTGTTTGCAGGCTTATCACAAGGAGCGTTTGCCGATCTATTCCATGTTGACCGGTGCCGCTGTCAAGCTGATTCTGAGCGCGGTTCTGATCGGAATTCCGTCTGTTGGTATTTATGGCTCACCCCTTGGAACGTTCGCTTGCTATCTTGTGATTATCTGCTTAAACTTTTTCTTTTTGTACCGCACAGTCGGCAGTTTGCCGTCCCTGTATACCCTTTTTTTCAAACCCTTGTTTGCCGCCTGCGTCTGCGCTTTTACCGCGCGTGGCGCGCATTTGCTGTTAACGGCATGGCTTCCGTCCGCGCCGGCAACCTTGCTTGCTTTGGCACTTGCCGCGGGAATCTATTTCCTTGTATTGCTTTCCATTGGCGGCGTTACACCAGAGGAAATCCGGATGCTTCCTAAGGGCGAACAGGTATTGCATGGTTGTAAAAAACTCGGATTTTTTTCAGAAAAAAACAAACAAATTCAAATGGAGGAACTATGAATACTGCGGAAGTAAAAAACACATTATTGCACAAAGAACGTTACGACATACAGGATTTGCTCACTTTGATGGAACTGTTGCGTCAGCCGGACGGTTGCCCGTGGGACAGAGAACAGACGCATGAAAGCATCCGTCAGAATCTGATTGAAGAAACCTATGAGGTTGCGGAAGCGATCGATTTGCACAGTCTGCCGCTTTTGCAGGAGGAACTCGGCGATTTACTTTTACAGGTGGTATTTCATGCGCAGATGGAGGCGGAGAAGGGGAATTTCACCTTTGCGGATGTGGTGAACGGCATCTGTAAGAAATTAGTAGAACGGCATCCGCATGTATTCCTTTCCGCTCCCGCCAAAGACGGTGCCGATGCACTGGCAAGCTGGGATCGTGTGAAACAAAAAGAAAAAAATCAAAAGACGGTCGGGGAATCTATGGATTCCATTGCACGCACCATGCCGTCTCTGATGCGTGCAAAGAAAATTGCACATAAGGAAGCCAAGCTGGGGCAAGCCGTGGAAAATCCCTATCCGGATGCGGCAAGTGCCAAAGCGCAGATCGGAAAAGATTTATTTGCGATTTGTGCCGCCGCTGACGCCTATCACCTGGATCCGGAGGAATTATTATACCGGGAAAATGAGCGTCAAATCGCACAATACCTTTGAAAAATAAAAGGATTTACGCAATTTTTCATAAAAATATTGTGAAATTTGTATAGTGTACACAAAAACAACGACATCTTTTCTACATTCCGCAAAAAATTCATTTTTCTTTGAAAAAACCCTTGATAAATCGGACAATTCATGTTATACTATGTGTACAATTCTACAAAAGAAAGGTGAATAATAAAAATGAATAAGGCAAATTTAATTGATGTTGTCGCAGACAAGACCGGCATGAAAAAGACAGAAGCAAAAGCGGCAGTAGATGCGATGTTTGTTGCTTTGGAAGAAGCATTTGTTGCAGGTGATAAGGTACAGATTGCCGGCTTCGGTACATTCGATGTAAAACTCCGTGCCGCAAAAGAAGGCAGAAATCCCAAGACCAATGAGAAGATCACCATTCCCGCTGCAAAGAAACTCACGTTCTCTGCGGGCAAAGCGATCAAAGACGCGATCAACGCTTAATTCTCTAATTGTATAATGCAATTTGAAACCTTTTGCGGCATTTCGCGAAAGGTTTCAATCATTTATAGCCAAGTTCCTTTTTTGAAGGAATACGCAGAAAATTTCACCTTTTGGAGGATCTTGATTTGCGCATTGATAAATTTTTAAAAGTATCCCGCCTGATCAAACGCCGCACTGTTGCAAATGAAGCCTGCGACAGCGCACATATCAGTGTCAACGGAAAAACGGTGAAGGCGTCCTATGATGTGAAAGTCGGGGATGTCATCAGCATCGCATTCGGGCAAAAAACGGTTCGCGCACGCGTGTTGTCTGTACAGGAGCATGCCTTGAAGTCCGATGCAGCCGCCATGTATGAAATTGTGGAGGAATAACGCTCTTTTTGTCCCTTTTCGGATTTACATCGAAAACAGACATATCCGTAGAAATGACTGCATACAATGAAACCAAGGAGATACACAAATGTATCGGTTGGGAGGAGCAGGATGCAGGGTATGCAAAACGAACAACAAACTGTACAACCCAAACAGGAATTGGTGTTGCATGCGCGGAAGCACCTTACGGTCACCGGTGTAAACGATGTCATTCGTTTTGATGAAGAATCTGTGGTACTGGATACGGTGCTCGGAATTCTGTCTGTGGACGGAACGGATTTCCGCGTTACAAAGTTGGATTTGGATAGCAAAGAAGTCGTGATCGAAGGCAATTTGAGCGGAATGTTTTATGCGGAGCAGAGCGCGCAGAAAGCGAAGAAAAAAATCTTCGGACGGACATGATTGACGCATTTCAAAATCCGAATTTTTTGCCTGTTTTCGCATCGGTAATTTTATGGGGGGCTATTCTCGGCGTCATTTACGATCTGTTTCGCTTGCGCCGGATTGCGTTCGCAAAAACGCATAGCTATGGAGCAAAACAAACGCCAAAATCTTTATGTGCGCCTCCACTTGCAAAACAGGCTCACTTTTTGCCGTTTTCTGTGTCCTCTGTCGTCATTTTTGCAGAGGACATCCTGTTTGCACTCATTGCAGGCGGCATTTTTTGCATTTTGCTATTTGCCGAAAATGATGGAATTTTTCGTTGGTATGCGCTCTTTGGTTATGCAGTTGGATTTTTTGCCTATCGGAATTCTGTCGGAAAGTTGGTTATGCGTTTATCGGATGCCATTCTTGCATTTATCCGCAGAATGGTGCGTCGGGTGTGCAGAGTCTTGTTTTCTCCATTGGTGCGTTTGGGACATTTTTTATTTGGAAAATTGCAAAACAGGATCGTATTTTGCTATTATAAGCATTATACGGCGCATGTCTTGACAAAAATGTACCGGCTTTGCCTACCAAAACAAGGACGCGTACTTTGGGAGCAGAAGCAAAAAGAACAACGACAGACCTCGCAAAATATTGATCATACGGAAGAAAAGAAAAAGAAACACCATCCTATACGAAAGAAAGAGAAAAAACGCGAATGGGATGAAAAAATCAAGAACGTGAAAGGGGAACAAGCGGATGATCACGTACAAAGAAACCCAACGTGAAGAATGCACGCAGAAACCCAAAGACCGATTTCTACGGACTTGTTTGATCCTGCTACTGATTTGTGTCGTGCTTTTGCTATGGAAAGTGCGGTACGATCTGCATATTTTGCAAACAGAAAAGCAGGCAATCGAAGCCCGCATTGCACAGTTACGCACGGAAAATGCGCAGAAACAGGCAGAACTGGATGCTCCGGTTGACCGTGCTTACATTGAGAGTCAGGCGCGTAAGCGCGGATATGTGTATCCGGAGGAACTGCCGGATGCACAGTAATCCGGACCTTGCTCCCCACATTTTGAAACAGTAGAACATAGGAGGAATTCCCCGTATGCAGTTGGAAGTAGGGGCAATTACAGAAGGAACCGTTGTAAAAGTGATGAAGTTTGGCGCACTGGTGCGCCTGCCGTCGCAACAGACGGGTATGATTCATATTTCTCAGGTGGATCATGCCTATGTAGAAGATATTACGACTTACTTACATATCGGAGATCCGGTAACGGTTAAGGTGATCGGGATGGAAACGCAACCGGATGGGAAAGTACAGATCGCACTTTCCCGAAAAGCGGCGCTGCCTCCGAAAGAACCGCCGCGTACAAAGTCTGCGGCATCGGAAAAGCCTGCGGCTTTGGCACATGCAGAAACAGATCCGTTTGAGGAAATGATGCGCCGTTTTAAAACGCGGAGCGAGGAGCGTATTTCCGACTGGAAAAAGAGTATGGATCATAAACAAAGAGGGGCTTCCCGCAGAAGGAAGTAACGGAAGAAGTCAGAAAGGATCGGACATCCCATGAGAGAGCTTTCAGCACAAATGATTACAGAAGCGGTAAGAGATTTGTTTATACAAGCGAACCGAACCTTGCCGCCGGATGCCTGTGCCTTAATAGAACAGGCGCAACACACCGAAACCAATCCGCTTGCAAAGTCCATTTTGGAAAAACTGACGGAAAATCTGAATGCAGCGAAAGAAATGAAGCTTCCGATTTGTCAGGATACGGGTATGGCGGTACTGTTCGCAGAGGTCGGGAGCGAGTTACATATCAACGGAAACTTTGAGGAAGCGATTGCCGCAGGGGTACGTCGTGCTTATGTGGAAGGGCGGCTACGCGCATCTGTCGTGCGGGATCCGCTGTATGACAGAGCGAATACAACGGATAATACCCCGCCTGTTTTGCATACCCGTATTGTACCGGGAGATCGGTTGAGATTGATTGCCGCGCCGAAAGGCTTC
>DLLB01000024.1:0-8985 GCA_002477905.1 Clostridiales bacterium UBA7573 | reverse complement strand
AGGCTTCGGTAGTGAGAATATGAGTGCGTTAAAAATGTTTACACCGGCTGCAACGGAAGAAGATATCATTCGTTTCGTTTGCGATACGGTAGAGAAGGCTGGTGGCAATCCTTGCCCGCCGGTGTTAGTCGGCGTCGGAATCGGCGGCACTTTCGAATATGCCGCTTATCTTGCCAAGCGTGCGCTTACGCGACCGGTCAGTCTAAGAAATCCGGATGCACGCTATGCGGCGCTGGAAGAAAAAATGTTAAACGCGATCAATCAATTACAGGTCGGTGCGCAAGGATTCGGCGGGGACGTTACGGCATTTGCCGTAAATGTAGAGCAATACCCTACGCATATTGCGGGATTGCCGGTTGCGGTAAATATAAATTGCCATGTCATGCGCCATGCGGAATGCGAACTGTAAAAACTATAAATATCAATTATATTAAAAATAACAAAGAACCCATCGGAAAACAGAATTTCCGATGGGTTCTTTTTGTTATTGCAGATTCAGTTTTTTGGTTAAACAATGATGGGAGAAGAAATAACAAAGCACACCAAGAACACTGTAGCAAAGGATGATCGAGATCAAACTGCCATATGCAGTCGCTACTTCGGCATCCGCTATGATGTTTGCGAAGATGCTGCCGATAATGGCACTGATCAAAATGGTAAGTAGGTTGGATACGATGGAGTAAATGATGTAGGAAACAATCAAGCCCAGTATGCGGTGTTCTTTAAACAACAAATAACTGAGGGATACCACGGTGTAAAGGGAAAATACCGAGGCGCATAAAACTGCGAGAATGCTGAGAATCACCAAGATAAGCAGAATCGGTTGTAAATACACTCCAAAAAGGTTGCTAAGAGATGGAATTTGGAAGAAGCCGATCAGAAAAGCAGAACCAACTGCAATCACAAAAGAGGCAACTTCCCAGATCAAGGTGGTAAAATACTTGGAGAAGAATAACTGGTTGGTAGTGACAGGCAAGGTAAACATCAAATATCCTTCATCTTCTAAAAGATTTTTGGAATACCGCCAGATGGAGATTACCAACGTAACAATGGGAAGGGAAAGGATAAGAAGAATATAAATGAGATAGGTCAGCCCGCTCCCCACACTTGTCTCACTGGAATTTGCAGAGATTGTCATGAGAAGCCGATTCAATCCTGCCATAACCAGAATGCCGGCAAAGATAGGAGCATAGTAGCGGTAAGTTGCGAGGAATTCGTATTTCATCAGTTTTTTTAGCATTTGAACACCTCCCTGAAATAAGCGTCCACACTTTTTCCTTCCCGTTCTCTCAATTGATCTGCAGGACCTGCATAAATCAGACTGCCATCCTTAATCAACATGACGTCGGTCAGAATGTGTTCCACATCGGCAATCAGATGGGTAGAGAAGATCATGGTCGCTTCCGGATTGTAAGCGGATAAAATGGTTTCCAGAATATAATCCCGTGTAGCGGGATCCACGCCGGCGATTGGTTCATCCAATAAGTATAATTTTGCGTTTCGGCTCATGACCATGATGAGCTGTAATTTTTCCTTGGTGCCTTTGGACATGGCAGAGAATTTCATTTTGCGGTCAATTTTCAGACGATCCAGCATATCTAATGCTTTTTCCCGGCTGAAATCCTGATAGAAATCCGCAAAAAAGCACAGAATGTTTTCTACGGTCATCCAGTTGGAGAAATAAGTGCGTTCCGGCAGATAGGATACGACTGCCTTGGTTTGCGGGTTGGGCTCTTGCCCGAAGATTCGCACAGAGCCGGTTGTGGGGGTAAGAATCCCCGCAATTGTTTTGATTAAAGTTGTTTTTCCACTACCGTTCGGACCAAGTAATCCGATGATGTGCCCGGACGGAACAATACAGCTAAGCGGCGACAAAGCCTGTTTGCTTCCATAGCATTTTGACAGATTATCAAATTGCAACAGAGGGGAAGAAGTGTTTTCCATAGTAGTCTCCTTTCTGATTGTAAATAAAAAATATACAAGATCGGCAAAGCCGGGGTGCTTATCTTAAGTTTCTTCAATCCGGACATTCAGCCCGTTTACTTCTACGCCGTCATCGGCACGTACCAAGATATATTTGGAACCGTCAATCACTTTTGTTTCCAAAAGATCGCTGTGTCCCGGCGCGACTTTGATGACCACGTCCGGTGTGCGGACTTCAAACAATTTCGGATTGACAATGTTTTGGGGTGGAAGCTCTGCGCCTTTCCCGAAGTTGTCATTATAAGTATTCTGAAACGCTTCTTGTTTTTGCTCAGAAACGCCGCATTGCGCCAAAACCGCCTGTACCTGATAAGCGGAAATAGACAGCGGTTCTTCTTCTTTGCTTTCGTTATGTTCTTCCATTGCGTCGCAGATTTGTGTGTGAATGGCTTTCGCAACGGTGAAACTGCAATCTTCATTCAGCGCTTCCGCAAGTACGGTACGGAAAGTTTGCTCCTGTTCTGCCGCCGGCATGGCGATACTGCTTTTGAACATGACGTCGGTAAAGTCCGGATAGGCTTGCGCACAATCGCGTGTGTAGAACAAGGTATTATAAATATTAGTTTGTCTGTCGTCAAAGGTGGGATAGAGGAAACCGAGCTGGGGGGCGGAAATGGTTCCGCTGCCGCTGGCATTTTTGAACGATTTGGTATCGGGATCGTACGTTAAAGTGGGTTTCGCGGCTTTTACCGGACAGATGCTGCAAACGATATAAGTATAAACCCGGTCGGCATTTTCTTCGATTTTTGCGCCGTCCCGCGCACGATACGGTACATCGTACTTGTTACAGGCGAGCAGGATCACATAATTGTCGTCCGAATGGTATGCACCGGTTACTTTTTCAAAAAACGCATCTACGGCTTCTTCGTCAGTCAGCTCAGAACTTGTCAAGGTATGTAATAATTGATGTTCAGCGCCTTCCAGTACCTGTGCGGAAGAAAACGGAATGTTGTGTAGGTTTTTTTCTGCGGTTCCGGATAAGGTACGGCGAAAGACGGACAGATACTTTTCCACTTCTTCTTCGGTATCAGTGGCAAAAGAGGGAGAAAAGCGGGTAATGATTTCGCCGGTTGCGTTGACATAGCAACCGCGGACGGTGGTAATTGCGTGATGATCTTGTGTGAGGGTACGCCGGATCTCGGCAAGTTCTTTTTTTGTCATCATATGGGGAAATCCATTCCTTTCGGTTCTGCGTTATTAAAAAATAAGGCAATCTGCCTTCCGTATTCGTGTATACAATTCCATTATATCACATTTTTTCTCTTTTCGCAAGAGGAATGTTAAAAATTATCCTCTTTCGCCGCAATCCGTCATAACGTCGGGAAAAAGAGATTCACAATCCGGTATTTTACAGGAAACCAACAGAAAATGCGCGAAAAAAAGAGACATATCTCCCCTAAGATCCGCGCATTTTCGCGGCAGGGCTTGTGTTACAATACCCATAGTACAAACCGTGGAGGGATGCCGTTGGAACAGGTAATTTACGGGGACGTGTTGTTTTTTATCAATTTCAGCATGGATTTTCTTTCATTTTTTTTATGTGCGCAATTGCGCCATCGCCGGTTGTATGTGGGACGCACGGTGATCGCCTGCGCACTCGGTGCATTTTATGCGGTTGGAAGCCTGTTTTTGCCGTTGAATGGATTTTTATCGTTGGTATGTCATGTGTTAGTGTCTGTCATCCTGTGTAAAATCGCACAAAAGAGCAAAGGGGCAACCGATTTTTTCAGAAATATTTTGCTGTTTTATGGAATCAGCGTACTAATGGGCGGATGTATGACCGCACTATATTCCCTATGCAATTCTTACTTATATGTGAAAAGAGTCAAATGGGGGAGCAATTACACACCATTACAGGAGGAACTTCCGTTCGGGTTGTTCAGTTTGCTTGCGGCGCTCGCCGCAGGCGGCGTATGGCTGTTCGGTCGATTGTTTTCCCGTAATACCGTTCGCAGGATGGTGACGGTAGAACTGCGGGTTGGGACGCGGGGAGCATGTGTTTCGGCATTGTGTGACAGCGGCAATTTACTGACAGATCCTCTGTCCGCGCTTCCCGTGATTTTATGCCGTGCGCAGGTTGCACAGCAATTGTTTCCGGATCGGTTGGCGCGCGCTGTCGTTGCCGCAGATCCGGCTGCATTTACAGACTCCGTTTACGCAAAAAAAATCCGGATGATTTTTGCGCATGGAATTGGTGGGGGCACAATGCTATGCGGGATGATTCCGGATTCTGTGACGGTAGACGGTGTGGCATGTCGGGCATGTATCGCATTTACGGCACAAGATGTACATTTTGGCGGAGCCGACGCGCTGTTGCCGGCAGCGCTTTGCGAAGCGGCACCGCAGATTTCCAGACGGTTACGAAAGAAAGGAATCAGACGAATATGAAACTCTGGGTTGGAAAAACGGATTTTATGAAACGGGTTTTACGCGGGTTACAAAGTATTCTGCGGGAAGATGAGGTTTATTATATCAATGGAAGCGATACGCTTCCGGCGCCGTTGACCGCAGAAGCGGAGGCGGATGCGATTGATACCATGGGGGACGATCCCTCTAAGCGGTCGCTTTTGATTGAACATAATCTGCGCCTTGTCGTATACATCGCGAAAAAGTTTGAAAATACCACGGCAGGCTTAGAAGATCTGATCTCTATCGGAACGATCGGATTGATCAAAGCGGTCAATACATTCAAACCGGATAAAAATATCAAATTGGCGACTTATGCATCCCGGTGTATTGAAAATGAAATTCTGATGTTTTTACGTAAAACTTCTTCACAGCGCGCGGAGGTTTCCATAGATGAACCGCTGAATGTGGATTGGGATGGGAACGAATTGTTGCTTTCCGATATTTTGAGCAGTGAAGAAGACTCTGTGTATCGGGATTTGGAAACCGATGAGGACAAAAAGACCATAGCAGGGGCAATCGCACATCTGAGCCGTCGGGAGCGGACGATTATAGAACTAAGATTCGGCTTGGGAAGCGGAAAAGAGCGAACGCAGAAAGAAGTTGCGGATTTACTTGGTATTTCTCAGTCTTATATTTCAAGATTGGAAAAGAAAATCATTTCCCGCCTCAAAGAAGAAATGCAAACGCGCATCTGAACACGAAAAAACGCCGGAATGTCGCAAAAAATCGAAAAAATGTGTCCCACAGGGGATTTAGCACTCGGCACATTGTAAAAATCGTATCAAATGTTAAAACAATGTGAATTCTACATAAAATCCCTTGATTTTTTGAAAAAAGAGACTATAATAAGAAACAGAGTTTAGCACTCAGAAATGATGAGTGCTAAAAAATAAAAGATCCACAAGGAGGAGCATATATGAAAATCATGCCTTTGGCAGACCGTGTTGTTCTTAAGATGGTCGAAGCAGAAGAAACCACAAAAAGCGGAATTATTTTAGCGGAAAGTGCAAAAGAGAAACCGCAGGTAGCAGAGGTAATTGCAGTCGGTCCGGGCGGTATGGTAGACGGCAAAGAAGTTGTGATGACGGTGAAAGTCGGCGATCATGTAATCACCAGCAAGTATTCCGGAACCGAAGTAAAGTGCGATGGAGTAGAGTACGTCATCGTAAAACAAAGCGATATTTTGGCAATCGTGCAATAAGCGCGATTCGTTGATACAGGAGGATTGAGAATTATGGCAAAGGAAATTTTGTTTGGCACGGATGCCAGAAACGCACTGCTTGCAGGTGTAGATAAACTGGCTGATACGGTAAAGATTACGCTTGGTCCGAAAGGCAGAAATGTGGTTTTGGACAAAAAGTATGGCGCACCGCTGATTACCAATGACGGAGTCACAATTGCAAAGGAAATTGAACTGGATGACGCGATGGAAAACATGGGCGCTCAGCTTGTAAAAGAAGTCGCAATCAAAACCAATGACGCGGCAGGCGACGGTACGACAACCGCAACGTTGCTTGCACAGGCAATGATTCATGAGGGTATGAAGAATGTCGCCGCCGGCGCCAATCCGATGGTGATTCGGAAAGGCATGCAGAAAGCTGTTACAACTGCAGTGGATAGCTTGAAGGGCATTTCCAAGAAGGTGAACGGTACGGCAGACATCGCAAGAGTCGGCACGATCTCCGCAGGGGATGAGGTCATCGGCACACTGATTGCAGACGCTATGGAAAAGGTAACGGCTGACGGCGTGATTACGGTAGAAGAATCCAAGACCGCAGATACCTATTGCGAAGTGGTCGAGGGAATGCAATTCGACCGTGGTTATCTGTCTCCGTACATGGTTACGGATACCGATAAGATGGAAGCCGTGTTGGATGATGCGTTCATTCTGATTACCGATAAGAAGATTTCCAATATTCAGGAAGTTTTGCCGTTGCTTGAGCAGATCGTGCAACAGGGTGCAAAACTCTTGATTATCGCAGAAGATGTGGAGGGCGAAGCTCTGACCACGTTGGTGCTGAATAAACTGCGTGGTACCTTCACCTGCGTTGCGGTGAAAGCACCTGGATTTGGTGACAGAAGAAAAGAAATGCTTCGCGACATTGCCATTCTGACGGGTGGTGAAGTAATTTCTTCTGAACTCGGTCTGGAGTTGAAGGACACCACGGTTGCACAGCTTGGCCGTGCTAGACAGGTAAAGATCAATAAGGAAAACACGATCATTGTCGGCGGCGCCGGGGATGCATCCGAGATCAAAGCGAGAGTTGCACAGATTCGTACCGCAATTGAAAATACCACTTCTGATTTTGACCGTGAAAAATTGCAGGAGCGCCTTGCGAAACTTGCAGGCGGCGTAGCTGTGATTAAAGTCGGTGCTGCGACCGAAGTGGAAATGAAAGAGAAGAAGCTCCGCATTGAAGACGCATTGAATGCAACAAAAGCGGCTGTTGAAGAAGGCATCGTTGCAGGTGGCGGAACGGCGCTCTTGAATGTAATCGGAGATGTGAAGAAACTGCTTGCAGAAGTGGAAGGCGACGAAAAAGTGGGTGTGCAGATTGTGCTGAAAGCACTGGAAGCACCGGTTCGTCAGATTGCAGAGAATGCAGGCTTTGAAGGCTCTGTCATTGTAGATAAGATTTTGACTGCTGAAAAGGTCGGCTATGGCTTTGATGCGGCAAAAGAAGTTTATTGTGATATGATGGATGCCGGAATTGTGGATCCGACGAAGGTAACGCGTTCCGCAATTCAGAATGCAGCCTCCATTGCTTCTACGGTTTTGACTACCGAAGCAACGGTTGCCGATAAGAAAGAAGAAAATCCCGCACCCGCAGCGGCTCCCGCGGCTGGTATGGGCGGCATGGGCGGTATGTATTGATTTTCCCGCCTTGCATGCGAAAATTCAAGAGGAAGTCCGTTTATTCGGGCTTCCTTTTTCTTGTAACATCAAAATGCAGTTTCTATCGGATAAAAAGATCAATCGGTATTGACAAACGAATCAATTTGTGATATACTGAAATTCCAAAATCAGTATGGATTTTTCTGAGATGTAAGCTCATTTTTCGCCATACGCTCAATTACGGGTGTATGGCGTTTTTTATGGGGTAAATTTGAAAATTCCAAACGAAGGCAGGACGAAAATGAAAAAATTGAAGATTTCAAGCGAAGCGGCGTACGTTGTGGCTATAACTTTGTTATCGCTTGCGGTTGCGATATTATCCGCCGCGGATTTCGGGATTTCGATGATAGTCGCGCCGGCATATTTGTTAAGCTTAAAAACGGGCTTTTTAACGTTTGGTCAGGCGGAATACGTGATACAGGCAGGCTTATTCATAGTTCTTTGCCTGATATTGAGAAAATTTAAGTTCGTTTATTTGTTTTCGTTCGTGACTTGCCTTATTTACGGAGCGGTTCTCGATTTATGGCGTAAAATACCGTTTTTCAATCCGTCGATAACTCCGCCTATGAGTATGAACTTATGGGTAAGAGCAATTTTGTTCGTTTCGGGCGTAATTTTAACGTCGTTTGCAGTTGCGTTGTTTTTCAAAACCTATCTTTATCCGCAGGTGTACGACTTTTTCGTGAAAGCCGTTTCGTATAGATACAAAATAAAAATTTCCGTTTTGAAAACGATTGTGGATTTATCGTGCCTGACGGCAAGCGTTATTATGACGTTCGCGTTTTTCAACGAAGTGAGGGGAATCGGTTGGGGAACGCTCGTTATGGCGATTTTTAACGGAACGCTTATAGGGGTTTTCTCAAAATTACTCGATAAGTTTTTCGATTTTCAGCCCACTTTTCCGCGGTTTGCCCGTTTGTTTGAATTGGCCGAGTGAGAATCGAATCACTTTAAGGATTTGCATTTTAACGGCGATAAAATTAGGAAAACGAGGCGAACGTATAGCGTTTCCGTAGCGGTTCATATAAACGGAGGATAAAAAACGCTTGCGTCGCAAGCGTTTTTATTATAACGAACGTAAACCATATTCTTTTTAGCCTTGCATATAATCGGCTTTTTCAACCTTGCTCCAAATTTCCTTCAAAAGTTTTCCGTCCACACGCGCGTTATCGTGAAATTCTTCCGCGTTTGAAAAGTCGTCGGTTTGCCCGCCGTATTCCAGACGTATGCAATCGTCCTCGGCGATATATACCGCCGCTTCGATTCCTTTGTAGTAAAAAGTCATTTCGCTATACGATTCAAGCCCCTCAATAAAATCGTCGAAATCGGGCTTTAAGGGTTTACCCTCTCTGTAAAGCCGTCTTGCTTTGTTGAGGGAAATGAGATTCGGATATTGAGCTTTATCCGGAATTTTCTCATCGTCCCTGTAAAGCCCCCACGAGCAGTTGTTGCATTTTCCGTTGCCGAATTGGTCTACGGCGCAAATTTTGCCGCAAACGGGGCATTTAGCGAAAAAATCAAGCGAGTACGGGTCTTTATAATCGACGTATTTAAAGTCCCGCGGATTAAGCCCTATGACGTTCCTGTTTCGCTTTTCAAAATAAAACCTTGCCTTTTCTTCGGGCGATAAATCTTTTATCCATTCGTAAGTTGTGGGCAAAAACGATTTAACGTTAATGCCAGCCGAGAATAAAACG
>DLLB01000098.1:4255-7537 GCA_002477905.1 Clostridiales bacterium UBA7573 | reverse complement strand
ACAAGCGCTCGACCGACAAAATATTGGAGCTTCTCGAATCCGCCGGGCTGACGGATAGGTCACTTGTTTGTTACACCCCCAAGGATGGCGGTAAAAAACACTGCTACGAGGAGGGTTTCGGGAGCACTAAACCGTCTCTTACCCGTATCGTGCGGCTTCATGACGACGGAAATCTGTTGCTTTCCGTCCGTACAGCGGTAAGGAGGAAATCCACGGCGAAATCGGGCGACTGACCGCCGTCAGCGCCGCTTCCCACCGCAGCGCGTCGGCATAGACTGTTATTTAACCCAGTGCGTAATTGCAACAGCCATAGGTACATTGAGGTTTGGAAATTTCGAAGAATCCACCTCTTTCGTTGTCCCATTGAAACCATTCGATTTCTTTCGCTCCCGAATAGATTCCCGGCGCAATGCATTCCACCACGGCATATTCATACAAAAATTCATGTACGTCACACCGGTTTTCGTGAAGTGCGCGCCGGCAAATTTCAAGGTCTTCGTAATATCCCACCGTTCTCGTGTCGCCCATATCGGGCATTCCCGTTGCAACATCCATTTCGCATTTTTCAAAGCATGTAACAAAAACTTTATTGTTTGACCCCTGCCCTCTTTTTCAGCGCGTCATAGACCTTGTGATAGACCAACTGATTCGGGTAGTATCGATAATCGGTAAAAATTTCAATTCCGCGCCCCTCAAAGTATTGCAAAATCGCCGCGGCACAGGCGGCACTCCTGCTCTGCCCGTACTCGCATTGGCAGATGATCGGGCATCCGTCCGCGACTGCTTGCAGGATAAAATCCGCCAGCTCGTCGGCTTCCGGAAGGTACTCTTCCATCGAAAGCCCGAACTTCGGCAGTGCCTCCGGGTCAAGGTCGCGCGCGGCAATCCGAATCACGCGGTCGCATTTGCCGCAAAAATCGATTGGGGCATATCCGTCATGCCGATGGCGACCGATGCCTACGGGGTCACAAAAACTGATAATCGCCGCATTTTGCGGTAGCCCGTGTGCAAGCATGGCTTCTAATGCCGCACGGGAACAAATCTGAAGATTCATAAAGACAACTCCTTTGAATAGGTACAATTATTATAACACAGCCATACGGCCTGCAAAGGGACAGAGGAATCAAGACTGCAATGTCCCTCTTTTGCCCCATTTGATATGATATACTGTTTTCAAGCCCCGGAAAACCGGGGCAATTTTTGAAAAGGAAGTATGGCAGCATGGAAACAGAAGTTATCAAGAATTACAGTGGAAAGATCATTGCAAGAATCGAAACCGATGCGCACGGAAACAAGACCGTAAAGGACTATTTCGGAAAGACGCTCGGCAGATATGACGCGCAGTCCGACACGACAAAGGATTATTATGGTCGCGTGGTGGCAAGAGGCGACGCTGTGGGGATGTTGATTCATGATAGATGAGTTAAGGCGCGCCGAGCTTGGCGCTATGACGTATTATTCGGGGGGATATGCGTTTGATTCCCCTGAGGACATGATCCGCCGTGCCAAAACGGCGGGATGCGCGGCAATTGCCATAGCGGACATGGACACGGTACGGGCATTCCCCGCAGCGGCGCGCGCGGCACGGGAAGTCGGTATCAAGGTCATTTACGGAGCGCAGCTGATTATGATAAACGACGAAAGCCGGGCATATTACGAAGCAGAATGGCATCGGGTGACGCTTCTTGCGCGCGACGAAGAGGGGCTTCACGACTTGTACCGCCTGATGTCCCGCGCCATCGAGCGCGGCGCGTGCCATTTCACCTATGTCACCCGTGCGGAGATTTCCGAATGCCGCGCGCACCTGCTGGTCGGTTCAGACGGCGTTAACGGGGAGGTCTTTGAGGCACTGGAGGACGCAAGAGATGAGGCGGTCTGCGCGAGGATTGCGGAATTTTATGACTATATCGAGCTTTGCCCGCCCTGCGGGGCTGACAACACGTTGGGAGCTACGAAGGTTGCCCAGATCAATCGTTGGGTGGTCGGGCTTGCCGAAAAGGTGAACAAGCCGGTGGTTGCAGTCGGGTATGCCGAATATGCGGACTGCCGCGACACGGAGACCGCAAACGCCATCTATTACCTGAAAAATCAGGAGATGCCGCCCATCGGGTATGGTCTGCACCTGCGCACAACGGAAGAAATGCTTGAAGCGTTCGGCAGTCTTTCCCCCGAAAAGGCTTATGAGACCGTTGTAACAAATTCCCGAAAGCTTGCGGACATGATTTCGGAGGATATCTGCCCGTTCCCGGAGGAAAAAGCCCTGCCGTATATGGAATATGCCGACGGACAGTTGGAATCCGCCGCCCGCCATGCTCTGCGGAAGCTTTACGGGAAAAATCCACCGTCCGCTCTTGCAAAAAGACTGGAAAACGAACTTTCCCTGACGCGCGGCACGACTTTCGCCGCTACCTATCTAATCTGGCGGCACATTGCTCGGTTTTGTCGGATGAACGGACATCCCACAGCGCTTTACGGTTCGTCGGTGGGGCTTCGGTTTCTCTCCTACCTGCTCGGCATCCATCGGCTGAATCCGCTCCCGCCGCACTACCGCTGTCCCGCGTGTAAGCATACGATTTTTTACGCCGATCCCGACAAATTCCCGTATGAAATGCCGCCGCGCCTCTGCCCGCAGTGCGGCACGGAAATGCGCGCGGACGGTTTTTCCCTGACCGAACAGCCGCGTCACGGGGTGCACGGTTCGGAAATATATGCAGAGATACCGCGCGCCATCCGCCAAGCGGCAATCGAGGATCTTTCCGCCTATCTGAAGGAAAACGGCAACCTGCTTCTGCACTTGAGTTGTACCCACCAAAACCCGCCGCTCGGGCGGGACAGGCGCAGACTTGCCGAATACGAAGAAAGGCGCGGCAAACCGTTTTCGGAGGAAGAACGTGCGGAAATTTTGGGAAAATACCGCCGTGGGCGTGAGGTGCAGTACTACCAAACGCTGTTCTGCGCCATGCGAGATGAATCGCTCTACACCTTCGGTCCCGTGACGACCGTCAACGGACGCACCGCCGTCGGTTTCGATTTTTCGGAATGGGATGCATCGTCAAGGGTGTACTTTCTCACGAGTCCCGATCTTGACCGTCTGGACGCCCTCAGAAGCGAAATCGATATCCGACCCGAAAAGATAAGTTTCGATGACCGCGAGGTCCTGTCGGCATTGGCAGAGGCGTTCCCGAATCCACCGGAAGCTGTCCCGGCTTCTTTCCGCGCGTGGATGGAACTTTGCAAACGGCACCCACAAGCCGCGTCCTTTTCGGAGGATCGCGGGCGGCT
>DLLB01000098.1:0-4115 GCA_002477905.1 Clostridiales bacterium UBA7573 | reverse complement strand
CTTGATTTTATGGATTCCGTCGCTCTGCGTGAGCATTTGCGAAAGATCGGTTATACCCTTACGCCACTGGAACGCGCCTATGTCGTCAGGCACAGCCGCAAGCGGAGTCTTGCGGAAAAGATTGCCGCCATGCGGGAACTGCTGAACACCTCAGCGGATTTTGAACTCCCGGTTGACGAGTATACGGACGGAAACAACCGCTTTCATGTCCTTTTGCGGGAATGGATTGACAACAAGCAGAAATATCTGGACGAATTTCTCCGCGCGGACAAGAATTTCGTTTATTCCTATCTTTTCAGCGTCTATGACATTCGCCGGCGCAGCTTTTACGACATGGAGCATTTTGAAACCGTCTTTGCAGACTTTGACACCTGCCGCGCCGCTTGTCGGGACAACCTTGGGTATTTCGACAAGGCAGACGCCCTGAAGCCGGAGCGCCCGGCGGAGATCCGAGTCATTCGCCGGGAGACGCGCCCCGAATGCGAGGAAACCACTATTTACGCGGACCTTAACGAGAACGCGGAGGTGATGGATATTACCTGCTTGCCCGATTGGTCGGACGGCGCGTTTTGGAGTATGGACATTTCGTTTCCATCGCCCTTCTCTGCGGGGGAACTGATTTACCCGATTGACCCCTGCACGACCGATCGCCCGGCGGTGTACCTCGGAAAAGGCGCCGAGCTTTCCACCTCCGACCGCTTTTTGCCTGCAAATGTGTATCCCGACCGCGTCTATGCGCTGACCTATACCGCGGACGACGGCGTGCTTCTTTTGGACGAGACAGGTAGTTCTGTTCTGGATCTCGACCGCTTTTCGGAAGAACTCCATGCAGAGGATCGAATGCTCTGCGCCGTCTCCGCTTATGCAAAGGGGGAGATTCGGCTCGACGAGCTGTTTACCTTCGACCGTATCGCAAGGGCGGACATCGAAGCCAATCGCATGCGGGAAAAGGTGGAATACGCAGAACTGCTTCGCCTCCGTGACAAGGTTTCCCCGCCCAAGATCGATCCGGAGCGCAATTTCCGTGACCATATCGTTTCCGCAATCGGCATAAATCCGTTGGCAGGCGTGCCCGCCAAACGTCCGTCCGCTTCGCATTTCGGCGGCAAGCCTTTTGTTCCGTCGGATTTTGTGTGGCCTTATTACAGTGAAACCGACATTGAGAGCGGCGAGAAGGTAACCCGCCCGCTTGCCTTCCTCGCGCAGATAAATCTTGCCGAGACTGCGCCGTTCGACGCGCAGAACCGACTGCCGCACACGGGAATGCTGTACTTTTTCTATGAGCCGGAGAGTCGGCAGGGCAAAAAGGCGGGAGAGGGGTTTGCCCGCGTATTTTACGAGGACGGCCCCGAAGAATTACTTGAAATCCGCGATTTTCCGAAAGAATTGCGGGAAGAATACCGAATTCCCGAGTCGGCGCTGTCCTTCCGGGCGCAGAATACCATGGACAACGCATTCTTTACCGCTACCCCCGACGGAGAGATGGCGTACCGCCATATCTGGGGCAATCACAGCTTGCGTGAAGTTGCCGAAGTGGCGGCACAGTTCGGCATTGCGGTGGAAAAGGAGTACGACGAGGACGGAAATGCCTTTGCCGATCTCCCCGCAAGCTGCTGTCACCTGCTCGGTGCACCGGATTCTCTGGATTCGCCGGACTCGGTTCTCGATACGATAGCCAAGCTGTACGAAAAACCGTTCTCCATAGACACCCTGCCTGAGGAAGGCTCCTATTCTTCGCCTGATCCCGACGATTGGGTGCTCCTTGCGCAGTTTCCGTCCTTTTCGGACGGAGTGGATTTCGGGTGCATGGGGCTGATTGATTTCTGCATCCGCAAAGATGACCTCCAAAAGAAGAACTTCGCCCGGGCGCGTATGCTCCTTCGGAACTGTGAGTAATAAAACGAAAAAAGGAGAAAATCTTGCAAAGAAACATCTGGATATTGTCCATCAAAACATCTCTCCCGGAATATTGCCGTGACGCCGGGAGTCTCAGAACGGGCATTTTCGCCTTTGATACCTTTGCAGAGGCGCGGGCGGCACTGCGGAAAGTTCTGAAACACTACGCCTATTCCAAGAACAACCTGTTTGACGGGAGCGGATACCTGAACAACTGCGGCAAATACTTTTGGGATGATACCATTGATGACGCGCCGAAAGGCGCGCGGCACGTCAGCTCGGAAAAATCCCGACATCTGTATATCCGGGATTTGTTTCATCGCATGTTTGACGGCGAAGATGTCACCCCGGAACTGGAGCGGCAGCGCGATAACGGCGCGGTCTTCTTCACCTATGATGACGGGCAGTTCCGCCTATACGGAGACGAAGGGCACCCGTTTTGGGGGACAGTCCCGACCATCAAGACCAATATGTTTTCCATGGAGAAGGAACAGAACTATTATTTTTATCTCCACCAATTCTTCGGCGAGGATTATATCTCGGATCTGTATATAGACCTGCAAAAGCCGAGCGAATTCCCCGATGAAGTGGGAGATTTTCCGAAAGTGTAACAAAAAGGAGCATACTACTATGAAAATCATTTTTATCGGAGGATCCAAAACTATTAAGGCGCTGCCTCGCGGTGCGGTGGAATTCCTTGATGCCAAACTCTCAGAGGGAGATGTCCGGTTTATCGTAGGCGACAGCTTTGGTGTGGATCGTGCGGCGCAGATTTTTTTTGCGTCCAAAGGGGCTGAGGTAGAAGTATATGCCTCGGAAGGGAGAGTGCGGAACAATCCGTGTGGTCTCCCGGTTGTTGCCGTTCCGGCGGAGGGCTTCCATGGGCGCGACTTTTACCGACAAAAAGACATTGCCATGGCATGTGCAGCAACGGAAGGACTCATGATCTGGGACGGCAAAAGCAAAGGTACCTATCTGGATACCCACCACCTGCTCTCGCTCGGAAAGCCCGTTACCCTGTTTTTGCGGGGGCGGGAGGGGGCAATACAATTTTTTGCGTTAGAACAATATAGAAAATTCATCACAACACGCATTTTATAACAATCCCCCTGCCGATAACGACCGCATATGCGACCGTTATTGACAGGGGGATTTTTTATTTATAGCCCGATCGTCAGCTATACAATGAGATTATACGATGACATCGGATTGATCTTACACTGCGGAAGGAGCCAATTCAAGGTTTTATCAAAGCAATCGCAGCAGAGATGCAGCCGGATCCGCTCCATGTCGTGCCTGGAGCCGTAACCGATATGATAATCAAAGCCGAAATCCTCCTGATTGTCCCAAAGGTCAAATGCCTTACCGCAGACATTGCATCGCTTGAGCGGATAGTCCATCAGATATGCATAGTGTGACGAACCGTCCGCCACTTCACGAACAAGTATGCCACCTCCGGCAAAACCAAACTCCTCTCCGATCAGATTCTCGATTTCAAATGTTCGCAGAACCGGGTGAAGGTAAAGCGTCATGACTTCGCGCTTTACCTCCACGCGTCCGCGGGGATAGTAGTTGTAAGGATGCCCGCCCGTGATGCTTTTCGGCAGCTTTTCCCACTCGATTCTATGGTTAAAATTGTTTCCCGATTTCGAGGAATACTCCACCGCCTCGGTCGCGGTACCGTATGTATTGCACGCTACCTTCTTCGTAATCAGCGTATGCTCGCTCGGGTTGTACCAAAAAATTCCCTTGTAAAGTGACATAATTTGTCTGCCTCCGTTTACTGCTCTTTTTTGACTATATTGTATCAAACAGGACGGGGCAGAAACGGAACACCGCCTTTTTGCGCTCAACCAATCTCGGTTGGGCGCCTTTCTTTTTACCCTTTGCGATACTGACCGATGCCCAATTGTAACGAATTTGAAAACAATGCGTTTTTGGTACACTCAAACGCGAAAAAAGTGTGGAATACAGGGTGAGTGGGAAATTTGCGGGACTTTTCAAAACCGGCTATCAAAACGCCGATTTTATTGGCTATAGGAGTGTGGAGAAAAGTTTTTCAAAGAAAATCTCAAAACGGTTGTGAAAACACCGATTTTTTTGCCAATAGAAGTGAGGGGGTGCACTTTTGTTTTTTCTGTGGCTATTAAGTGAGGGACAGCGGAAAACGATGTTTGGCATTCGTACCTTTGGCAAGCGAATATCACGCTCATTCTTTT
>DLLB01000022.1:54385-61861 GCA_002477905.1 Clostridiales bacterium UBA7573 | reverse complement strand
CAAGCATTTTCCTCTTGGGTACGGGATTCGGCGTAATTCTGTACTTTTCCAACGGGAAAAACATGCTTCTTTCCACCCTCAGCATCTCTTTGATCGCCGCGCTCATGCACGGCGTCAACCTTGCGCTCACCGCCTATGTGCCGCAACGGATGAAGCGGTTCGGGCACGTCTGCACCATCTCCGGCATTGTCAATTCCGCCGTTTACATCGGTGCGGCGCTTTCGACCTACGGAATCGCAAGCGTGAAAGACCGCTTCGGCTGGAACGCGACCATCGGCATGTGGATCGCCATTGCCGCCGCAGGCGTCCTGCTCTCCCTTGTCACCGCTCTTTTCTGGCACCGCCGCGTTTTGCAGGACGAGAAAGAAACGAAGTAAAGGGCGCGAGAGGGACGACGAAAAAAAGAAACAGAAAAATCATATTTTTGCAAGGGGAGCCTTTTGAAAAAGGCTCCCCTTCCCATCCCGCGCAAACTTTGCAGAAGGGAAAAGCGGGCGTCCCGCGCGGCTGGTTCCTTTTCGCACTCCTTTCCCGATCAGCCGCACCCTCACACCCCAAAAATCAGGGCAAAGTGGGGGAAACATCCCGAAAAAAGAGGAAAAAAGGGGACAAAAACGCAAAAAGTTGAAAAAATACGGGGATTAGCCCTTGACATCCAACCGAAATTGGTATACAATAAAAGTATCTATTTGTAACAAGCGTCCCCACACCGCCTGTGGGAATTCTGTTATACGAGATGAGCAGGCATCCGTGCAGACTGCGGAGCCCTGCTTTCGCCTGACAGTCTGTCAAAATCGAACAAATCGGAGGGTAATTTATGCTACCTGCACTTATCACCGGCATCGTTACCTTCTTCGTATCCATTGTCATCGGTGCGCTTTTAGGCATTGCTTACCGGAAAAAGGTCGCGGAACGGGAAATCGGCTCCGCGGAACAGCAGGCACAGAAGATCATTGAAGACAGCAAAGCATTTGCCGAGAATAAGAAAAAAGAAGCGCTCATTGAGGCAAAAGAGCAGATACTGAAGGAACGAAACGCCGCCGAACAGGAACTGAAAGAACGTCGCACGGAGGTTTCTCATCTGGAACGCCGTGCCATCCAGAAAGAAGAAACGGTTGATCGTAAGATCGAAAATCTGGAACGCAAAGAAGCCCAGTTAGACCAAAAGCTGAAAGAAAACACGGCGATCCGCGAGGAAATCGAGCAGATCCGCGAACAGCATCTGGCGCGGCTGGAGCAGATCTCCGGATTAACCATTGAAGAAGCAAAAAGCGAACTGGTCGCCCGCATTGAGAATGACGCACGGCACGACGCCGCCGCCAAGCTCATTGAGATCGACGCACAGCTGAAAGACGAAGCGGACGCAAGAGCGCGCAATGTCATCGCGCTTGCCATCCAGCGGTGTGCGTCGGATTATGTCGCAGAAGCGACGGTTTCCGTTGTCCAGATCCCCAATGACGACATGAAGGGGCGGATCATCGGACGCGAAGGGCGCAATATCCGCACCATTGAAACGCTGACCGGCGTCGATCTCATCATCGACGACACGCCGGAAGCCATCACCCTTTCCGGATTCGATCCGGTACGCAGAGAAATTGCACGGCTCACCCTGGAAAAACTCATTGCAGACGGGCGGATTCATCCGACGCGCATTGAGGAAATGGTGGAGCGCGCGCGCAGAGACGTGGAGGCGGCGATCAAACAGGCGGGCGAACGCGCGACCTTCGACGTGGGCATCCACGGCATGAACAACGAATTGGTCAAGCTGCTCGGCAGATTGCGGTATCGCACCAGTTACGGGCAGAACGTATTACAACATTCCATTGAAGTCGCGCACATCAGCGGCATGATCGCCGCAGAGCTTGGCGTAGACGTCACGCTTGCAAAACGCGCGGGACTCCTGCACGACATCGGCAAAGCGCTGACGCAGGAAGTGGAAGGCTCCCATGTGCAGATCGGCGTAGACATCGCCAAGAAGTACAAGGAAAACAAGGACATCATTCACGCGATCGAAGCGCACCACAACGATGTGGAGCCGCGCACGCTCATCGCCATGATCGTGCAGGCGGCAGACGCGATTTCCGCGGCTCGTCCGGGCGCACGGCGTGAGAATCTGGAAAATTACATCAAGCGGCTGGAGAAGCTGGAAGAAATCGCAAACAGCTTCCGCGGCGTAGAAAAATCTTTCGCGATCCAGGCGGGGCGCGAGATCCGGATCATGGTGAAGCCGGAAGATGTCAACGACCAGGAAATGAAATTGCTTGCAAGGGATATTGTCAAAAAGATCGAAGAAAATCTGGAATATCCGGGACAGATCAAAGTCAATCTCATCCGCGAGAGCCGTGCCATCGAGTACGCAAAATAAATTCGCAACCAAACGGGCATCCGCAAACGATGCCCGTTTTCCGATTTTCCGGCGAAAAGCCGCAAGCAGAAAGGAGCCACTCATGCCCAAAGAATCCTTAACCGCCAAACGTGCGCGGGCAGCGGAGATCAACGCCATTCTGGAACAGCGTTATCCCGACGCGGTGTGTGCGCTTGCCTATGGCGGCGATCCGTTTCGTCTGCTTGTCATGGCGCGGCTTTCCGCGCAGTGTACGGACGCACGGGTAAATCTCGTCTCCCCCGCGCTGTTTGCACGTTTTCCAAACGCGCAGGCAATGGCGGAAGCGCCGATGGCGGAATTGGAATCCCTCATCCGCTCCTGCGGGCTTTACAAAACCAAAGCCGCCAGTATCAAAGCCATGTCGCAAATGCTGCTGGACCGCTTCGGCGGCGCGGTACCGGAGGAAATGGAAGATCTGCTTGCGCTCCCCGGCGTCGGCAGAAAAATCGCCAATCTGATGCGCGGCGACGTATTCGGGAAGCCTGCCATCGTCTCCGATACGCATTGTATCCGCATTGCCGCGCGGCTCGGACTCACCAAAACCGGGGAAACGGATCCCTATCGCACCGAACTTGCGTTAAATCAGGTAATTCCGGAGCCAAAACGCGCCGACTTCTGCCACCGGATCGTCCTTTTCGGCAGAGACGTCTGCACCGCGCGTTCCCCCAAATGCGCCGGCTGCCCCTTGCGCACACTCTGCAAGGAATACGAGCGCATCCAAAAGGTGCATTAAGGGGATCGTCTTTGTTTTGTAATTTTGGAAGGGGAGCCTTTTGCAAAAGGCTCCCCTTCCCATCCCCGCGAAAACTTTCGGACAAAAAAACGACACGCGCCGCCCGCACAGCGGCATTCCCTCTATTTTGAAAGTTTTGGAGGGAGTTTGAGGGAACTTTTTTCAAAAAGTTCCCTCAGAAAAGCCGTTCCTTTCAAAAAGTTCCCTCAGAACCCCCGTCCTCTCAGGCTTCGACAGCGCCGGGGCGCGCGGTGGGAACGCCGAGTCCAAATGAGACGGAGAGCGCCTCGTTCACCTGCCGCATAACCGTTTCGTCCAAATGCCCCATTTTTTCTTTCAGGCGTTGCTTATCCAATGTCCGGACCTGTTCCAGCAAAATGACGGAATCGCGGGCGAGCCCGAAGCGTTCGCCGTATTCCTTTTGGCAAACGTCGATGTGTGTAGGAAGTTTATTTTTTCCAAGACGACTGGTAATGGCGGCGGCAATGACCGTTGGGCTGTACCGGTTTCCGACGTCATTCTGAATAATGAGGACAGGGCGAAGTCCCCCCTGTTCCGAGCCGACTACGGGACTGAGATCCGCATAATAAATATCTCCACGTCTGACTGTCACAAGATTCACGCTCCATCTTTTTTTACTTGCATTCCTATTCTTACCATGAAAGCGGGCATCTTAAACATGGAATATTTTTCTTTTGCAAAAGTCTTTGCCCGCCCTCTGTTCCAGCATATGCGAAAACGAAACGTCCGGTGCGGAATTTGTGTGCGAAAGTGCTTGACAAATCAGCACATTTGTGATAAACTATCTTTATCCATACAATATTTTGTGCAAAATAACAATTCTGATTGGAGGAATTTCCATGAAAAAGCGTTTGCTTTGCATTCTGCTCTTATGCGTCCTCAGCGCGGGATGTTTTCTCGTCGCGTGCGGAGAAGATCCCGCCCCCGGCTCCACCACGCCGCGCACAACCGTCACCCCCGGTACAACCACGGAACAAAAGGACGATCCGGTCACGCCCGGCACAACGACCGAGAAGAAAGAGGATCCGGAGGTTCCGGGTTCCACCACCACCGAAAAGAAAACCGATCCGGATGATCCGGACAAAAACTGGACTTCCGGTTGGGTTTGATCCCGAACGGAATCCGCAAGGCTGCCGCCTCTGGCGGCGGTCCTTTCTTTTGCAAAAGGACGTCTATTTTTCGTCACAAGGAGAATCTCATGCTACTGTACATCGTACGTCACGGCGATCCCATCTACAATCCCGACACGCTTACGCCGCGCGGCAAAGCGCAGGCGCAGGCGCTTGCCCACCGCTTCGCGGTAAACGGGCTGGACAAGATCTATACCTCCCCCTTGGGGCGCGCCAAAGAAACCGCGCAACCCACCTGCGATCTTTTGAAAATCACGCCGCAGGTAGAGGACTGGACGCAGGAAGTCTGGGGAGATTTTGCCGTCACTTTGCCGGACGGCAAAAAAATTTTTTCCATTAATATGCCGCAAAGCGAACTGCGCAGTCCGGAAAATATCGGACGCGGCTTCACCGATTGGTTTGACGCGCCGTGTTTTTCCACCATCCAAGGGAAAGAAGCCTATGAAAAGCTGATCGCCAATTCCGACGCATTTCTTGCACGGCACGGCTATGTGCGGGAAGGCGCGCTCTACCGCATTATCCAACCGAACGAGGAGCGCATCGCCGTCTTTTGTCACGCAGGCTTTTCGCTGACATGGCTTTCCCATCTGCTTCATGTGCCGCCGCATATCTTTTGGGCAAGCTTTGATATAGGGCATTCCGGCGTCTCGCTTTTAGAATTCCGCAACCATCCGGACGGCTTCACCGCGCCGCGATGCCTTGCGCTCTCCGACCTCTCCCATCTGCTTGCCGATCGGTTGCCCTATCTTTATAACAACAATGTCCGTTTCTGACAGTACCAAACGTATTTCCGAAGCACGATGTACAGTTTTATAAATTTTATAAAAAGCACACACCTTCCTGTATTGCAGGCAGTGTGTGCCTTTTTTCCTGTCCAAAGTTTTCGCGGGGGATGCAAGGGGGCGCCTTTTGCAAAAGACGCCCCCTTGCAAAGGCATCCCATTTTTGCATTCCCCTTGTCCGTCCGCTCCCCCTGATCTTTTTCCCTTTTCGCCGTACTCCGGGAACGCCTTCCTTTTATCCTCCCTTCCGAACCGCATATTTACAAAAATGACTTGTTCTTTTCCGCAAAATGTGCTACAATAAAGGATAAGGACGGAGGGGAAGCCAATGAAAGAAAAGAAACTATGTCCGATGGAGAAAAACGCGCGTCTCGGAACGGTCGGCGGGCAGGCGGTTCTGGAAGGCGTCATGATGAAAAGCAAGAACCGGTACAGCGTATCGGTACGACGCGACGACGGGACGATCAAAACGGTAACCAAGCCGTATGTGTCGCTCCGGAGCCGGCATAAATGGCTGAACATCCCGATTTTACGCGGGATTATTAACTTTTTTGAAATGCTGATCCTCAGCTATAAAACGCTGTCAATCTCCGCGGAAGCGTATGCGACCGTGACAAATGAGGACGGCGAAAAAGAGTCGCTGAGCAAGCCGGTGATGACTGTCACCATGATCTTATCGGTACTTTTGGGGCTGGTGCTTGTGGTGGTGCTGTTCCGCTTTTTGCCGATGCTTGCGGCGGATGGGGTACAGCGGCTGTCCGAGCGATTGTTTCAGCACGGAATCGGCTATTTTTACGAGGTACTGGAGGGAATCATCAAGATCGCGATCTTTTTGATCTATCTGATCGCCGTCTCCTGCATGAAAGATATTCGCCGTACCTTCGAGTACCACGGCGCGGAGCACAAATCGATCTTCTGCTATGAGGCGGGGGAAGAACTGACGCCGGCAAATGTCAAAAAATACACGCGGTTTCATCCGCGGTGCGGCACGAGCTTTCTGTTTGTGCTGATGATCGTGGGGGTTCTCTTATCCTGTCTACCGTTTATGCACAATCTGCGCGGAAACTTCGGACTGCGACTGTTGTGCCAGATCGGAATGTTGCTCCCCACCATCGGGATCGGGTATGAATTCATCATGCTGGCGGGCAAGCATCCGAACCGCTTCACTTACGCGCTGTCCGCGCCGGGGCTGTGGATGCAACGCATTACCACACGGGAACCGGACGAAGCGCAGATCGAGTGCGCCATTCGCTCCTTAAAGTGTGCGCTTCGGGAGGAATTTCCGGAGGATGTCGCGGCGTTTGAAGCAGAGGAAGCGGAGAATGAGGCAAAAGAGGCAGAACGCGCCGGCAAGGAACGCATAGAGTCTACGGACACCGCAGCTCCCGCAGAAGCCGTAAAATCCATCGATCCCGCAGATTCGGGCAAGGAAACCGCAACGGGCGCCGAACCGCCGGCAGAAGCCGCGTGCGGCGATGCGCAAAGCGGCGCGGCAAAACCGGCAGATGGGACGACCGCAGAAGCGGCCCCCGAAAAGCCGGTGGACGCGACGACGCAGGAGCCGCCGGCATGCTGAGCCGCGACGAACGTTTTTTACGGGAAGCCTTTCCCGCAGATTCCGCCTATGAAGCGGCGCACAAGCGGCTCCTTTCGGGGGAGCCGCTTGCGTATATCTTGGGCGAATGGGATTTTTACGATCTGACCTTCCGCGTCACGTCGGCTTGTCTGATCCCGCGACCGGACACCGAACATTTATGCGACTATCTGATCCGGCATCTGCCGCGCGGCGCGTATTTTGCGGATCTTTGCACCGGGAGCGGCTGTATTGCGATTACTGTTTTACACCATCGTCCGGACGTGACCGCGTATGCGGTGGATCTTTCGCCGGACGCGCTTGCCGTTGCCAAAGAAAACGCCGAACGAAACGGCGTTTCGGCGCGGATCCGGTTGGAAATCGCGGATATTTTACAGCCGCCGGCGTCCGGCGCGCCCCTTTATGACGCGATCGTATCCAACCCGCCTTATATTGCGTCCGCCGTGGTCGATACCTTAGCGGATTCCGTGCGGTGCTTTGAGCCGCGGCTCGCCCTCGACGGCGGCGCGGACGGACTGAAATTCTACCGCGCACTGCTGCACGATCACCTGCCCACCGTCAAAGACGGCGGATTTCTTGCCATGGAGATCGGCTATGACCAAGGCGACGCCCTGCGTGCGCTCGCGCCTGCCTGCAAGATCTTTCCGGACTACGCCGGCAACGATCGCCTCGTCATCGTGCAAAAAGGTACGGCGTGAGGGAACAGGCATGGAAAGTACGAAAGTACGGCGGAAGGGGAAAAGGATATAAGGAAAAGCGGACAGACAAGAAGAAAGAGAACATCTTATGCCTTGCAAGGCGGGCGCCTTTTGCAAAAAGCGCCCCCCTGC
>DLLB01000022.1:28669-54331 GCA_002477905.1 Clostridiales bacterium UBA7573 | reverse complement strand
CCCCGCGAAAACTTTGAAAAAAGAAAAACGAAAATATCCCTTTTGCCCGTAAAGTTTTGGAGGGAGTCTGAGGGAACTTTTTTCAAAAAGTTCCCTCAGAGAATCCCCCAACAAAAACTTTTGCAACAAAAAGACACACACCGTCCGAAATCAGGAAAGTGTGTGTCGCTTTTTATTTTTTCGGGAAGGGACTTCTTGCTTCTCCGCAGAACGCGCCCTCTGATTCCTTAAACCGTGCCTTCGTCCGGCGCGGCGGGCGCGTCTGCGCCTTTCGCAAGCTTCCCGCCGGCATAGCCTGCGAGAATGGCGGCAAGGTCGATGCCCGTAGACTCCTTCATCCCCTCCATGATCTGGTTGGCAGAGCTCATCACATCCCGCACGACTTTGGTGGAATTGCCATCGCCGTACATCACGATCTTGTCGGTCTTGCTCAAAGGTTCTGCGGCGTTCTTGACCACTTCCGGCAACGCCTGAAGATACATTTCCAAAACGGACGCTTCGCCCATTTTCTTCTGCGCTTCCGCTTTCTTTGCAATGGCTTCCGCCTCCGCCAAGCCTTTGGCGCGGATACCGGCAGCTTCCTGTTCCATCGCGAACCGGAGCGCCTCCGCTTCGGCTTTTTTCGCTTCTGCGGACTGCATCGCTTCATATTTCTTCGCTTCCGCTTCGCGCTGACGGCGGATCAGATCGGCTTCCGCCTGCTTTTCCGCCTGATACTTCATCGCGTCTGCCTGCTTCCGAATGTTCGCGTCCAGCTCTCTTTCCTTGATCGCGATGTCTTTTTCGGCAAGCTCCGCCTCTTTTTCTCTCCTTGCAATGTCCGCCTCGGTTTTGGTGACTTCAATCACCTTTCTCTGGGTTTCCTGCTGGATGGAATAAGCGGCGTCCGCCTCGGCGCGCTTGGTATCGGATTTGACCTTCATATCCGCCTGCTGTACGGCAAGGGCGGCGTTCTGCTCGGCAATCAGCTTTTCCGCTTCGACCTTCACGGCGTTGGCTTCCTGCTGCGCGTTGGAAGTCGCGATGGCAATATCGCGCTGCGCATTGGCTTTGGCAATCTGCGCGTTCTTGCGGATCTGCTCCACGTTGTCGATCCCCATGTTTTCAATGGTTCCGGCGGCGTCTTTGAAGTTCTGAATATTGAAGTTTACGACTTCGATACCCAGCTTCTGCATATCGGGAACGACGTTTTCGGTGATCTTCTTGGCAACGCCCTGCCGATCCTGCACCATTTCCTTCAAGCCGACGGAACCGACGATTTCACGCATGTTGCCCTCTAAGACCTGCGTTACCAGGCTGATTAACTCATTCCGGTTCATGCCGAGCAAGGACTCGGCGGCTCTTTTCAGATAGTCGGGATCAGAGGAAATTTTGATATTGGCAACGCCGTCCACGCTGACGTTGATAAATTCGTTGGTCGGAACGGCTTCACTGGTTTTGACATCGACCTGCATCACGCGCAGGGACAGACGGTCCACACGTTCAAAGAACGGCACCCGCCAACCGGCTTTTCCGATCAGGATTCGTTTTCTGCCAAGACCGGAAATGATGTAGGCAGTGTCCGGCGGCGCTTTGAGATAGCCGGTGATTGCAAGCAGAATCAGGACAAGCGCAACCGCGCCAAGGATAAAATAGAGAATGTTTGGCATTTGCATAACTCCTTTGTTTGAAATAGATTTTTTATAGGAATGGGATCCCACACAATCGTTACGTATCGGTGGGTACAAAAAAAGACCTTGACCGATCCGGTCAAAGTCTTGTAAAAAACACAAGGTCTTTGCGCGTACCGGGCAAACTTGCCGTCCTGACGATTACGCGCACACAGCGTTTTGCCGTGTACTACTCCCTTTTGACACTTTCAGTATACACGATTCTCCGCGGTTTGTCAAGATGGATTTTCCAAATTCTTCGTTTTATACAAAAAACCGCGGCTTTTTTATACAGTTTGAATAAAGCGGGAAAAAGCGCGAACAAAGAGGAACAGCACGGCGAAAACCCAAATGGTATCCCTTTTCTTGTATCCCTTTAGAAAGGGGAACCTTTTGCAAAAGGCTTCCCCTTTCATCCCCGCGCAAACTTGGCGTAGGGGCTCTCTTTGTAGAGAAGGGCATATAACATTTTTTGTAAGACTTGAAAAAGAGCCGGCAGGAATCCGCGCACCCCCGTTCCGCTTAATAGGCGCGGAATTCGTAAGTCTGGAGGGTTTGGAACGCCTCCTCCTCCAAAGCGGAGAGGTCGAGCTTGGCTTCCTCGGCAAGCACCTTTTCCAACTCCGGTCTTGTTTTCGGATGCTTCGGCGTAAAGACGGTACAGCAATCCTCATACGGTTCAATGGAAGTCTCAAACGTCCCGATGCGGCGGGCGATGGAGATGATCTCCTCCTTATCCATTCCGATACACGGACGGAACACCGGACGGTCGGCAACTGCGTCCGTCACGCACAACGCCTGCATCGTCTGCGATGCAACCTGTCCGAGGCTCTCGCCGGTCACCAGCGCGTCGCACCCGTAATGCGCGGCGGTGCGCACGGCAAGCCGCATCATGAAGCGGCGCAGGAGCAGCGTGAAATAATCTTCGTTGCAGTGGTCGCGCAGCATCTCCTGAATGTGGGTGAGAGAGATCACGCGGACTTTCATGTGTCCGGTGTAGGCGGTGACTAATTTTGCCAGTTCCAGCACCTTTTCCTTTGCACGTTCACTGGTGTACGGAATGCTGTCAAAATGCAAGGCTTCGATCGCCGCGCCGCGCTTGGCGATCAGATAGCCGGCGACCGGACTGTCGATGCCGCCGGACAGAAGCAGCAACGCTTTTCCGGCACTGCCGCACGGCATACCGCCCGCGCCTTTCTCCTGTCCCGCATGCAGATACGCGTATTGCTCGCGCACTTCCACGCGCACGGTGATGTCCGGATGGTGCACATCTACGCGCAGCGACGCGTCGCTCTCCAACAGCGCCGCACCCACCTCCCGGCAAATGGCGGGAGAATCATACGGGAACGTTTTGTCCGCGCGCTTCGCTTCTGCCTTGAACGTTTTCGCGCCGCGCATTTTTGGAAGCAGATAGGTCTTTGCGGCTCCACAAATAGCAGAAATATCCTTTTCCACGACTGCCGCCCGGCACAGGTTCACAATCCCGAATACTTTCTTCGCTTCCTCGTATGCCGCGTCCATATCCTGCATTTCGTCGCACGGCGTGATGTACATGGTGCTTTGCGCACTCTCGACCGTAAACGCGCCGACGGCTTTCATACGCGCCGTCATCTCTTTCTGAATCAGCCGCACAAAGGTTCCTTTGTTCAGCCCTTTCAACACCAGTTCGCCATACTTGCAGAGAATGATCTCCTTCATCGTCTCCATCCTTTCGACTTTTCCGAAAATTTTTATAAAACCTATTCCCAAAACGGAAGTTTTGTATTATAATATCTTTATTATAGGGGGAATCTGTGAAAAAAGCAACCCTTTTCCCCCGGATTTTTCAAAAAAGGAGTCAAAAAGCCATGAAACAACATTACACGGTGAACATCGCGGGCTATGCGCTCGGCATTCTTTCCGACGACAGTGAGGAATATATCCTGAATCTGGCGCAGAAGATCGACGAAGATGTGCGCAACGTCGTTTCCCACAGCCGCAACGCCACGATGCTGGAAGCGGCGCTGCTGGTCGCAATGGACTCACTGGACAGCAAAGCCAAAGCCTGCGGGGAATTCAAACATCAGCAGGCGCAGATGGAATCCCAGCTGAAAGAGATCGCTCTGCTCAAGGCACAGGTGGAGCAGTTGAAGGCGGAGCTTGCGGTGAAAGAATTTGCGCCGCAAGAAGAAGCGCCGGCAGGCGAACAGCTTGCCTTTGATCTTGCGACCGGCGCAGTCGCAGAGGAAGCGCAGAACGCGGACGCCGAAAAAGAAAGCGGCACGCTTTACGGTTCCTATCCGGCAAACTGAGTATGCCAAAACAAGAAAAACGCCCCGCAAATCCCCCCACTGGCGCGGTTGCACCGCGCACACACGGCTTTTCAAAAAGCAAAACCGTAAAAAGCG
This sequence comes from Clostridiales bacterium UBA7573, assembly GCA_002477905.1. Classification (GTDB taxonomy): domain Bacteria; phylum Bacillota; class Clostridia; order Oscillospirales; family CAG-272; genus UBA7573. The sequence goes on along the minus strand of DLLB01000022.1, from coordinate 50,295 downwards.
GCTCTTTTCAAAAATCAAAACAAAAGATTTCTGAAAATCAGCAAAAATATAAAAGTCACAGCGTTCCAAAATTTCAAAAAGCAAACGTCCATATAAACGCCCCTTCCGAAAAACAAAACCGATTTTCCGTGCAGGATCTGTCCGGACAAGCCGTTTCGGCGCTCTGTATCCCCGGCACTTTTTCCACCGTGCACCTGCCGGAACTGCTTGCACCCGCTGGTTCGCCGGAAGCGCTTGCCGCCGCTTTGGACGGCGGCGCGGATGCGGTATATCTCGGCGGGCAGTTGTTCAACGCGCGCATGAACGCGCGGAATTTTGACGACGCGGCGATGCGGCAGGCGGTGGACGCCTGTCACCGGCGCGGATGCCGGCTGTACGTCACCTTAAACACGCTGGTCTACGACCGGGAGCTTTCGGACGCACTGCGCTACGCCGCGTTTTTGTACGAATGCGGCGTGGACGCGCTGATTGTGTGCGATCTTGGGCTGATCTCGCTGTTGCGCCGCTATCTGCCGGATTTTCCGTTACACGCTTCCACCCAGCTTTCCGGTCACAACGCGCAGGCGGCAAAGTTCTGCGCTTCCTTGGGGCTTTCCCGCATGGTCTGCGCAAGAGAGCTGTCCCGCGAAAATGTCGCCCGTCTGTGCAAGGAATCTCCGATTGAAATCGAGCAGTTCGTCCACGGTGCGCTATGCGCGTCCCATTCGGGGCAGTGTCTTGCCAGCAGTATGATCGGCGGCAGAAGCGGCAACCGCGGCGCTTGCGCACAGCCCTGCCGGATGGTTTACAACGGCACCTATCCTTTGAGTCTGAAAGATCTTTGCCTGGCAGGGCGGCTGTCGGAAGTGGTCGCCTCCGGCGTCGCGTCGCTCAAAATCGAGGGCAGAATGAAAAGTCCGGATTATGTTTACGGCGTCACCTCCATCTACCGGCGGCTTTTGGACGCGGGAAAAAACGCGTCGGAGGACGACATTCGGGCGTTGGCGGCAATTTTCAGCCGGGGCGGCTTCACAGACGGGTATTACACCTCCCGCATGGACGAAACCATGTGCGGCGTGCGTTCCGAGGCGGACAAACAGGCAAGCGCAAAAACCGCGCGGCACAGAGAACAATGCGCGCCGTCCCGCGCGCCGCTTTCGTGCGAACGCAATGCGGTCGCAGTTCCGAAGATCCCCCTGCCGCGGGAAACGAACGCGCCAAAGCCCATCTCGGTGCGGGCGCAGTTTGCCACGCTCGCGCAGGTTCCGGCGCAGAAAACATGGGATCTCGGCTTTCTGCCGCTTGCGGCGTTTTCCGAAGAAGCGGTTCTACGCGGGATCACCGGTGTGGTCCTGCCGCCGGTTCTTTATGACGATCAGCTTGCCGCCGTCGAACAGGCGCTGTTGCAGGCAAAGGCGCTCGGCGCAACGCATGGCTTGGTCGGCAACGTCGGACATCTTGCGCTTTGTCAAAGCGTCGGGCTGTGTATGCACGGGGATTTCCGATTCAATGTTGCCAATGCGCACAGCGCGCAGGCATTGCTACCGTTCCTTGCGGATTATCTGGTTTCGCCGGAGCTTGCATTGCCGCAAATTCGGGATCTGCCGGAGCAAAAAGGCGCGATCGTCTACGGCAGACTGCCGCTCATGCTTTTGGAGAAGCCGCTTGCGGCTTCCGTCTTACACGATCGCACCGGCGCCGCGTTCCCTGTGCGGAATGCAGGAACGCGCAGTATTCTGTACAACAGTGTGCCGACCGATATGCGTGACCGTGCGGCAGAACTTTCTGCGGCGGGGGTGTTTCTTCATCATTACTTATTCACGATAGAAAGCGCGGCGCAAGCCGGCGCCATTCTCGCCGGCGCGCCGTTGCCGGCAGGAACACGGTTTCGGCGGTATGTGGGGACACCGTAGCAAAAAAATCCGGTGATTTTTGGATTTGATTTTAAAAATTTGATTTTGGAATAAACCCGTTATATCTCGTTTTGATTTTATTTTCGTTTTGATTTCTAAAAAATACAATCAACTTCTGTGCAAGTGTCTCCTTACAGAATCGCAGGATCGGAAATTTTTGTGCAACAGCCGTTCTATTTGTTTTGATTTTTGAAACGTTTTTTAACACAAGCTATATTTCTATGCGTTTTTACAAGAATCTTGTTTTGATTTCAAAAAAATCAAATTTTATTTGCAAAGGGGAAGCCATTCGGAAAGGAAAGGCGCGGATTTTCGTGGGGACTTTTGTGAAAAGTCCCCACGCCCCCAAAACTTTACGAGCAAAAATGGGCAAGTGCACGCCGTTCGAAAAGGCTCCCCCGCAAAAAAGTCGCTTGTTATTCGTTTTGATTTTCAAAATAAAAAAAGAAAGCGATTCTCATTTTTTCATACTTGTTTTTGTAAATTGTTTTGTTTTATATAATATTCGAATTATTTCGCAGAAAGGATGCATCCGATGAAAACCGAACTCAAAATCCGCAGATTAAACCCCAACGCCGTTCTGCCGGCATATCAGACCGAAGGCTCCGCCGCCATGGATTTGCGCGCCTGTCTCGACGCGCCTGTTACGCTTGGCGCGGGAGAGCGCAAACTGATCCCGACCGGGCTTGCCATTGAACTTCCCAATGCGGAATACGTCGCCATTCTTTGCGCGCGCAGCGGGCTTGCATTCAAAAGCGGCATCGCGCTTGCAAACGGTATCGGCGTCATTGATTCCGACTACCGCGGAGAAATCGGCGTAGCGCTTCTCAATCAAAGCGGCGCGGATTACACCGTACAGTCCGGCGACCGCATTGCCCAGCTCATGATCCTGCCGGTCGCCATTGCCAAGATCACCGAAGTTGCCGCGCTGGGCGAAACCGAACGGGGCGCAGGTGGATTCGGCTCCACCGGAAAGGCGTAAGATGGCACTGCGGCTGATTCTGGCTTCCGGCAGTCCCCGCCGGCGGGAATTGCTCACACAGGCGGGCGTGCATTTCACCGTGGTAACCTCCGGCGCCGAAGAAATTTTGCCCGCGCACGCAACGCCGGAGGAAGCGGTCTGCGCGATTGCCGCGCAAAAAGCGCGTGCCGTTCTGTCGCTTCCGCAGGCGCAAAATGCCGTTGTGCTCGCCGCCGATACCGTGGTCGCGCTCGGCAATGAGATCTTGGGAAAACCCGTTTCCCCGGCGCACGCGGCGGAAATGTTGCGCCATTTATCCGGCAAAACCCATCGGGTGTTGACCGGTATCGCGCTGGGCGCGGCGGATGATTCCCCGGCACCCGCAGAAAAGACGCCGCAAATGGGCGCGTTTTTGCCGCAAAACGCGGAAAATCTGGTGCATTTTCCCCTGCACACTGCGTTTGCGGTGACCGAGGTCACCTTCCGAACGCTATCCGACGCGGAAATTGCGGCTTATGTCGCCACCGGCGATCCGCTTGACAAGGCAGGGGCGTATGGAATTCAGGGCGCGGCGGGCGCGTTTGTTTCCCAAGTTGCCGGCGCGATGGATAACGTAGTCGGCTTGCCCGTTTCTTTGGTGGATTCTGTACTAAAAGGTTGTTTTCACCATTCGCTTGCGGAATTTGCGGACTGAATCCCCAAATTCATTTCCATTTTTGCAATCCATTTACAGCATATTTTACCATTCGGAGGAGCCTATGCCTGCTTTTTCATCTCTGCTCAGGGAAATCTTGTGTCAAAACGGTCTGGAAAGCTATGCCACGCCGGAAATTCTTGCAAAATTCACGCTTTTGACGGAAGAATTGTTGGCTTTTAACGCCAAAACCAACCTCACCGCGATCACCGAACCGCAGGAGATTGCCGTAAAGCACTATGCGGACAGCCTTTTGCTTGCCGCACGGATCCCAGAAGGTGCAAAACTCTTGGATGTCGGGTGCGGCGGCGGATTCCCCTGCTTACCGATCGGGATTGTGCGTCCCGATCTGTCGATCACCGCGCTGGATTCGACCGCAAAAAAGCTGGATTTTGTCGCGCAAGCGGCAAAAAAACTGGAGATTCCCCATTTTTCGACGTTATGCGGACGTGCGGAAACGTTTGCGGCAGTCAAAAACGGGCATTCCCAAGGAAAAGGCGGAAAAGGCGCAGAAAAATCCGGAAGCAAAAAGAAACAGGGCAAGCAGTTTTCCACAGAAAGTGGAAAAGTTGTGGAAAATGTCGTTTCTTCCGTTTGCAATCCCCAAGAAACTGCAAAAATCGAAGGGAATGGGCGTTATCGGGAACAGTTTGATGTGGTTTGTGCACGCGCCGTCGCCCGGCTTCCTGTATTATGTGAGCTTTGCCTGCCGTTTTTGCGCGTAGGCGGCGAAATGCTCGCCATGAAAGGCGCGGAAGGACTGACAGAACATGCCGAAGCGTCGCATGCCATCTCCATACTCGGCGCAAAAACGAAAAAAATCGAAGAAATTTTCCTGTTTGGGCTTCCCGAAGCGCAAAAAAGAGTCGTCATTTTCCTGCAAAAAACCGCACATACTCCCTCGGAATACCCCCGTGATTTCGCGAAAATTCAAAAAAAGCCACTGTAATTTGCCTTTTCTCCGCTTCTTTTTGAAAAACCCTGCCGCTTACGACGGCAGGGTTTTTCTTTTTTCGTCGGCGGGATTCTCGCGCAATCCACCCCTTTTTCTGCTATTCTAACAACAGATGATTTCCCAAATTTCAAAATTACGCGGGAAATGGTCGTAAAAAAGTGCAGATCAACAGCAGAAAGGATGGTTTTTATGGATTTTTCCGATCAAACCAATCACGCAAATGAAGAATCAGCCCGGGTACATATGATTGAGACGTACCGCATTCGTCCAAATCCGTCCCAGCCGCGGCGGGAATTCACCGACGAATCCCTTTTACAACTCGCGGAAAGCATCCGGCAGCACGGCGTTTTACAGCCCCTTACCGTGCGTTTGATGCCGCAGGCAGCGTTAGACGGCACCTTATTTGAGCTTGTCGCAGGCGAACGGCGCCTGCGCGCCGCAAAATTGCTTGGCATGCCGGAGGTTCCGTGCATTTTGCTTGCTGTGGACAGCCGCAGATCGGCGGAACTGGCGATTATCGAGAATTTACAGCGGGAAGATCTGAATTTGTTTGAGCAGGCGCAGGCAATTGCTTCTTTATTAGACCTTTATGCCATGACGCAGGAAGAAATCGCGCGCAAGCTGTCCGTCAGTCAGTCCTATGTGGCAAATAAGCTCCGCATTTTGCGATTATCGCAGTATGAGCGGGAATTGATTCTGAAAAACAACCTCACAGAACGCCATGCGCGTGCACTTTTACGAATTCCCACGCAATCCGACCGTCTGACCGTCCTGCAAGAGATGATCGCACGCGGGATGAACGTCAGCGCCGCTGAAGAATTCGTGGAACAATATCTGAATCGGGCAAATAATGTGCGCAAACACGCCAAAAAACCGCGGGTAATCATCAAAGACATCCGGATTTTCTACAATACGATTGACCGCGCCATTGGAACTGTGCGACGGGCGGGAATTGACATTGTGAGTGAAAAAACGGAACTTCCGGACGCCGTAGAGCTTAAGATTCGCATTCCCAAGAAAGCGGAAGCCGAAGCAACTGCGGCTCTGGCGCCGTTTTTGCAGGAAACTGCCCCCGCAGAAACAGCTGAGTCCGTGGTTTAAGCGGAATCTATCGGGAAATACCGGAAATAATGCTCTGAATGTTTCACATGAAACAAATTTGCCGAATGTTTCATGTGAAACATTCTTTTGCGTTTCAAAGCGTTGCTATCTGCAAGTGTGCGGCAAAACGATGTCAAACAAGCGAACCTTTGCGGCAATTTCCTTTGGTAGCAGCTTCCGGTGGTTTGCATTTTATGGATGTGCGAAAGCAATGGTGTTTCACGTGAAACAGCCAAGCAACCTCAAACGCAAATTCCGGTACTTTATAACTTTTTTATAATTTCTGCAATTCTTATAGTATTTATGATCCATGACGGTCTTATGCACCATGCGCATTTTGCATGGGGTTGAAGTTTTCTCGCTGCATCGTGTGTGCGTTCTGTGCGCAATTGTGCTTCGTGCAAATTTGTTTCTTCTGCAATTCTGTTTCCTTTTGCGCAGATTTACCCCAACATTTTACACCCCCCTGTATGCTGTTTCACGTGAAACAGCCTTGCTCTGTGCAAAATATGTCTCTGCAAAAAAACACTTCGCCCGGTATTTGCAATATCGCCGCATGCTTATTCGCGATATTTGTTTCACATGAAACAATTTTGAAATTGCCGTGCAAATCTTCGCAAATGTTTCATGTGAAACATTCCTGCGCGTCGCATTCCGTTTTTTATTGAATGGCGCAATTATGCATGCAAAATCTGTCGATTTCTCCCGTGACGGCACAAATCGGAGAGAAGTTTGCGATTTTTTTGGTTTTTCCGCAAAAAATCAGCATTTTTGTGTTGACTTTTTTGGCTCGCCTTGCTATAATAGAAGTAAGAATTCTGTTTTGGAAAGGAAGATGCACTTTTGGGTAAGATCATTGCCTTCGCCAACCAAAAAGGCGGCGTTGGAAAGACAACTTCCGCAATCAATTTATCCGCCGCGGTCGCGGCGCAGGACAAGAAAGTTTTGCTCATCGACATGGACGCGCAGGGAAACGCCTCCAGCGGTCTTGGAATCAACAAGAAATCTGTGAAAATTTCCACTTATGACGTGCTGATTGGACGTGCCAATGCCCCTGCCGCCATCGTATCCACGCAATTCAAAAATCTGGACGTGATGCCGTCCAATATCTCGCTTGCCGGCGCAGAATTGGAACTGGTGGACGTGGACAAGCGGGAACTGCGGCTCCGGCACGCATTGGAAGCGGAAAAAGCAAAATACGACTATATTTTTATTGATTGCCCGCCGTCCTTGGGGCTTTTGACTTTAAACGCTTTGGTTGCCGCCGACGGCGTCATCATCCCCATGCAGTGCGAATTTTACGCATTGGAGGGGCTGTCGCAGTTAAAAAACACCATTCAACTGGTAAAGCATCACTACAATCCCACGCTCAGCATCACGGGCATCTTGGTGACGATGTACAACGGGCGGCTGAATCTGGCAATGCAGGCGATGGACGAATTGAAAAATTTCTATGGGGACAAGCTGTTTTCCACCGCCGTTGTGCGTAACGTCCGTCTTTCCGAAGCACCCGGCTACGGAATGCCGATCATTTATTTCGACCGGTACTGCAAGGGAAGCTTGCAATACAAAGCTTTAGCAAAGGAATTTTTAGAGCGGATTTAACAAAGTTTTCTACAATTTAATCCGTTTTCATGTGAATTGAAAAATATAGGAGGAAATCTCATGGCAAGCAATAAAAAGACCGGGCTTGGCCGAGGTTTGGAAGCCATTTTTTTGGACAACACCGCGGAAGAAGTTCGGGAAGGCATTACCATTTTGCGCGTTTCCGACGTAGAACCGAACGCCGATCAGCCGCGGAAAGCCTTTGATAACGAAGCCTTGCAGGCGCTTGCGGACTCCATTGCCGCAAACGGGCTGTTACAGCCGATCTTAGTGCGGGAAAGCGGCAATGGTTTTTACAAAATCGTCGCCGGTGAACGGCGTTGGAGAGCCTGCAAAATGGCAGGTTTGACGGAACTTCCCGCCATCGTCATGGAAATCGACGATAAAAAAGCCGCAGAAATCGCGCTCATCGAGAATATTCAGCGCAAAGACCTGAATGCAATGGAAGAAGCCGCAGCCTATCGGGCACTTTTGGACGAATATCACATGACGCAGGAGGAAATCTCTCAGCGGCTCGGTATCAGCCGCAGTGCGCTCGCAAACACCGTCCGTCTTTTGGATCTGCCGCAGGATGTTGCGGATCTGGTCGCCAAAGGACAACTTTCAGCAGGGCACGCGCGGACTTTGCTCGGCTTGCTCAACCGTTCCGACATCAGCCGTGCCGCACAGACGATTCTTTCCCGTTCGCTCAGTGTGCGCGAAACGGAAGCCTTAGTGAAGGCGCTTAACAAGGCGGTGCTTTCTCCGGAGGAGGAGGAAGAACCCGTAAAAAATGTGAAAGTGGACTATCTGAAAGAGCTGGAACGCGCGGTCACCGCGCAAATCGGGCGCAGAGTGAAAGTGCAGAACAAGGGAAAAGTGCATCGCGTGGAGATTGAATTCACCGACAATGAGGATTTAGACGCCTTGATGCACCTGTTATGCGGAAAAAATCCGTTTGGAGACGCTTAAAATCCTGCAAATTCAGAAAAAATCCGGCGCAATGTGCCGAAAATGTTTCATGTGAAACAATGAACAGAATCAAAACCATCCAATGATCCAAAGCCAAGACCATTCGGAAAAAGAAAAGAGGAACACACATGTTAGACATCAAAATGATCAAAGAAAGACCAGAATACGTCAAAGCCCGGCTGTTGACGCGGCAAAAGGATTACAGCGCGGAAATCGACCGCATCCTCGCCTGCGACGAGCAACGGCGCGCCCTGATCGCCGATACGGAGCAGAAAAAGGCACAGCAGAACGCCGTTTCCAAGCAAATTCCGCAATACAAGAAAGAAGGCAAGGATGTCGAACCGATCTTTGCCGAGATGAAAGAGCTTTCCGACGCCGTGAAAGCGGATACCAACCGGATCGCACAGCTGGACGAAGAAATCGAAAAAACACTGCTCATGATCCCGAATCTGCCGGACGAATCCTGCCCGATCGGTGCAGACGACAAAGAAAACGCGGAGCAGAGACGTTATGGAACGCCGCGGGAATTCGGATTTGAGCCGAAAGCGCACTGGGACCTTGGTGCGGCACTGCACATTCTGGATCCCGAAACCGCGGCAAAAGTCACCGGCGCACGGTTTCATTTCTATCGTGGACTCGGCGCGAAGCTGGAGCGCAGCATCATCAACTACTATCTGAATACGCACACCCAGCGCGGATACACCGAGATCTTCCCGCCGTACATGGTCAATCGGAACTCTATGCAGGGCACCGGACAACTGCCGAAATTTGAGGAAGATGCGTTCAAAGTCGCCAATACGGACTACTTCCTGATTCCGACTGCCGAAGTTCCGGTCACCAATATGCACAAAAATGAAATTCTGGACGGTACCCAGCTCCCGATCAAATATTGCGCTTATTCTGCTTGCTTCCGGGCGGAAGCCGGTTCCGCAGGGCGCGATACGCGCGGTCTGATCCGTCAGCACCAGTTCAACAAGGTGGAATTGGTGAAATTCGCGCATCCGGATCACTCCTGGGAGGAATTAGAGTCCCTCACCCGCGATGCGGAATTCGTATTGCAGGGTTTGGGGTTACCGTACCGCGTAGTCGCGCTTTCCACCGGCGATCTCGGATTCTCCAGTGCCAAAACTTATGATATTGAAGTCTGGATGCCGTCCTATGGGCGTTATGTGGAGATCTCCTCCTGCTCCAACTTCTTGGATTATCAGGCGCGTCGCGCGGGGATCCGTTTCAAGGAATCCGCGAAAGACAAGGCAAGATATGTACATACCTTAAACGGTTCCGGCGTTGCAATCGGACGCACGGTTGCCGCAATTTTGGAGAATTATCAGAATGAAGATGGCTCCATCACCGTGCCGGAGGCGTTACGCCCCTACATGGGATGCGACGTCATCCGCTGAATTCCGGCACATTTTCAGAAGGGGACAAATGCCGCCATGCGGTTTTTGTCCCCCTTTTGTAAAAGAAAACGAGAAAACGGAGGTTCTTTTATGAAACAAGCCTTTTACACCGCATTCACGCCCGGCTCCACCCCGTATTTCTATCTGCTTTGGGGATTGTTCATCGGCATTTTGCTCGCATTCTTCTATACAGTCTTACAGCGCGTGACCGTCGGGCAACTGATCCGTGCCTTGAAGAAACAAGGCGCCAGCACCGCGTCCACTGCGCAAACGCTTTCCGCGCTCGGACTTGGCAAACGGTTCTATCTGCATTTCCTGCTTGCGCACGACAGAACCCTGCGGAAGATGGTTTTCCTCGCGCCGCGTGTGGAAAATCCCGCCGGGAACCCGTTGGATGCCGATTCTGCAAAGCCAGCCGGAGCCGAAAAAGCGGAAAAATCCGCAAGCAACCAAGAAAAACAAGCGGACACCGCCACGGCAATGGAGAAATACCTGCCCGACAGCCGGTTGTATCTGCCCGAAGAAACCAGCTACCGCGCGGAAGCGTTCTACGCCCGACGGGACTACAATCCGATTCTCTTGGTGCTGGTGCCCGTCGTGTTATTCGGAATCCTGATCGCGTTGTTTTGGGTGATTCCGAAGCTGATCTGATTTCAATTTCCTTTATTTACCATTTTCCGGAATTTTTGTCTCATCCGCTTGACAAACGGGAAAGATTGTGCTATACTAACTGGGTATCGGGGCCATTAGCTCAGTTGGTTAGAGCTACCGGCTCATAACCGGTTGGTCCGGGGTTCGAGTCCCTGATGGCCCACCAGCGGCAAATTGCCACTCCCGATAAGCCAGGCGTGGAAGGATCAGCCGGATTTCATCCCCCGATGGCGAGGTTCGGGGGAGCGTTCCGGATGTTCCATCCGTTTCCGTGCGACGCTTTTTCTGCGGGAATCCTTTGAAAAAAGCTCCCGCAGAATCCCGCAAGGACTTTACAGAAAAAAACACGCGCTTGTTCCATGTTGAACAGTGCGTGTTTTTTTGATTTTCCGAAGCCGTGTTCGCCGTATTTCACATGGCAAAACCTGCACAGAACATAGCAAAACCTGCATTTTTCCCAGTACATGTTGACAGGCTTTGCGACTTATGTTATGCTAGGAAAAACCACACCTGCACACGCACAAAACGGAGGAATCAGTATGGAGAAGAAACCCTTGTTTCCCAAAGGAACCTTTTCACTCGGCATCAACTACTGGGCTTCGCACGCCGCTACCCGCATGTGGACGCAATGGGACGCAAACGTTGTGGAACGCGATCTGCAGGCGCTGTCTGCACTCGGGTGCACCTATCTGCGCGTTTTTCCGCTATGGTCGGACTTTCAGCCGATCATGATACTGCGCGCCAACTGCTTCAAAGGCGGGTACAAACGCGGGTACGCATTTACCGGAGAACGCCCGTTGCCAAACACCGAAGCCGGTCGTGCCGGCGTAGATGAAACCATGATGGAACGCTTTGAAACGCTCTGCGACCTTGCGCAGAAATATCGTCTGCGCGTGATCGTACCACTGCTCAACGGGCATATGACGTTCCGCATCTACAATCCGCCCGCGCTCGATGGGCTGGATCACTTCCGGGATCCGGAATCCCTGATGTGGCAAGGTAAATTCCTGCATTATTTCGTCCGCAGAATGAAGCATCATCCCGCCATCTGCGCATGGGAAATCGGCAACGAGAGCAACTGCCTGTCCGCAATCGACGACCGTGCCGGCGCGTGGACATGGACCGCGTTTGTCACGGACGCCATCCGCGCAGAGGATCAGAGCCGCCCCGTCTGTTCCGGTATGCACAGTCTGCAACTGCACGAATCCCGCGATCATCCGGCAGTATCCAGTTGGACTTTTGCAGATCAGGCAGAACTTTGCGATGTGCTGACCGCGCACCCCTATCCCATGTGGCGCGGCTATGTTAACTGCGACCGCCCGAACACCCTGCGCTGGGTGTATCTGACGCCCACAGAAACCCAGCTTTACGCGGATATAAGCGGTGCGGAATCGTTCGCGGAGGAAGTCGGAACGCTCCGGCGCACTTTCTCCACGTTTGAAGCATTGGGAGACAATCTGCGCAACGTGCTGTGGCTGATGTGGAGCCACGATGCGCGCGCCCTGCTGTGGTGGTGCGCATTTGATCAGACCGGAATGGAATTCCCGCCGTATGACTGGGACGAAGCCGGTATGGAGCATGGGGTTCTGACCACTGGCTATCAGTGTAATCCCACCGGACGCGCCCTTGCGGATTTTGCCGCGTTTTATGCGAAAGCTCCCATAAAAGCCCTGCCGCCCAAGCGGGAAAGAGCCGTTTGCATTTTAGGACGGGATCAAACGCTCAACGATCTTGCGGTCAGCGTCAACCTCTTAGCGGCGCAAGCCGGTTTCGGGGTGCAGTTCACCTTCTGCGAATCCGCGATCCCCGACGCAAAACTCTACCTCATTCCCTGTGTACGACGCAAAGGCGGACTAAACCGTGCAGCTTATCGGACATTACGGGAAAAAGCAGAGAATGGCGCGACCGTTTACCTTTCCTTCGACGAAAATGTTTGCATTCCCGAAATGGAGGCTTTTTTCGGCTTTGAAATCGCAAACCGACAACGGAATCCCCACATGGTTTCCCTGCAGATCGCAGAAACCGGCGGGATCCCGTTGCGTCCGGCGTACCGTTTCACCATGCTTTCCCATGGCGCAACCCCGCTTGATCCGGAGGAACTGGCATGGGAATACCGCGTGGGCAAGGGCAGAATTGTCGTGCTCGCACTACCGTTGGAAACCCTGTTGCTGGCAGAAGCGGACAGTTACCAGACACATCCCGCATATACTTGGTATCAATGGCTGGGAAGCGATCTGATTGCGCAAAATCTGTTGAAAAGTCCTGATTGTGAAGTGACCGTCTCCGAACATCCGGCTGATACGGACACCGTTTATGCAATCGTTTGCAACTGTGCACCGGCAGAAAAACAGATTGCGCTTTCTCCCAAAGACGGTTGGTACGTGGCATCCTGCCATTCCGACGTAGCGGCAGTGCGCTACGCGGACGGCATCGCCCGACTTCCCGCAAACACCGGCGCCCTGCTTGTACTGAAAAAGAGAGAAAAGACGAAATAAAATCATTTCTGAGGGAACTTTTTGAAAAAAGTTCCCTCAGACTCCTTCAAAAACTTTACAGGCAAAAAAACGGGCGGTATCCACCCGCAAATCGGGCAACCCCCGTTTCAGTTTTCGCGGGGATGGCAAGGGGAGCCTTTTTTCAAAAGGCTCCCCTTGCAAAAACGCGGGCATTTTACTTTCTCTTTGTCCGTTCGCTTTCCCGCTCCCCTGCTTTTTTCCCTCTAAGCCGTTTCCTTGCGCCGTCCCTGTGCGCCGCGTTCCTCACCGGAGCTTCGCATACAGGGCGGCTGGCGTGGAGACAATGGTGGAAGCGCCCGCCTGTTCCAGAACGCTTCGGTCGCGGAAGCCCCAATCCACGGCGATACAGGCGAGTTTCGCATTTTGGGCAGTCCTAACATCCACATCGGAATCTCCGACGTAAATCGCGCGATTTTCGGGCACTCCGAGCGTTTTCAGCACTTCCAGCACGGCGTCCGGCGCCGGTTTCTTCCGCACGCCGTCGCGCGCGCCCACTGTAAAGTCGATTTTTCCGGGGAAGTAATGCGCGCACAGCGATTGCACCGCGTAGTCCGCTTTATTGGACACGACAGCCGTTTTTACGCCGTCGGCGTGTAATTGATCCAGCAGCTCACAAACGCCGTCATACGGGCGCGTATGGTCGCTGCAATGGATCGCATAGTTTTCGTTGAACGCCGCGAACACCGCGTCCACCTGTGCCGGCGTCGCAGCTGCCGGAACGGCACGCTCCACCAAGAGCCGGATTCCGTTGCCGACAAACGACCGCACTTCGGCAAGCGAACGCGGCGGAAATGTCTGGGTAGCAAGCGCGGCATTGACGCTGATCTGCAGGTCCAAAAGCGTGTCCAGCAACGTGCCGTCCAAATCGAAAATCACAAGTTGTGTCTGCATGGGTGTTTTCCTTTCCGAAAAATCTTCTTTCCAAATTTCAAGATTTACGCGCATTTTTAAAAAATCGTGTTTTGATTTTCAATGTGCGCGTTTTTTCGTTGTTTTGTTTTTCTAAAAAGCCAATCACTCGTCCGGCAATGCGCCGGACGCGCCTGCGGCGGCGCCATACGCCCCCGGCGTCTGCCCGGTCTGCCGGTAAAACATCCGGCTGAAATACTGCGCGCTGCAAAAGCCGCAGGTCTTGCCGACGTCTTTGGCGCGCATGCCGAGCCGGAGCAGGTGCTTTGCATAATTGAGCCGCAATTGCAGAACATACTGCTTCACCGTCGTCTTGGCCACCTGTTCAAAGTCCCGGTTAAGCTTCGCGCGGCTGACAAAATACCGGCGGGCAAGCTCCTCCGTGCCGACCTGTTCCTGAAAATGCCCGCGCAAATATTGCAGAATCTCCCCGATATACCCCTGATCCTGCCGCCCGAACAGCTGAATCTGCTCCGGCGGGAGCTTCAGCAGGGTGAAAAGCAGTACGGACAGATAGGACAGCCGCTCCGCTTCGTCCTGTGTGTCCGTCATGGCGTCCGCATAGGTGCAAAGCAGGGAAAACGTGGGCGCGTCCGGCAAAAATACGCACAGATTGGCGCGGGGCAGCCGCGCCAGCGGAACCAACTGCGTGCCGAAGCGTTTTCCGACGTTTTCCTCAAAATACAGGACATCGCGCTCATACGGCGCCCCGGCATGCGCCAAAGCCCCGTGCAAGGTCATCGGCATATGCACCACCACGCAGGGGGAAAGCGTGTGGGAAACGTGCGATCCGTTTTCAAATTCCACATCGCCCGTGCGCTTCAGAATCACCTCATAATAGGGATGCGCATGCGAAAGCACCCGCAGTTCTCCCGTGGTGCTTGTATGCCAGCTCCGGATCTCGCCCGGAGAAAGCGGGCGCAGATCCGCCATGGTTTCCGCCATCTTTTTTCCTCCTGTGGAACGCTTCGCGCGCGGTTAAGGCTTCGCCGTTTCGTCCGCGGCAGACGCCGTTACGCCCGCTTTTGCCCAGTGCCTGCGGTAAATGACGCGGGAAAGGTACACGACCGGCGTATCCAGCAGCGCCGTTACCACAAAGATCAGAAAGCTGGAAGCGGCGATACTGCACAGCGTGGAGAATTCATAGGTGCCGTAGAAGGCGAAAACCGTATACAGCACCGCGTTGACCAACTGCGACAGGATGGTGGCAAGATTGTTGCGCAACCACAGAAATCGCCGGCTGTCGTTGGTTTTTTTCGTACTTGCGCGCCAAATAGTATGGTACAGGAACACGTCCAGATACTGGACAATAATATACACGCCGAGACTCGCGGCAAGCATGCGGGGCGTGCGGACAAACAATGCGTCCAGGTGCGCCCATGCGGTATCGGACGCCGCCGGCACAAACAACCGCCAGCTTTGCGTGACCAGTAAAAATAATACGGAAATGGAAATTCCGGCAAACACCGCGCGGTCGGCTTCCTTCTTTCCTTCGTTTTCGCTGAGGATGTCGGTGATGACAAACGACGTGGCAAACAGCACATTCCCCAACGTCTGTTCCATGCCGAACGCCTGCACCAGAATCATCACTTCGATGTTGGCAAGGATGGTGGTCGCCGCGGTGTACGCGTACAGTCCGCTCTTGCCGAAAAAGCGGTAGCAGAACAAAATGCCGCCGTACAGCACCACGATACTGGCAAGTAATAAAAGTTCGTTTCGCATAATTTTTGCTTTTTACCCCTGAAATTCCCGTTTCTTTGTTGTTTTGATTTTCAAAATCAGAAAGCAGACCGGATACGGGATCCGCACCGGCTTGTTCTTTTGAAAATCAAATTCTGTTTTGTTTTTCTTTCTTATTTTTAGTCTTTCTTGATTATTTTATTTTATAAATCAAATCTATATGCTCAACGTTCGCGGAGCTTTTGCAACCGAATATCTTCTCCCGAAAACCACAAAATCCGGAATTCCCCGATCAAACGGGAGGTGATGCGGTCGGCGTAGGCGGACAATAGCTCTTTCTGCGTCAGATTCGTGTTCAGGATCATCGGAAGCCCCCGGCTGAGTCTACCGTTGAGCACCGCGTACAACGCGGCGATTGTAAATTGATTCTGCATTTCCGTGCCGAGATCGTCCACGATCAGCACTTCCGCCGTGTCATAACGCGCGGTGCGCGACGGCGAATGATCGCCGTAGGAACGTCCGAACCGTTCAAATTCGTAATCCGCAAACAGGCTTTGCGCGCTGACGTATACCACGTCATGCCCGTTTTCGATCAGTTTCTTTGCCATAGATGTCGATAAATGGGTTTTCCCAAGCCCCGTGCCGCCGATCAACAACAGATTTTTTTCGGCGACCTGCGGGAAATTTTCCGCATATTCCTTGCAGGTGCGGAAATTTTCTTCCATTCTGGCAAGATCCTCCGGATTGCGTGCGTAATAGCGCAGAGAGAAATTGGAGAAATCCTGCTTTGCCGCAAGCGCGGAAATCCCCGCGCAGTCATAGCAGGCGGCAATCAGCCGCCGCCGCATACAATCGCACATTTGCGTACCGACAAAGCCCGTATCGCCGCACGCCTTGCAGGCGTAATGCACGTCCGTACAGTCGGCGGCGTAGCCGTGATCGGTGAGCAATTTTGCCCGTTTGGCAAGCAGGGCTTCGTTTTCTGCGCGCACCTGCGCGAGTTTTTCCTGCGGATTTTGCGCGCGCAGCGCATCGAAGATTTTCACGGACGTGTGATAGAGCTGTGCGTCCAGCTCTTTTAACGCGGGCAGAAGCCGATGCATTTTTTCTGTGCGCAAATCCGCGTCCGCGCGGGCGCGCTGTGCTTTTTCCTCATATTCCTGCCGTACCCGCCGGTAGGCTTCCTGCTGATATGCCATTTTGCTTCCTCCGCTTCGCATTTTCGTTTTTCGGATGTTGAATTGTTTGATTCGCTTATCCTTTCGGCTTGTTTTCGAAAAATGTTTCGGTTTTCAAAACCAAGAAAGGGCTCCTTTGCGCAAGATCGCTGCTTTTTTGCACAGATTGCTTCTGCAAACCGATTTTTTCAACCGCAATTTCTGTTTTCAAATCTATGCTTTCCGATTTTTATACTATTTTATGTAGAAAAACAATTTTTCTATTTTAATTTTCAAAACGGTCGGAGCCGTCTTTCGGCGCGGTTTCAGACGATTTTTCCGTCTCTGCCACAGGCGTTGCCTCTTTGCGGAGACTGTCATAGCTACGCGCCATGGCGGCGGCAAAGAAATCGTCCACCGCAAAGGAGGGCGCGGACGCACCGCGCTTGTCTGCGGATTTCACGCGCGGTTTTTTCTCGTGCGCCGCCTGTTGCTTTTCGCGGAACGCCGCCTGTTCGCGCAAAATCTCTGCCTCGTCGGACAGTCCCGCGTCCTGCCAGCGTTTTAAGATCCGGTACAAATAGGACAACGACGGACGGCTGACCGATTGCATCATCGAATCGTACGCCAGCTTTAACAGATTGCCCCGATACGGCAGACGGGCGATCTCCAGCACCGCGTTTGCTTCGTTTGCGGTCAGCGCCCGTTCCCCCAATCCCAGCAACCGGCGCAAGGTCGGCTCCAGGGTATCCGCCGCACTGCGCGCCTGCAAATACGCTTCCAGCTTCGGCAGGGTGTCGATCTGCTCGGCAAACAGGCTCATCGCAGTTTTTTCCACATACGCCACCGAGGTCTTGCCTTTCTTTTTGCAGTAGGCATACACGGTCAGTACATACGGCGCGTCTAAGCCGTACAGATCGCACAGCGCGACCAGGCGCCGGATCTCCGTTACATTGAAAATTTTTCCGGCAAGCTCCTGACATTGTTCGATCATGGTTTTGATCGCGCCGCCGTTTTGATTCAGCAACGCCGCAAGCGCGGCGCCGGTGTAATTCGGGATCTCGTCATTGCGCGGTATCCCGCGTTTCGGCGCGTCGGGGGAAGTCGCCGGCGTCTGGAGCGTCTGCGCCGTTTGCGGCATTTGCGCGTCGGACGCATGCAGATCCTGTGCCGGAGCCGGTGCGGAGGAACGCGTCTGCGAACAAGAATCCGGAGAAGCCGTCAAAATTCCCGCGGCTTGCCAAAAAGAAATTGCCGCCGTCACCTCTGCCTGCGGCAGTTGCAGACGCTGCGCCGCCTGTTCGGGCGTTTCGGATGCACAAAGCGCAAGCAACACCCGCAGATCCCGCGCGGACGCGCTGGGCAAAAGCGGCACGACCGCCCCCGGCACATTCAGCACCGCATTCTGATAATGAAATTCCATACGCGCCCTCCTTTGCGCCCGAACAGATATTCCGGAATTGGAAACGGTTTTTTGCGGTTTTTTCGAAAAAACTGCGATTTTTCCGTTTTTCCACCGGCTTTTCCACAGCGTTTGGGGAAAAATCCGGGAAATCTTTCGGCATTTTCTTTGATTTTTTGGTTTTCCACAAAGTTTTCCACAAACCTGTGGAAAACTCATTGTTTTCTGATTTGTTTTGATTTGTGGAAAATCCCGTGCGGGACGCTTTCCACGGAAGTTAAAAACAGGAATTTTCGCTTGCCGGTTCCTCACAGCTCTGCCGTCGGTTCAGGATTCAGCGTAAGGTCGGCAAAATGTCCGGCAAGGTACTCGTAATACCCCTGCGCGCCGATCATCACCGCGTTGTCGCCGCACAGGGAGAGCGGCGGCAGATACAGCTTGCACCCGTGCGCCGCGCAGGTTTTGGTCAGCGCTTCCCGCAGATGCGAATTGGCGCTCACGCCGCCCGCGACCACCAACGCCGGCGCGCCTGTGGCAGCTATCGCCATGGAGATCTTCTTGCAGATGGAATCCGTCACCGCACGCGTGAAGGACGCGGCAAGATCCGCGCGGGAGAGTGGCTTGCCAAGTTGTTCCAAACGGTGAATCTCGTTTAACGCGGCGGTTTTCAGTCCGCTGAACGAAAAATCGAAGTTGTCCCCCGCGATTGCCGCGGACGGAAACGCAATGGCGTGCGGATTACCCTCGTTTGCAAGCTTGTCCATTGCCGCGCCGCCGGGATAGGGCATGCCCATCACCCGCGCGATCTTGTCAAACGCTTCGCCCGCCGCGTCGTCGCGCGTTCTGCCGATGGTGTGCGCCTGCGTGTAGGAATCCATGCGCAAGATGGAAGTGTGCCCGCCGGAAGCGACCAGCGCAAGGAACGGCGGCGTTAGCTCCGGATGCACCGGATAGTTTGCCGCGACGTGCCCCAGAATGTGATGCACCGGCACAAGCGGTTTGCCGTAGGCATAGGCAAGCGCTTTGGCAAAGCTTACGCCGACAAGGAGCGCGCCCACCAAGCCCGGTTTTGCCGTGACGGCAATGGCGTCGATGTCCGCCATGGTGAGGTGCGCCGCCTCCAATGCCTGATAGGTGATGCGCGAAATGGCTTCGGTGTGCGCACGGCTGGCAATCTCCGGCACGACGCCGCCGTACAGCGCATGAATTTCAATTTGCGACGCCACAATGTTGGCAAGGATGGTTCTGCCATCCTCCACAATCGCGGCGGCGGTTTCGTCACAGGAGCTTTCAAAACTGAGAATACGCATAAATCAGCCGGTCCTTTCTGAGTCCGTTCGGAAAAGCGGAGCTTGCGCCCGCAGAAAGACCGCCGTTTCCGGCGGGTTATTATAATAGGAAGGTTTTTCTCTGTAAACGGTGAATCCAAGCGCGGCATATAAAGCGCGCGCCGCCGTATTGGACGCGCGGACTTCCAGAAAGAAGCGCTGTGCGCCCTGCGCCTGCGCTTCGGAAAATAAGCGGTGCAACAACGCTTTGGCAATGCCTTGCCCGCGCCACGCCGGCGCGACCGCCACACGGAGCAGTTCGCACTCGTCCGCAATGCAATAAGCAACCGCATAGCCGACGGGTTGCCCGTCCGGCGCTTTCGCGCACAGCACCCGCGCATAGGAAAGCGACGGCAGCGTGGGGAAGTCGGAGGTTTCGTGCGGATCGGAGAAGATCGAACGCTCCAGCGCCGTCAGCGGCGCGATGTCTGCCGCGCACATAGGTGTGAGGAGGTAGTGCATGCGCTCAGTAACCGAACGTCCCGGTCAGGGAATCGTCCTGCGTGATCCAGTCCTCGACCGCAATCGTCCGAAACGTCTTGGCGGTGTCCCGGATGACGACCGTTTCAATGCCTGCGTTGATGATCGCGCGTTTGCACATGGCGCAGGAATTGGTGCCGCTGACCACTTCGTTTGTCTGCGCGTCTACGCAAACCATATACAAGGTCGCGCCCAGCATCTGCTCCCGCGCCGCCGCGATGATCGCGTTTTGCTCCGAATGCACCGACCGGCAGAGCTCATACCGCTCCCCGCGCGGGATGTTCAGCTTCTCCCGCATGCAAAATCCCAGATCGGAACAGTTTTTGCGCCCGCGCGGCGCACCGTTGTACCCCGTGGAAAGGATGTTGTCGTTTTTCACAATGATCGCGCCAAAGCGCCGCCGTAAACACGTCGCACGCTCCGCAACCGTCTGCGCAATGTCCAAGTAGTAATTTTCTTTGCTCTCCCGCTCCATCTTTTCCGCACCTCCTGCGTGCTTGTCTCTCTTTCCCCTCATTATACTACAAATTCCCCCGAATTGCAACCCCTATTTTCGGGAAGAAGTACGAGGGGACGGCTGAAAAGGAGAAAAGGACATTGGGGAAAGCGAACGGACAAGCAGAAAGAAGAAATCTTTTGCCTTTGCAAGGGGGAGCCTTTTACAAAAGGCTCCCCCTTGCATCCCCCGCGAAAACTTTTCTGCAAAAAAAAAGAAAGGCGCCCCCGTCCGCCATGCAGGAACGGAGATGCCTTTTTTTCAAAAAAGTTTCCTCCCAAAAAATCCGTGCTTTTCGTCCTTACAGATCGCCGCCGAGGGGGATCGCAACATCGGAGAGCGGCGCATCGGAGGCAAGCAGCATTGTCAGCTTGACAAACGCGGCGAGCGGAGAAAGATGCGGCAACAGCCGCACACCGGCGTCGGTATAAGCGGTCGTGGATTCATACGGTACGCCGTCCGGAAATCCGGAAACAAACACGGGGATTCCACGCGCCCGCATATCCGCGGTGAACGCGGCAAACGCCGCGTCCGTGCGCAGGGTACCGCTGTGGTAAGTGTGGTGCAGAATTGCGCCGACTTCTTTCGGCACATCCGGATAAACCAGCGCCGGCGTCGGGAAAATCTGCAAAACGCGCCCCTGCATTTCGGCAAGCCGCGGCGCGCAGAGCGCGGCCCTGCCGTCCGGCTGTTCCGTATAGCCGGGGACCGGCACAATCTCGTCTGCCGCAAACAGGAACGGTGCGCCGCCGAGCGGAAACACGGTATCGGAAAACGCCTGATGCATAAGCAACCGCGATGCACGGTAAAGCGTACACGGCGCACCCGTATTGCGATAGCTCACATACACCCCCCGTCCGCGCCCACTGCGGATCAGCGCAAGCGCGGCGGCAAGATTGTCCACGCCGTTTGCACGGGGATCGCCGATCACATAGCCGGAGGACACCAACACCACCGGCGTCTTGCAAAGCCCGCACGCATAGGACAATGCCGCCGCGGTATACGCAAGCGTATCCGTTCCGTGCGTCACCACAATTCCGTCATAACGCGGGAGCGCGTCTTTGACCGCCGCGATCAGCGCGGCTTCGTTTGCAAGCGTCATTTGCTCACTCAGAATACGCATGGGTTCGGCAGTGTCAAACTCCGCGTCATCGTGCGTCTGCGCACGGTACGCCGCAAGGAGCTTGTATTTGCCGTCTTTGGCAAGCGAGATCGTCGCGCCGGCGCCTGCCGGCTCCACCGCGCTGCCAATCGTTCCGCCGGTAAATAAAATCAGAATTTTCATAGGCGACTCCTTTTTCAAATCGTTCAGAGGTACGAAAGAATACGGGGATAGTCTTTTGCAAGGGGGATACAAGGGTACGGCTGAAAAGGGAAAAGGACATTGGGAAAAGCGAACGGACAAGAAGAAAGAAGAAATCTTTTGCCTTTGCAAGGGGGAGCCTTTT
>DLLB01000022.1:8079-28589 GCA_002477905.1 Clostridiales bacterium UBA7573 | reverse complement strand
CAAAAGGCTCCCCCTTGCATCCCCCGCGAAAACTTGCAAGCAGGGAAAATACGGCGCGTTCTGTCCGGAAAGGGTTGGAAAGGGGAGAGTTCTTGCGCCGTTCCTTACTCCAGCGGAATCCCGTTTTGTGCAAGGACGGCTTCCGCGGCGGCATTATCCGCAACGCGCAGAACCAGGGACGCATGCCCGCCGCTCGGCGCGACAAACGCATAAAGATATTCCAGATTGATGTCCGCGTCGCGCAGAATCGACAGCACCCGTGCAAGACCGCCGGGTTCGTCGGGAATCGACACCGCCACCACATTCGTCACGCTGACGATCTTCCCGTTTGCTTCCAGCACCGCCTTTGCGCGGTCGGGATCGTCCACGATCAATCGCAAAATGCCAAAATCCTGCGTGTCCGCCACAGACAATGCGCGGAGATTCACGCCCGCTTCCGCAAGCGCGCCGGTCAGCGCGCACAGCGCGCCTTTTTCATTTCCCACAAATACGGAAATCTGTCGAATTGCCATGCCGTACCTCCTTTAAGCCTTCGGTTTCGGGGTTTCGTCGTGTAATTTTCTCCGGTCGATGAGCCGCACCGCTTTGCCCTCGCTGCGCGCAATGCTTTTCGGCTCGACCAGATGCACTTTCGGATGAATCCCCAACATATTCTGAAGCGCGCCTTCCAATTCCCGCTCCTTCGCCGCGATTGCCCGCACGGTATCGTCAAACTGATCCGCCGCAAGTTCCACCATCACGTCAAAGGTATCGGTATTGTTCACGCGATCCAGCACAATCTGATAGTTCGGCGCATAGCCCTGCTGTAAGAGCACCGTCTCGATCTGCGACGGGAACACGTTCACGCCGCGGATAATCATCATATCGTCACTGCGTCCCATCGGCTTGCACATTTTGACATGCGTTCTGCCGCAGGCACATTTTCCGCGCGTCAGGCGGCAGATGTCACGGGTGCGATAGCGCAGTAGCGGAAACGCTTCCTTATCCAGCGCGGTGAACACCAGCTCTCCCTCCGCGCCGTCCGGCAGGACCTCTCCGGTGTCCGGATCAATGATCTCCGCCAGGAAATGGTCCTCGTTGATGTGCATCCCGTCCTGCACTTCGCACTCAAACGCGACGCCCGGACCGGAAGTCTCCGTCAGTCCGTAAATGTCGTAGGCTTTGATGCCGAGCGCGGCTTCAATATTCTTGCGCATTTCTTCCGTCCAGGGCTCCGCGCCGAAAATCCCGCTTTTCAGCGCATTGTCCTCCGGCTTGTATCCGGCTTCCGCAAGCGCCTCCGCAAGATATGCCGCGTAAGACGGCGTACAGCACAGAATCGTGGAGCGCAAATCCATCATAAACTGGATCTGCCGCTCCGTGTTGCCGCTGGACATCGGAAGCGTCAGGCATCCCACTTTGTGCGAGCCGCCATGGATACCGGCGCCGCCGGTGAACAGCCCGTACCCGTAGCACACCTGCAACACATCCTCCCGGCTTCCGCCTGCCGCAACGATCGCGCGCGCACAGCAATCTTCCCACAGATCCAGATCCTGCTGGGTGTAGAATGCGATCACGCGCCGCCCCGTCGTACCGGAGGTGGACTGAATCCGCACACAGTCCGCAAGCGGAACCGCAAGCATCCCGTACGGGTACGTTTCCCGCAGGTCATGTTTGGACAAAAACGGCAGTTTGCGCACGTCGGCAAGCGTCTGAATCTCCTCCGGCTTCACGCCGCAGGCGTCCATCTTCGCCCGATAATACGGCACATGCGCGTAAACATGGCGCACCTGCCGGCGGAGCTTTTCTTCCTGCATGCGCGCAAGCTCTGCCGCCGGCATCGTTTCAATTTCTTCTTGATAATATCTGCTCATGATCTTCTCCTTGTATCAGTCGGGGTACGGGACGAGGGGACGGCGGAGGGCAAACAGGGGATCCGGACAAAGGAAAAAGGGATTGCCTTTGCAAGGCGGGTGCCTTTTTACAAAAGGCGCCCCCTTGCATCCCCCGCGAAAACGTGGGTTCCATGCGTATCCTGCCCGAAAAGGGTTGCCGGGGGGCTTTTTCAAAAGTCCCCGCGAAAAATCCGCGTCCCCTTATTGGTCGGGGCGCATCGCGGGCAGGTAGGCAAGGAAATACTTAATGCCGGAATAGATCGTCAAAAACAGGGTGATACCCAAAATGACATACGACAGGATATGCCACTCGCCAAACGGCGCAAACCAGCAGAACAGCACCGGCTCCATCAGCATATAGCAGACGCACACAACCTGCGCCATGGTTTTGGCTTTTCCGGCAAAGTTTGCGGCAATGACGATCCCGCTGCTTTTGGAAACGACCATCCGCATAGACGTCACCGCCAGTTCCCGAAACATAATCAGAAACGTCGCCCAAACCAGCACATAGGTATACGCGCACGCGCCGTATTCTTTGGTAAAGCGGAAAGTCAACGCAAGATACGCGCTGAAGATCAGCAGTTTATCCGCAAGCGGATCCAGAAACTTGCCAAAATTTGTCACAAGCCCCCGTGCGCGGGCAATTTTTCCGTCCAAAAGATCCGTCAGCGCGATGAGAATAAACACCGCGGTGGCGATCACGCGCCAAAGGAACTCCGGCTCCCAGCCGAAATCAAACAATACAAACACCAAAAAGACCGGAATCATCAGCATCCGGGAAATGGTTAAGCGATTGGGGAGATTCATCTTTCTCATACGGTTCCTCCATCTGCATCCTGCGGTTCTTCGGCTTCGCCGATCAAATCATAATCCAATACTTCACGGATCTTCACCGGCACAAACATGCCGGCTTTCTTCCGCTTTTTCGCGGTAAAATAAATCTTGCCGTCGATCTCCGGCGCGTCCGCCTCGCTTCTGCCGTAAAACGCTTCGGAAACCGGATCGTATCCCTCGCACAGCACCGTCAGCGTTTTGCCGAGCTTTTCGGCATTGTACGCCGCGTGAATCTCCATCTGTTCCTGCATGAGCAAATCGCACCGGTCCTGCTTCACCTGCTCGTCGATCTGATCCGGAAAATCATACGCCGGCGTATCTTCTTCGCGCGAATAAGCAAATACGCCCAGCCGCTGAAATTTCGTATCCCGTACAAACGCGCACAATTCTTCAAAATCTTCCTCCGTCTCGCCGGGGAAGCCGCAGATCAGGGTGGTGCGCAGGGTGATGTCGGGCATCGCCGCGCGTAAACGCGTGATTGCGGAGAGAATCGACGCCTTGCCGCCGCGGCGGTTCATGCGCTTTAAGATCCGGTCGCTGATGTGCTGAATGGGCATATCGACATACTTCACAATGCGCGGATTGTCGCGCAGCTCCGCGATCAGTTCGTCCGAAATCGCCTCCGGATAGCAATAGTACACGCGGATCCATGGAATCGTGGTCGCCGCGGTGATCTTTTGCAAAAGCTCCGGCAGCATGCGCTTGCCGTAAAGATCTTCGCCGTAGCGCGTCGTGTCCTGCGCCACGAGAATCAGTTCCTTTGCGCCGAGGGATTCCATGTCCTTGGCTTCTTTCACCAGTTCTTCCATCGGACGGGAACGGTAATGCCCGCAGATGTCGGGGATTGCACAGTAGGTGCAGCGGTTGTCGCACCCTTCCGCAATCTTCAGGTAGACCGTGGACGGCTCCTGCGTTAAGATCCGGTCGCCGCCGAGCGGCGCGGCGTTCTTATCGCCAAACGATTCATACGGCTCTTTGCAAAGCGCGCGATCCACCGCCTCCACCACTTCGTGCATACTGCCTTTGCCGATCACCGCGTCTACCTCCGGCATCTCCTGCCGGATCTGCGTCCGGTAACGCTCCGCAAGACACCCCGCCACAATCAGGGCTTTGAGCTTCGCATTCGTTTTCAGCCACGCAATGTCTAAAATGTTGTCGATGGACTCCTGCTTCGCGCTTTCTATGAAGCCGCAGGTGTTGATTACCACCGCGTCCGCTTCCGTTTCGTCCGGCGTGATCGCATATCCCGCCGCCGCAAGCGACGCCAGCATCACTTCCGTATCTGTCTGATTCTTCGGGCACCCAAGCGAGACAAATCCCACTTTGTACCTTGCCCTGTCTTCTGCTTTCATCAATCTGCTTCCCTTTCTTTATTCATGGGCTATATTTTAAGAGGAAATTTCCTCCAGCCCTTTTCGGGCAGAACACACCGTATTTTCCCCGATTGCAAGTTTTCGCGGGGGATGCAAGGGGGCGCCTTTTGCAAAAGGCACCCGCCTTGCAAAGGCGTCCGCTTTCCCCGATGCCTTTTTTCCCTTTTCCACCGTACCTTCGTACCTCTTTAGCCGTTCCCCGCCGCGTCTTTCTCGGCAGCGTGGATCTCGGCAAAAGAGAATCCGGCGCGCAGAAGCGCGTCCACGGATTTTTTCGGGAGCATACCGGTTTCGTCATAGAGCCGATAGCGCGCGGCGCGGCGGCGGCAGACGGCGAAAAAGTCCACCTCATCAAACGGCGCGGCGGCAATCTGTGCGCGGGAATACCCTTTCTGCATCAGCGTCTGCACGATTCTGCGTTTGCCGTAGAGCCGCGTATGCGCCTGATATTCCACCAAATGCGCGATCGCCGTTTCCTCGTTTAAGTAGCCGTGTTTGGAAAGATACGCAAGCGCGTAGTCCGTTTCCTCCTCCGAAAATCCTTTCGCCGTAAGCTTTTCCCGCAACCGCCGTCCAGAATTTTCCTGATACCCCTGCATGCGGAGCGCACTGCACGCCGCACGCTTCTTCCGCGCTTCGCGCATCTGCGCCGTGAGTGCTGTCCGTGCGTCGTCCGTGTCGTCGGTTTTTGACGCTTCTGCCGGCTCCTCGCTACGTGCGCCGGCGTTTTGCGCCGCCGACATCCTTTCTGCCTGCGCCGATGGATGCCAATCCTTATGCGTCATCTTCGTCAATGCCCGCCACTAACGTGATGTCGAACGGCTCGTCATCGTCCACTTCGTTATCCGCGTCTGCAAGACCTTCTTCTATCATATCCAGTTTCCCGATGTTTTCCTTGACCTTTTGCTCAATTTCCGCCATCCAGTCGGGATGCTGTTCCAAAAATTCTTTCGCCTTTTCGCGTCCCTGTCCGATGCGCTCGCCGTTGTATTTGTACCACGCGCCGCTTTTCTCCAAAATCTCAAGCTGTACGCCGAGATCCAGCACCTCTCCGACCTTGGAGATTCCTTTGCCGTAGAGCAGATCAAACTCCGCCGTGCCGAACGGACGCGCCACCTTATTTTTCACCACTTTGCACTTCACGCGGTTGCCCACGATCTCCGCGCCGTTTTTGATCTGTTCGCTCTTGCGCACCTCAATACGCACGGAAGCATAGAATTTCAGCGCGCGCCCGCCGGGCGTCACCTCCGGATTGCCGTAGACAATGCCGACCTTTTCGCGCAACTGGTTGATGAACACCGCCACGCAGTTGGATTTTGCCACTTCGCCCGCCAGCTTCCGCATTGCCTGCGACATCAGACGCGCCTGCGCACCCACCTGCGCCTGTCCCATTTCCCCGTCAATTTCCTGCTGTGTGACCAACGCCGCCACCGAGTCGATAACCACCGCGTCCACCGCGCCGGAGCGCACCAGCGCTTCCGTAATTTCCAGCGCCTGCTCGCCGGAATCCGGCTGAGACACCAATAAATCGTTAATATCCACGCCGAGGGCTTTCGCATAGACCGGATCCAGCGCGTGTTCGACGTCGATAAACGCCGCGATGCCGCCCGCTTTCTGCACCTCTGCCGCCACATGTAACGCCACCGTCGTTTTACCGGAAGATTCCGGTCCGTAGATCTCCACAATCCGCCCGCGCGGTACGCCGCCGATGCCAAGCGCAAGATCCAATGTCAGGGAGCCTGTGGAAACCCCCTGCACGTTCATGTGCGTATTTTCGCCCAGCCGCATGATCGTACCCTCGCCGTAATCCCGACGGATCTTGGCAATCGCCGTCTCCAGCGCTTTCTTTTTCGCTTCCGGCGTGGAGAGTTCGAGGGAGGATTCCTCCGCTTCGCCCTTCGCCGCGTCTTTTTTCTTGGATTTCTTTTCACTTGCCTTTGCCATACTTATCTCCTCCTGCTTGTTCAAATCTGCAAAATAGGAAAGGGAGCCGTCCGCTTCAAACCGGATTTTCCGAACAGTACGGCGGAGAATCAAATTTCCACACGCCGTCCTCTTTCTGCATGGTCACGCTTTGGGGAATTTCCACCCCGCCCGCAGAAAACAACACCGTAAACCGCACCGCATAGTTGCTGATCGCTTCGCCCGTGACGCGCGTCAAATCTGCCGTAGCCCCGATGCCCGGCAAAAGCGGCGTCATTTTGACGTTCACGCACAGCTTTCCGTCCTCGTCATCCTTGTAGCGGGGGGAAATGCCGTTTTCGGTATCCCCGTCAAACGCAAGATAACACAGGGTTTCCGCCTGCGACGCGGTGTAGGTCTTGCGGATCGCTTCGCGGAACGCCGCGCAGCTCTGGTAGGGCGCGTCCTCCGTTACCCTGACATAGAACGCCGCGGTACTCGACGGAATTTCCACCGTCTCATCATAAGCAAAGCCATCCCCATAGACCGCAAAATACAGCGTGCGGGCTTGCGCAAACTGTTCGCAAAGCGCGCTTTGCGCGTCCGGGACGGAGGCGTTTCCGCACCCCGTCAGCCCCACGAATATCCAGACCGCACAAAGACACAAGCCCAAGGTTTTTCGCCATCCGGCTCCCTTCCCCTGTATCTTAGCACACAAACGGTACAAAATTTTACTCATTTTCGGAATCTCCGTCCGGTTTTTCTGCTTCCGTCTCGGAATCGGCAGCTACTTGTGTCTCAGCTTCTGTCAGATCTTCCGGATTTTCCGGTTCTTCCGCACCGTCCGCGTCCGCCGGTTCGTCCACTTCCATGGGAATCCGCGCAAAGCCGCAAACGCTGTCGCCTTCTTCCAGACGCATCACAATGACGCCCGTGGTCTGCCGCCGGTATTCCGGAATATCCGAAACCGGCATCCGGATCATCTGTCCCTGCGCCGTCATCATCACCAGATCGTCGTCCTCTTTGACCGCCGCAAAGCCGCACAGATCGCCTGTCTTTTCCGAAAGCGCGTGGCAGAATACGCCGCGCGTACCGCGTCCGCGGACATTGTATTCGGCAAAGGACGTGCGCTTGCCAAAGCCGTTTTCCGTAATGGTCAGAACCGTCTTATCCGCTTCGACCTTCAGCGCGCCGATCACCTCGTCGCCGTCCTCCAGATTCATACCTTTCACGCCGCCGGCAGTCCGTCCGACCGCGCGTACCGCGCTTTCATGGAAGCGGTTGGCGTTGCCCTTCTTCGACGCGATCATCAGATCGTCCGCGCCGCCGGTGCAGAGCACATTGACCAGCTTATCGTCCTCCGCCAGATGAATGGCAATCTTCCCGCCGCGCCGCGCATATTCATATTCGGATAACAGCGTGCGCTTGATAATGCCCTTTTTCGTCACCATCGTCAGATACAGCGTATCGGAGAACGCCGGCACGGACACCATAGCGGTGATCTTTTCGCCCTCGCCCAATTCCAACACATTGACGATGCTCGTACCCTTGGCGGTTCTGCCCGCCTCCGGAATCTGATAGCTCTTGCGCACATGAATCTTTCCGGTGTCGGTGAACAGCAGAATATAGTCGTGCGAATGCACCGCCACCACCTGCTCCACAAAGTCTTCTTCCTTGGTGGTCATGCCGATCAGTCCCTTGCCGCCGCGGTGCTGCGCCGTGTAAATATCCGACGCCATCCGCTTGATATAGCCGGTGTGGGACATGGTAATCACGCAGGTATGCTTTTCAATCAAATCCTCCAGTACGATCTCCTCGGTAGAAGCGACAATCTGCGTGCGCCGCGCGTCGGCGTACCGCCGCTTGATCTCGGTCATTTCGGTTTTGATGATGTCCTTGACCTTGCCCTCGCTTGCCAAGATTCCTTGATATTCCTCAATCTTTGCATGCAGCTCGGCAAGGCGTTCCTCCACCTTCTGCCGCTCCATGCCGGAGAGCTTGCCCAGCGTCATGGACACAATCGCCTGCGCCTGCGCGTCGGTGAGAGAGAAGCGTTCGGAGAGCGCGATCTTTGCCGCCGCCACGTTTTCACTGCGCCGGATGATCGCGATCACTTCGTCGATGAAGTCGATGGCGATTTTATAGCCCTCGTTGATATGCGCTTCGCGCAGCGCCTTATCCAGATCATACTGCACGCGGCGGGTGATGACTTCTTCTTGATGCGCAATGTAGTATTCCAGAATCTGCTTCAGATTCAGCACCTTCGGCTCCGGTCCGACCAATGCCAGCATATTAATCGCGCAGGTGTCCTGCATCTGTGTGTATTTGTAAAGCTGATTTAAGATGATCTGCAAATTGGCGTCCTTGTGGCAGTCGATGACGATCTGCATACCGTCCTTGCCACTGCCGTCGTGCATATCGCGGATGCCCTCAATGCGCTTGTCTTTCACGCAGTCCGCAATGGATTCGACCAGGTTGGTTTTGTTGACCATGTACGGGATCTCCGTGACGGTGATCCGGTGGTGTTCCTCGTCTAAATCCGCCTTGGCGCGCACCATGACTTTCCCGCGTCCGGTCGTGTAGGCGTCTACAATGCCATTGAGTCCGTAGATGGTCGCCGCCGTCGGGAAGTCCGGTCCTTTGATGAACTGCATCAATTCCGGAATCGTCGCGTCCGGATGTTCCATCAGATAAATGGTACCGTCAATGACCTCGCCCAGATTGTGCGGCGGGATGTTGGTCGCCATACCGACCGCAATGCCCACGGTACCGTTGACCAGCAGGTTCGGGTAGCGGCAGGGCAGAACCGACGGTTCGCGGAGTTTATTGTCAAAGTTGGGGACAAAATCCACCACTTCTTTGTCCAGGTCCGACAGCATTTCGTTTGCGATTTTGGACAGGCGCGCTTCCGTATAACGGTAAGCCGCCGCGCCATCGCCGTCCACGTTGCCGAAGTTTCCGTGCCCCTCCACCAAGGGATAGCGCAGGGAGAACGGCTGTGCCAGACGTACCATGGAATCGTACACCGCCGCGTCGCCGTGCGGATGATACCGTCCAAGCACGTTTCCGACCGTCGTCGCGGATTTGCGGAACGGTTTATCGGAGGTCAGGTGATCTTCAAACATCGCATATAGGATCCGGCGGTGTACCGGCTTCAGTCCGTCGCGCACGTCCGGAAGCGCACGCGACATAATCACGCTCATCGCGTATTGTAAAAAAGCGCCTTCCACACGTTTGCCCATGGGCACGTCTTGGATCTTCTGCCCGGCAAAGGTTAAATCTACATTTTTATTATCCATTTTATTTTTTCTTTCGTCTCCTTTTTTCGGATGTGGGTGAGGGGTTGCGGGGTGGGGAGGTACGGATTAAAACAACAAAAATCGCATACCCTGCCAATCGGATGCCTTTTGCAAAAGGTGCCCCTTGCACGCCCGCGAAAACGCTGGAAAAGGGAAAACAAGGTGCGGTTTCCCTCTTACACGTCCAGATTCTCGGCAAATTTCGCGTTCTTCTCGATGAACTCTCTGCGGGGTTCGACGGATTCGCCCATCAGAACGGAGAAGATCTGATCGCACTGGATGGCGTCCTCGATCTCCACGCGCAGGATGGTACGGTGTTCGGGATCCATGGTGGTTTCCCAAAGCTGGGGCGGATCCATTTCACCCAGACCTTTATACCGTTCGGCTTCCACTTTTTCGCCGCCAAGCTCCTTGATATACAGATCCCGTTCCTCGTCGGAGAAGGCGTAGCGGATTTCCTTTTCGCCTTTGAACACCTTATACAGCGGCGGCTGTGCCAGATACACATGCCCCTCCTCGATTAACTTCGGCATATGCCGGTAGAAAAACGTCAGCAACAGGATGCTGATATGCGAACCGTCCACATCGGCATCCGCCATAATGATGATCTTTCCATAGCGGAGCTTCTTGATGTCAAAATCTTCCCCGATGCCGCATCCGAGCGACTGAATGATCGGAATCAACTGGGTATTCGCGTAGATTTTATCCAACCGGCTCTTTTCCACGTTCAGCACTTTTCCGCGCAGCGGCAGGATGGCTTGGAAGCGCGAATCGCGCCCGTCCTTTGCCGAACCGCCTGCGGAGTTTCCCTCGACCAAGAACAGTTCCGTCACTTCCACGCGTTTTTCGTGACAGTCCCAGAGCTTGCCGGGGAGCGCGCCGCTTTCCAGCGGCGACTTGCGCCGTGCGATCTCTCTCGCTTTCCGCGCGGCTTCGCGCGCACGGGAGGCGGCAAGCGCCTTGTCGATGATCGACCGCGCCACCACCGGATTTTCGTCAAAATATTCCGTCAGCTTTTCTTTCACCATGCCGTAGACAAACGTCCGCATCTCGGAATTGCCGAGCTTCGCTTTGGTCTGTCCTTCAAACTGCGCTTCGCGCAGCTTCACGCTGACGATTGCCGTCACACCCTCCAGCACGTCGTCCGTGGTGAAATCCTTATCGGAATCCTTTAAGATATTCTTTGCGCGGGCATAGGTGTTGATGACGTTGGCAAGAGAGGTTTTGAAGCCCGTCTCATGCGTGCCGCCCTCGGCGGTGTGAATGTTATTGGCAAAGGTGAGCAGGGTGCTGTTATAGCTGTCGGTATATTGCAGCGCCACCTCCGCTACGCTGTCCTCGCGGTCGGCGCGCATATAGATCACGTCCGGATGCAGAACCTCGCAGTGCTTGTTTTCGTTGTGGAAAGACACAAAGTTGCGGATTCCGCCCTCATAGCACAGATCGTCCTCCACCGTTTCCTCGCCGCGGTCGTCCCGCAGAACGATCCGCACACCGGCGTTTAAGAACGCCTGCTCGCGCAAGCGCGTCAAAAGCACATTGTAATCAAATTGCAACGTCTCAAAGATCTGCGCGTCCGGCAAAAACCGCACATACAAGCCGTGCCGTTCCGTCTCTCCCGCGCAAGTGTAAGGCTCTGCCACCTTGCCGCGCACGAATTTTTCGGTGTAATGCTTTCCGTCCCGCGCGTCGTCGTAGATCAGCCACTCGGACAACGCGTTCACCACCGACGCGCCCACGCCGTGCAGACCGCCGGAGAAGGTATAGCCCTCGCCGCCGAATTTTCCGCCTGCATGCAAGACCGTGAATACCACTTCCGGCGTCGGAATCCCCATTTTATGGTGCATCTGCGTCGGAATCCCGCGCCCGTCGTCCTGTACCGACACCGAGCCGTCCTTTTCCAAAGTCACGGTAATCACCGAGCAAGCGCCTGCCAGCGCTTCGTCAATGGAGTTGTCTACAATTTCATACACCAGATGGTGTAAGCCCCGCGCGGAAGTCGAGCCGATATACATACCCGGACGCTTCCGTACCGCTTCCAGTCCTTCCAGCACCTGAATCTGATTTTCGTCATAGTGCTGATCGTGTTCATGATGTAACGTTTGTTCTGCCATGTCTTTTTCCGTTTCCCGACCGCCCGGTTTTGGTCTTTCCTTTTCCGGGACGGTCGTTTGACACGGAAAAGGGTGCTGTCGGGAGATTATTTCTCCCCGTTTGTATCGTCTATGGTTGTATTTGCACGGCGCAATAAAACAGACGCGGCGTATTGGGAAAAGATTACGCGTCCGTCGGTGCAGACCAAAAAGGATTTCGGTAACTGCGCGCCGATGGTTTGTATTTGGTTCTGTTCTTCGGCTTTCTGTAAAAAGCCCTTGGTCGCGCCGCCGACTGCCGCCGCGTCTAAATCGAAAATGCCGACGATTTCCTCCCGCCGCAAAATCCGATCCCGATCTATGCGAATATACACAGAAAGCCCTCTCTTTCCTGCATTTTTCTGCTTTTTTGTAAATTCCTGCAAGTTTTCGCTGTGTTTGCGCTTTACGACGGATGTTCCACCTGCGTATAAACGCCGTCCTCCACCGTATACACGTTTGCGTCTTTCCACATACGGCAAACGCTTTCGTCGCAGGTGGTCAACACCAGCTGTCGTTTGTCCTGTGCGGTTTTTTCCATGATATAATGCTTGCGGCTCTCGTCCAGTTCGCTGAACACGTCGTCCAGCAGAAACACGGGATATTCGCCGGTGGCGAGCTTGGAAAGCTCCCCCTCCGCCAGCTTCATCGCAAGCGCGATACTGCGCTGTTGTCCTTGCGAGGCATAAGTGCGCGCCTCTTTGCCGTTGATGGTGATGCCGATGTCCTCTTTGTGGACGCCCACCTGCGTCAGCGCCGTGCGGATCTCCCGATCCTGCACTTCCCGCATTCTGCGGATATAATCCTCCGCCGTGCCGCCGCCGAGATACGTCAGCTGCACGTCCTCCGTGCCGCCGGACATCTCTTTCATAAAGCGGTTGACCTCCCGGCTGAGCAATTCCACATAGCGGGTGCGGATTTCCGCCACGCGGCTTGCCGCGTTTGCCAGCCGCTGGGTGTAGATATGCAGATAATCCAAAAGCGAAAGTCCTTCCTCGTGCAGAATGCGGAGCATGGCGTTTCGCCGTACCAACACCTGATTGAATTCCCGTAGCACCTGCACATACACCGGCTTGATCTGAGAAATGGCGAAATCCAGAAAGCTTCTGCGCTCTGCCGGACCGTCCTTGACAATGGATAAGTGTTGCGGTGCGAACAATACCGCCCGAAAATCGCCGATCCATTCGCTCATCTTCTTCACCGGCGCACCGTCGCGCGTGCAAACGCGTCCCTCGCGGGTAAACTTCACACTGTTGCGCATGGTGCGCTCGTTTTCGCTCTGGAATAAAAGCTCCATCTGCGCAAACGGCTGATCGAACCGGATCAGCTCCTTTTCGCGCGGCGTCCGGAAGGAGCGCCCCTGCGCAAAATAGTATACGCCTTCCATGACGTTGGTCTTGCCCGCCGCGTTCTTGCCGTATAATACGTTGACGCCGGGCAGGAAAATCACCGTCGCGGAAGCAATGTTCCGGTAATCCTTTAATAAGATCGCTTTCAGATACATGATCGTTTGAAACCTTTGAAATTTCAGAAAAATAAAGCTATGGGAGGAACGGGGTACGGCTGAAAGGAAAAAAGAGCAAGGGGAAAAGTGGACGGACAAGAAGAAAGAGAAAATCTTTTGCCTTCGCAAGGCGGGTGCCTTTTACAAAAGGCGCCCCCTTGCATCCCCCGCGAAAACTTTGAAATAAAAAGTTTTGAGAGGAATTCCCGCACAAGCGTACCTTATTGCATATCCTTCATACGGACGGGGAGGACGAGGAACAGGAAGTTTTCGTCTTCCTTTTTCTCATGGGGTTTGATAATCATGCACATCTGCGCGGAGGTCAGCTCCAGATCGACGGTATCGACGTCGCAGGCGCGCATCGCTTCCAGAAGCACCTTGCAGTTGAATCCGATCTCTAAATCCAATCCCTCTTTGACCATGGGAATCTCATCGTACACTCTGCCGGTGATGGATTGGGAAGTGACTTTCAGTAAATCGTCCTCAAAGTTACACTTGACGATACTGTGTACCTGTCCCATAATGCGGTCCTCCGTAATCAGAGAAGCGCGCTCCAGAGCGCCGACAAACGCGCCGGCGGACAGCGTGGCGAAGATTTTGTTTTCCCGCGGGATAAACCGGTTATACTCGATATATTCGCCGTCAATAAGCCGGCAGAAGAAACGCATTCCGTCCACGCAGAAGATCGCGTGCTTTCTGCCGAACACGATCTTTACCATATCGTCCTTGTCGGAGATGATCTTCAAAAGCTCGGTCAAAGCCTTTCCCGGCACGATGAAATGGAAATTCAGGGTACTTTGATCGGCGTTGTGATTTTCGAATGCGCAGACGCATTCTTTGATCGCCAGCCGGTTGCCGTCGCAGGAAATGATCTTGATCCGGTCGCCCTCAATGCAGAAGTACGCACCGTTGAGTGCCGCGCGGCTGTCGTTTTGCGCAATGCCGAAGAAAATCTGTCCGATCATCTTGCGCAGCACTTTCTGCGGCATGGAAAAGCCCTTATCGCCGGAAAGCTCCGGAAGCGCCGGAAAATCTTTGCCCGGAAGTGCGTAAAGCTCAAATTCGCTCTTGCCGACCGAGATATTGGCGATCTTGTTTTCCGAAACGGCGATGGTCACTTCCCCTTCCGGAAGCAGCTTCAGAATCTGTAACAGCTTCGGCGCGTTGATGATACAGTCGCCGCCCTCGTCGATCTGTGCCGGAATCGCGGTCTTGAATCCTTTCTCCAAATCGTAAGCGACAATGGTGCAGCTTTCGCCGGCGGCGTCCGGCTCAAAATGGAAGCCCTCGATGGCGGGGATGGTATTGCGTCCGCTCACCGCACCCGCCATCGGGAGCAAGGTGGCAAGCAGTAACGCTTTGTCAAATCTGATCTTCATAAGTTTGAATCCTTTCTGAAATGATGGAATTTGTATATTTTAATTTTTATAAAAAGTACGGCTGAAAGGAAAAAAGCATGGGGAAAAGCGGACGGACAAAAAGAAAGAAGCAATCTTATGCTTTCGCAAGGCGGGTGCCTTTTGCAAAAGGCGCCCCCTTGCATCCCCCGCGAAAACTTTGGAAAAAGAAGATATGTCCTTTTTGCCCGTAAAGTTTTGGAGGGAGTCTGAGGGAACTTTTTTCAAAAAGTTCCCTCGGAGAAGTCGTACTTTTACCCTCGCGCCCCCGCAGGGGGCAGAGAGAAGAAAAGGGAATAGGAATAGGGGATCGTAGGAGTCGTAATCGTAATAGGGGCTGTGGAAACTGTGGGAAAGTGCAAAATCTGCCCTTAAGACAAGCGTTTGGAATGTTTAATGCGTTGGGAAAAGGATAGGGAAAAGCCGCCGCTTTCCACGGGAAATCCTGTGGAAATATTGTTGGACCGCGTGTGGAGAGGCTGTGGGGACGAGGAGTACGGGGGTACGGCGGAAGGGAAAAGAGCATGGGGAAAGCGGACGGACAAAAAGAAAGAAGCAATCTTTTGCTTTGCAAGGCGGGTGCCTTTTGCAAAAGGCGCCCCCTTGCATCCCCCGCGAAAACTGAAAAGCAGGAGCCTTTCCTTTTTTGCCCGTAAAGTTTTGGAGGGAGTCTGAGAGAACTTTTTTCAAAAAGTTCTCTCAGAGAAGTCGTACTTTCGTACCCCGCGCCTTTATTCTTTCATCTCGCGGACAAGTTCATTGACTTCCAGTTCAAAGACGGGATCGGTTTTTTTGGTATCCTCGACATAGCGATAGGAAGCGACGATGGTAGAATGGTCCCGCCCGAAGATTTTTGCGATGGCGGGGAAAGACATGGAGGTCAGCACCCGGATCAGGTAGATGGAGATATGGCGGGGAACGGCGATTTGTTTCTGTCGTTTGGAGCTTTTCAGATCCTCCAACGAAATGCCGTATTTGGAGCAGATGCGGTTGAGAATGCGATCCACCACAGCGGTATCGGATTCCGCGCCGGTGAGCATATCGGCGGTACAGCTGATGGCGATGTCCATGGAGATCGGTTTGCCGGAAAGCAAAGCCTGCGCGCCGATGCGCTTGATCGCGCCCTCCAGCTGCCGGATATTGTTTTTCAGATTATTTGCAAGGAAAGCAAGCACATCCGCAGGAAGCATCACATGGAATGCGTCCGCCTTCTTTTTTAAGATCGCCTGCCGTAACTCTAAATCCGGCGGCTGAATGTCGGCGGTCATGCCCCACACAAAGCGGGAGCGCAGACGATCCTCCAAGGTTTTGATATTGAACGGCGCCTGGTCGGAGGTTAAGATGATCTGCTTTTTGTCCTCGTAAAGCGCATTGAATGTATGGAAGAATTCTTCCTGGGTGGATTCCTTGCCGGCAATGAACTGAATATCGTCGATGAGCAGAACGTCTGCCCGCCGGTATTGCGAACGGAACCGCGCCATCCGGTTGAGACTGATGCTTTCGATCAGCTGATTGGTGAATTCCTCGCCCTTGACGTATACAATGTTCGTGCCGGGGCGGGTGGCAAGAATGTAATTTTTGATGGCATAGAGCAGATGCGTCTTGCCAAGTCCGCTTGGGCCCCAGATAAACAGCGGATTATAATCGGTCGCCGGCTGACGCGCAACCGCAAGCGCGGCGGCGTATGCCATGGTATTGGACGTACCGACGACGAAGTTTTCAAAGGAATACGGCTCTCTTGCCACCGCTTCCTTGGCTTCCGGCGTGAGGGCGTGCAGGCGTTCGTCTTCTTCTTCCTCCTCGTCCTCCTCCTCGTCCGTTTCCTCCGGCGTTTTGCGGGGCGCGGAAAACGGCAGATTGCCCTCCGCCGCGATCTCCAAAGGGGTTTTCGGCGTTTCCTCCGGCACTTCTTCCTCGGAAAACGCCGGATTGCCGACCAGATCGGATTCCAACATCAGATGGACGCTGACGCCCGGATGCAGGATGACGCAAAACGCGTCGTTGAGCTTTTGCAGGTATTTGGACTGGATATAGCCGAGTTTGAATTTGGAGGGTGCGGTTAAAAACACCACTTCATCCTCAATGGCAACGATCTTCAGCGGTTCAAACCACAAAGAGAGCACTTCCGGCGCAAATTCCTCGCCCAGCCGCTTGAGCAAGATCGCTTTGACGGCGGCAAATTCATCGTTGTTGTTCATTCTGACTTTCAGGATTTCCTTTCTTTGGACGTTCTGCGTACCATTCTATATACTATTATAATATAGTATAACATAAACAAACGGATTTTTCAATAGCAAAGTGTCGCAAAGTGTACGATTTTTTCAAAAAAATCTTTCGGGAAGTGGAAAAACCACTTGACAAACGGGTAGGGAATCGTTTATAATAGGATATAACCGACCGTTCCGCCCGCGAAAGATCCCCGATTTTTCGTTTGCGCGGATGTTTACCGGAAAGGAAAAAACCATCGAAAGGGGTGTTTCTCCATGCTGAGAACCTATCAGCCGAAGAAATTACAGAGAAAAAAAGAACACGGCTTCAGAAAGAGAATGGCAACTGCCAACGGCAGAAAAGTTCTGGCTCGCCGCCGTGCAAAAGGCAGAGCAAGACTGACCTACTGATCGGCGTGATTTCCCCGGCGCGTCTTTATGGAAAACGAGCCGGATGCCGCCGGAAAACCGCCGAAGCGATTCGGGGGTTTTTCTTTTTTCCAAAGAAAAAGGACCAAAGATTCGGAATGCAAACGGAGGGAGAGCCGCAGTGAAAGCACACGCGATCACGGAAAATCATCTGTACGCGAAGGTTTACGCGAAAGGAAAGCACGCGGCGGGAAAGACCGTTGCGGTCTATGTGCTGAAAGATCTGCACGCAAAGCGTCTGCGCCGGGCGCATCCGAAAAAAGAAACCATCAACCGCGTGGGCTGGAGCGTGGGAAAAAAATTGGGCGGCGCGGTCACGCGCAACCGGATCAAGCGGCTTTTGCGCGAAGCTTACCGGCAGATTGATCTGGAAAACGGCGTTGCGCGCGGATTTCTGATCGTCTTAGTCGGCAGAAGCGCGACCGCCGCGGCAAAGCTCCCGCAGGTGAAGCAGGATATGCGCTACGCGCTCGGAAAGCTGGACATGCTGACAAAGCCCGTGCAGGCAACCGCAAAGCCGGAGGCACCCGCGCAAGCCGAAACACCGGCTCCGGTACAGCCGGCGCCGCAAACCAAAACACAGCCCGAAGTAGCCTCCGATCTGCAAAACGAGGAAAGTTTTCCACAGGCAGACGGGAAATTTTCCGGCAAGACGGAAAAAAAGGCGGAGAAAACGCCGCAAACGGCGTCCGCCGTCCTGTCGGAGCCCCCATCCGGTCATCCCCGATGATCCGCCGATTTTTGCGGATTCTGTGCGCACCGCTCCGCTGGTGTAATTTTCTTGTGGTGTGGGTGCTGAAACTGCCGATTTTGGCATACCGGCGGTGGATTTCGCCCAAGAAAGGGCAGGGAAGCTGTCGCTATCTTCCCACTTGCTCCCAATACGCGCTGGACGCGCTCCGCTTGTGGGGCGTCTTGGGTGTGTTCCTCGCCGCTTGGCGCATTCTGCGCTGTAATCCCTTTTCGCGCGGCGGCTTCGATCCCGTCCCCCTCCCCCCATGGCGGAAAAAGCGCACGGAGCGTACGGCGGAAACGGGTACGGAAAGTACGACGGAAGGGAAAACGGAATAGGGAAAATCTTTTGCCTTTGCAAGGCGGGTGCCTTTTGGAAAAGGCGAACCCTTGCATCCCCCGCGAAAACTTTGGTGCCTGTAAAGTTTTGGAGGGAGTCTGAGGGAACTTTTTTCAAAAAGGTCCCTCAGGGCAGTCTCCGCGAAAAAATGTTGTAAAAATGACCTGTCCCGACAGGTGTTTCATAAATTTGACCTTTGAGGCGACACCGACTTGTCCTGCCGCTTCCGCGGCTGATCAAAAAAAGAAAGGTAACGAAACACATGAACGCAATACTCTCCTTTTTTGGTACGATCCTGACGTTCTTTTACAGTTTCTGCCACAATTATGCGCTTGCGCTGTTGTTGTTTGCGATCCTGTTCAAGATCTTACTGTTCCCGCTTGGGATCCGCCAACAGAAAAACGCCGTCAAGCAGGCGAAATTCCGTCCGAAAGAAATGGCGATCCGCCGCAAATATGCCGGACGCGACGATCCCGAAAGCAAGCAGAAGATGCAGCAGGAGATCATGGCGCTGTATCAGCAGGAAGGGTACAACCCTGCCAGCGGTTGTCTGCCGACCTTTATTCAGCTCCCGATCATTATGCTGATGTATCAGGTGATCCGGTATCCGCTCACTTACATCTGCAAACTGGACGCGGCGCTGTGCGAACGGCTTGCCGTGGTTGCGCGGACATTGCTCGGCAAGGATCCCGGCACGAACATTGACCACATCAGCATTATCCAGCAGGTGACCGCCAATCCGGACGCCTTCTCCGAAGCCATTTCCGGCACGGATTTTTCCTCGGTCGGCGCGCTGATTGACAAACTGCCGAACTTTAAAATTTTCGGCTTGGATCTCGGACTTACCCCCGGATTTCAGAAACCGTGGGCACTGCTGATCCTGCCGGTTCTGGTGTTTGCGGCGCAGTATTTCTCCATGAAGCTTACCCGCAAATTCTCCTATCAGCCGCAGATGGACGACAACACCGCGCGCTCCATGAAGGTCATGGACATCACGATGCCGCTCATGAGCGTGTGGTTCTCCTTCATGATGCCGGGCGTGATCGGGGTATACTGGATCTATCAGAGTTTGCTCGGCGTACTCCAGCAGTTCATTTTGTCCAAGATGTTCAAGATCCCCGTTGTGACGGAGGAAGAAGTGCGCGAAGCGCAGAAGCAGATGAAGCAGGCAAGACGCAACGGGCAGAATCCCAGCGCGGAAGCGCTTTCCCAGCGCAACGCGACCAAGAGCCGCGGAAAATCTCTCCATTATATAGATAATGAGGATTATCAGCGGTTGTATGCGGAAAAGCAGGCGAAAGAAGAAGCGGAAGCCGAAGCCGAGGCGGAAACCAAGGCAGACGCACGGTTTGCCGCGCCGCTGAAAAAAGACGACGCACCGCATCATAAGAAAGACGCGGAAGCGTCCGAATCCAAAGACACGGAAGATCACACTGACGAAGATAAAGGGGAATAAACAGCCATGATGAAAGAAACGATTGCGGTTTCCACCACCGTAAAAGGAGCCGTTACCCAAGGCGCGATCGCGTTGGGATGCGATGTAAACGAGGTCAAATACGACGTTTTGGAGGAACCGAAGCGCAAGGGATTTTTAGGACTCGGCGGCAAGAGCCTTGCCAAAGTGCGCGTGTACTTTGAACGCGAGGATACGCCGGAGGAAAAAGCGGCAAAGGCGGCGGCAAAAGCCGCGCAGGAAAAACGCGCCGCAGAAAAAGAAGCCAGACGCGCAGAGCGCGAACGTGCCGCGCAAAGCGGCGCCCGCCCGCCGAAAAAGGACGGAACCCGCGCGCAAAGACAGCCCAAAGAAAAGAAAGAGCCGAAAGAGCTTCCGGAAATCCAACTTCCGAAAGAGCCCCCGAAGCCGAAGATCCCTGCCGATCTGTCCCATCCGGCAGTCGCTTATGTAAAAACGCTCTGCGACAATCTCGGCATCGAAGCGCAGTATTTTTTGGATCCTACGCCGGACGCCGGCGGCGCACAGCACTTTGACATCGAAGGCGAAAGCGCAAGCGTCCTCATCGGACATCACGGCGAAACCCTTGACGCGCTCCAGTATCTCACCAATCTTGCCCTGCATTGCGGCAATGAGGACGGCGAGGTGGAAAGCCCCCGGATCAAGCTCGACGTGCAGGAATATCGCGTCCGCCGTGACGAAACCCTCCGCCGGCTTGCCGTCCGCAAAGCAAAATTGGTTCTGAAAAACGAACGGAACTTTACCTTTGAACCGATGAATCCCTATGAACGCCGGATCATCCACGCCACGGTCCAGTCCGTTCCCGGCGTCTCCTCTCATTCCATTGGCAGCGGCAATTCCCGCCGCGTCGTCGTCACCCTCGATGACGGCGGCTCCAAAGAAGCGTCTGCAGAGTAAGGAGCAGGGCTTTTCTGCCGGCAAAAAAGAGACACACACCTTCCGAAAAGTCGGAAGGTGTGTGCTTTTTTATGGGTACGGATTTTTCAGAGGGAACTTTTTATTTCAAAGTTTTC
>DLLB01000022.1:4891-8034 GCA_002477905.1 Clostridiales bacterium UBA7573 | reverse complement strand
TTTTGCAAAAGGCTCCCCTTACAAAATGCAAAGGATCATTAAAAATCCGCAAAGATCAGCTCTCCGTTTTCGGATGCCGTTGCCGCTTTGAAGGTCATACATCCGCCGTAACCGCCTTGCCCGCGAAAACCCGTAAAAATTAATCTTCCGTTCCACTCTGCGCATTTTGGCACACTTGCGCAAGGAATCATCGGGGCGTTTGGCATTCTGAAATCCGTAAAGGGTTTGTCGGACATCATGTAGTGTC
Organism: Clostridiales bacterium UBA7573; assembly: GCA_002477905.1. Lineage (GTDB taxonomy): Bacteria > Bacillota > Clostridia > Oscillospirales > CAG-272 > UBA7573. Next base: position 7,787 of record DLLB01000022.1, on the reverse strand, counting down.
CCTTTCCTCCGAGACTGAAGATCAGATAGTATCTTCCATTGTATTTCACATAGTCGGGGCATTCGGGCTGCTGTTCTCCGGGCGCAATATAGATCGGATCGTCAAGCTCTTTCCAGTCCTCCAGATCCTGTGAGACAAAATGCGCAAGGCAGCCTCTCTTTTCTCTGATAAGACTTGTGGTGAGAAACATATGAAATATCCCGTCGTCTCCTTTGATCACCTTGGGATCTCTTGCGCTTGCCGCATGATATTTTTCGGAAACGGTAAAGCCGAAATTCGGATCTTTTACAAAATGATACCCGTCCGCAGAAACGCTTCTGCAAATCGGCGCCGGCAACCCTTTCCCGCGTCTTACGGTATAATAGAGAAATTCCGTTTTGCCGTTTTGAATCCAGGAGCCGGTGCAAATAGAGCCTTCCCAAGGCGCACTGATGGGAATGGCAGTCGGATGAATGCGCCATGTTTGAAAATCTGTCGTCGAAATGTGTTCCCATTGATGTGCGCCGAGTCCCCATTTGCTTCCGTGGTGATGCCTGTCTTTTAAGTACAAGACGTGGTATTCGTCATTTTTTCTGTACGGCATACAGTCTCCGACGAAAACGCCGTTTTGGGGACGCCATCCCTCTGCGTTTTCAAAGGTAGCCAGCACGTTTGGAAGCAAGGGTTCTTTTTTCAAAAATTCGCTTATGTGAAGATCTGCGTCCGGCGTAACGGTGTCTCCGAGATCAAATAATCTGTTTCCATCCGGCCATTCCTCGTCTTTGAGTTCCCCGTTCAGGTACAATTCAATTCTGTAATCCAGTAAAACAATTTCTACTTTGTCGCCGATCTTGGCTTCACTGCGCAGAAAAAGCGGACGCTGTTCCAAGTCGTACCAAACAGATACGGTGAAAGCGTCACACGCGCCTTCGATGGCAAGCGTTTTGGTTCCGTTTCTGTGGAAAACATAAGAAAACGGAAACGTTGTTATGCGGAACGTGATTTTCAGGTTTCTCATCTCTTTTTACCAGCCTTTTTTTATAAAAAATTAAAAAATCAAAATGATAGATTTCCCAAAGGATCTTTCCTCTTTCGTGCGGCATATGCCGAAAAAAGCGCGGCTCCCAAAGCGGCGTCCTCGTCAGTGGCATTCACCGAAACCGACATCCCGAACCGATCGGAGAGGAGATTTTTTAATACCGCGTTCTTTTTGATTGCGCCGCCGGAGGCGACGATATGCGTTTTCTTTTCTCCGAACGCTTCATAGAGCTCGTAAAGCTCGTTACACATCCCTTTCAGGACGCCGATCACAAGCGCGGAGGGCGTAAAATTTTGTCTGTCGATTTTTTTTATGGAGCCTCTCAAAGCCGGATCGCTCCTTTTTCCAAGGAACGATACGTCAATATCGAGTCCCATTTCCCCTTTGCGGTAGGCGTCTTCCGCAATTTGATTGATGGTTTTGTATTGCGAAAGGTCCTGCATGCCTGCGCTGACAAGATAACTCCGGAAAAACTTTTCCACCATTGCATAGGCATACCCGCCGCAGAGCGCCGCGCCGCAAAAGAGAAATTTTCCGTCGATAAACGGTCTGAATTCCGTATCTCCACGGAATTTTGTAGGGGCGCGCAGGTCATTGCAAACCATCGATACCTGCGCCCCCGTGCCAATGTTCACAAGGATGGCGTCCGTGGAAGTTCCGACCGATCCGAGAAAACTTGCCTGATTATCTCCGATCGCAATAGAAACGGGAATGCCCCTGCATGCGCCGATGATCACGCTTTCCCCGGTTACCTCAGGCAGAAAAGCGTCGGAAATTCCAAGAAGCGACAAGGCTTTCTTGTGAAAGCAACCTTTTTTGACATCAAACAACCCAAAGCTTGCCGCAACGGAGGTGTGCGATACCACCTTTTGCAGTTTGCAGATTTTCCTGCCGAAAAGATCCATGATGCTGCAAAAACAGACCGCATTCTTTGGTACAAGACGGTTTTGCAGATGATAGTAATGCGTAGCGAGTCCGAACCCGGTTGCAATGGACTCCCCCGTCATGCGACGGATTCGCTCGCAAGTCGTTTCGCCCCCTTCCAACGGAAGATCTGCACGCTTATCCTGCCAGTTGATCAGATTGGAAAGCGGATTACCGTTTTCATCCGTATAAACGATGCCGTGCATTTGCCCCGTTAGTCCGATACTTACAATTTCGGAAAAGCTGTTCAAAATATGAAAAAGTAATTTTTCTGATTTCTCCAGAATCACGGAAACGCTCTGTTCGGAATAAGGATCGGAACAAAGGTAAGCATGATGCGGAATAGTGTAAGCTTCTATCTGCTTCTTTCTGTCTATGTCGTATACGACCGCGCTGACAGTGGTGGTTCCGAGGTCGATCCCCACCGCCAGATTTCCGTGTGGCTCCTTCTGATCTTCTTCCTTTTCTGTAAAGGATGCGACTGCGTTCAATTCGTCAAAGTCCGTTTTTTCGGATATTTTTTCACAAATACGATATTTTTCGGAATTGATCCCGCTTTCCTTCCGTATTTCTTCTTTGCGCTTATTCATCACTTCTTCAAGGCTCATAACGCCGAATAAAAAAAGCTTGATATCTGCGATCGAAACGCCGACGCTTCTGAATCGTTTGATGATTTTGAGCACTTTTATATTTTCATCGGAGTAATTGCGGTATCCGTTCTCGTCTCTTGCAATCACGAGAAGCCCTTTGCTTTCATAGAGCCGAATTGCTTTTTGCGAAAGTCCCGTTTCTTTTTCTACATCGTTTATTTTCACAACATCACCTCCGTTTTCTATTGTAAACCCTTCCCCAAGGGCAAAGTCAAGCGTTTTCTGAAAAAAACGAAATCCAGAGGGAACTTTTTTCAAAAAGTTCCCTCTGACTCCCTCCAAAACTTTTTATTTCAAAGTTTTC
>DLLB01000022.1:659-4830 GCA_002477905.1 Clostridiales bacterium UBA7573 | reverse complement strand
TGCAAAAGGCTCCCCTTACAAAGACGTGGAATTGCTTTTTTCTTTTTGTCCGTCCGCTTTTCCCCTATCTTTTTCCCCCTTTTCGCCGTACCTTTCGTACTCCCGCACGCCGTTAATGCGGAATGACGGGGGTATGGCGGGCGGTGAGGTCGGCGACGGCTTCGGACGCAAGGAGCAGACCGGCGGCGGGAGGGACGAACGAGACGCTGGCGGGGACGAACCGTCCGGAGGCGGGCATGCTGGCGTGATAGAGCGTGCGGATGATGGGTTCGGCGCGATCGGGGCAGGCGGCGCGGAGCGTCTGCGCCATTTCCTGAAGATACGCTTCTTCATTTGCGGTGATCTGTGCGGGAGAGACGGGAATTTCCTCCGAGTAGACCACTTTCATATGGTGGATGCCGCATTTGCGCAGCGAGACGCGCACGGCTTTGGCAAGCGGACAGACGGCGGTCTTGGCAAGATCCGCCACGCGGAACGCCATCGGATCCAGCTTGTTGCCCGTGCCCATGCAGGCGATCATCGGGACGCCGGCACGCGCGGCGTTCTGCGCGATCAGGAGCTTGCTTGCAAGCGAGTCAATCGCGTCTACAATGTAATCAAAGGCGGAGAAGTCGATCTGATCCGCGGTGTCGGCGTCGTAAAACAGCGGGTAGGCGTCCACCCGGATGCCGGGCATGATTTCCGCCGCGCGGGCGCAGAATACCTCTGTTTTCAATTTACCCACAGCGGAAACGGTGGACAGAATCTGCCGGTTTAAGTTACTGTCTGAGAATACGTCGGCGTCGATGACGCTTAAATGTCCGACGCCGGCACGCGCCAGCGCTTCCGCCGCCATACCGCCGACGCCGCCTAATCCAAAGACCGCGACGTGCGCGGCGTCTAATTGCTTTAACGCGGGATTGCCGAGTAACCGCCGGGTGCGACCGAGCGCGGCGGTGCGGGAAACATAAGCAGAACCGGACGCAGAGGAGGACGCTTGCTTTGTCATGGGATTCCTTCCTTATCAAATGAATTTGGTACGGGACGCGCGGGAGTACGGAGGGTAAGAGGGGACGGCTTATGGGAAAAGGGATCGGGGAAAACGGATAGACAAAGAAAAAGAAAAAAATCTTACGCTTTGCAAGGGGAGCCTTTTGAAAAAGGCTCCCCTTCCCATCCCCGCGAAAACTTTGGAAAGGGAAAAACAAGCGGAATCTTTTTGCCCGTAAGAAAAGTGCCGCGCAAAACGCGTACCGCGATACGTTCCTAAGCATACCACAAAACGCGCCGCTTGTCAAATCTTTTCCTGCCGTCCACCAAAACTTGAAAGATTTTTTCAATAATTTGAGATATTTTTTATATAAACTACTTGACAAAGTTAAAAAGATGTGCTATACTGTATCCGTAAAAACAGAAAGGAAGCCATCCCATGAAGAAATCGTTATACAGTTTGATGCTGATGGATAACGTGGTGGACCGCATTGACCGGTTGGCACACGCACGCGGCACCAGCCGTTCGGGGCTGATCAATCAGATCCTCGCGGATTATGTTTCGGTGCAGACGCCGGAACAGCGCATCCGGCAGATCTTTTCCTGCATCGAGGATGTTTTGGAGCCGGAACGGTTTGTGCCGTTTCCCGCGCCGAACGCCATGACGCTTGCGCGCAAGAGCAGTCTTGCCTACAAATACCGACCGACGGTGCGGTATGAGATCGCCATGCGGCGGGAAATGCAGAACGGCGTGTTCGGCACGCTCACAGTTGTGTTCCGCACGCAAAGCACGGAGCTTTTACAGAAGATCCGCGACTTCTGCACCTTGCTTGTCCGCCTGGAGCGCGCCTGCCTGCCGCAGGAGCAAAGCGCACAGATCCAGTACGCCTACGAGGACGGAAAATTCACCCGCACGCTGTATTTCTTGCAGGAGAACGGTTGGAATGCCGAGCGGCTGAGCCGCGCAATTTCCGATTATATCCGCCTGTTCGACACCCTGCTCAAAGAGTATCTGGACGTGGGTTCCGAGGAACAGACCGCACTGCATTACCGGAAATGGTTGGCAGACGGCGCGCTCCCTGTATAAGCCATCAAAAAACAAACGAAATTCCGAAAGGAGTTGTGTCATATGGATACGCAAAAATTCACGCAAAAATCAGCTGAAGCATTGAAAAAAGCGCAGGAGATCGCACTGGAATACCAGAATATGCAGATCCAACCGGAGCATTTGCTGTGCGCTTTGCTGCACGCCGACGGCGGATTGATCCCGAATCTGCTCACCAAAATGGGGGTGGATCTGCCGGCGTTCACCCGCGCGGCAGACGCGATTCTGCCCACCATTCCGCAAGTGCGCGGCAGCGGCAGAGAGCCGGATAAAATTTATGTCGCGCCCGAAACGGACGCGGTTCTTACGGAAGCGGAGAAGTCCGCAACGTCCATGCAGGACGAGTATATTTCCGTGGAGCATTTCATGCTGGCGCTCTTGCGGCACCCGACTGCCAAGCTGACGGAATTGTTCCGGCAGTACGGCGTAAACGAAAAGACCTTTCTTGACGCGTTAAAGACGGTGAAAACTTCCCGCGTCACCGCGGATAATCCGGAGGAGACGTATGAGGCGCTGACCAAATACGGTTCGGATTTGGTCAAACGCGCCCGCGAACAGAAGATGGATCCGGTCATCGGCAGAGACGCCGAGATCCGCAACGTCATCCGGATTCTGTCGCGGAAAAGCAAGAATAATCCGGTGCTCATCGGGGAACCCGGCGTCGGCAAGACCGCCATCGTCGAAGGGCTCGCACAGCGGATTGTCAGCGGCGACGTGCCGGAGGGACTGAAAAACAAGACGGTGTTCGCGCTGGATATGGGCGCGCTGATTGCAGGCGCAAAATACCGCGGCGAATTTGAGGAACGGCTGAAAGCGGTCTTGGAGGAGATCAAAAAGAGCGAGGGCAAGATCTTACTGTTCATTGATGAATTGCACACCATCGTGGGCGCGGGCAGAACCGAAGGCTCCATGGACGCGGGCAACCTGCTCAAGCCGATGCTGGCGCGCGGCGAACTGCACTGCATTGGCGCCACGACCTTGGACGAATACCGCAAGTATATCGAAAAAGACGCGGCACTGGAACGTCGGTTCCAGCCGGTGCAGGTGGACGAACCGACGGTGGAGGACACCATCACCATCCTGCGTGGCTTGAAGGAGCGGTATGAAGTGTTCCACGGCGTGCGGATTCACGATAATGCCCTGGTGGCGGCGGCAACGCTGTCCAATCGGTATATCACCGACCGGTTTTTGCCGGATAAGGCGATCGACCTTGTGGATGAAGCCTGCGCGATGCTGCGGACCGAAATGGATTCCATGCCGCAGGAGCTGGACGACATCCGCAGAAAAATGATGATGCTGGAGATCGAGGAAGTCTCTTTGAAAAAGGAAACGGACGCCATCTCCGTCGAACGGCTCGGAAAGTTACGGGAGGAGCTTGCCGCGCTCAAGGAGCAGTTCGGAGAGCTGAAATCCAAATGGGAAAACGAGAAAAACAGCGTCAACACCATCAAGCAGTGCAAGGCGGAGATCGAGCGCGTCAAGGGCGAGATGGAAGCTGCACAGCGGGATTATAAGTATGAGGAAGCCGCAAAACTGCGGTATGCGACGTTGCCGGAGCTGGAAAAGAAACTGGCGGCGGCGCAGGAAGCGGCGGCAAACGGTTCGCATTCGCTTGTGCGCGATACGGTGACGGAGGAAGAAATCGCCGGCATCATCGCCAAGTGGACGGGAATTCCGGTCAGCAAGCTGATGGAAAGCGAACGGCAGAAGCTGTTGGATCTGCCGCAGATTTTGCATAAACGGGTGATCGGGCAGGATGAAGCCGTGAATAAGGTGTCGGAAGCCATTCTGCGCTCCCGCGCGGGCATTGCCGATCCCAACCGCCCGATCGGTTCGTTCTTGTTTTTGGGACCGACCGGCGTGGGCAAGACCGAGCTTGCCAAGGCGCTTGCGGAAGCTTTGTTTGACGATGAGCGCAGTATGATCCGGATTGATATGTCGGAGTATATGGAGAAATTCTCCGTGTCCCGTCTGATCGGCGCCCCTCCCGGCTACGTTGGCTATGACGAGGGCGGTCAGCTCACCGAGGCGGTGCGCAGAAAACCGTACTCTGTCGTGTTGTTCGATGAGATCGAGAAAGCCCATCCGGATGTGTTC
>DLLB01000022.1:268-580 GCA_002477905.1 Clostridiales bacterium UBA7573 | reverse complement strand
CCGATTCGCAGGGCAGAACCGTGGACTTTAAGAATACCATCCTGATCTTAACCAGTAACCTCGGCTCCCAGTATCTGCTGGACGGGGTGCGCGAGGACGGGACGATCTCCGAAGAAGCGAGAAACGAAGTCAACGCCGTCCTGCGCCAGAGCTTCAAACCGGAGTTTCTGAACCGTTTGGATGAGATCATCTGCTATAAACCGCTGACCAAGGAAAATGTGATGCAGATCATCGACCTGCTCACCGCCTCTCTTGCAAAACGGTTGCAGGAGCAGACGCTTTCGCTGAAGATCACCGACGCCGCCAAAGGCA
>DLLB01000022.1:0-172 GCA_002477905.1 Clostridiales bacterium UBA7573 | reverse complement strand
ACGGCGCACGTCCGCTCAAACGCTTCTTGCAGGATCACGTCGAAACCCTCATCGCAAGGAAGATCCTGGAGGGGACGTTGCAACCGAACTCTACCCTGACCGTCGATCTGGAAAATCAGGAACTGGTCGTGCGGGACTAAGGCGTACAAGGCGTACGAAGGTACGGCTTAGA
>DLLB01000038.1 GCA_002477905.1 Clostridiales bacterium UBA7573 | reverse complement strand
CCAACGTGCAGGCGTTGCAGCTCGCGTTGCAGGTGCAGGCGCAAATTCAGTATGACGAGCGAGCACAATCTCCATTCTTCACCTATTACGACGCAAACGGCAACCAGCATGAAGTTTGGTTTTCCGACGCGCGCAGTGTAGAAGCTTCGCTTGCGTTGATTCCCAAATACGGTTTGCGCGGGATCGGGATCTGGAACATCATGCGGTATTTCCCGCAGCTTTACAGCGTACTCGCGGAAAACTACAATATCTTATAATTTTTAATTTTATAACCAAATCTCCGCTCAAACCGATCGGTATGGCGCATCCGAAAAAAATTTGCTTTTTCGGATGCGCCTGCTGTTTTTTGCATTTTGCGATTATTTCGGTTTCCCTTTGAAAAACAAAGCGACCAGATACCCGAATACCAACGCCGCTGTAATCCCGCCGGCAGTTGCGGTAAGTCCCCCCATCAGCGCACCGATCGCGCCGTATTCATCCACGGCTTTTTTCACGCCGTTTGCAAGGCAATATCCGAATCCGGTCAAAGGTGTGGTTGCGCCGCATCCGGCAAACTCCGTAAGCGGCTGATACAATCCCACCACCGTCAGCACAACACCCGACACCACATAGACCACCAGAATCCGTGCCGGCGTGAGCTTGGTCTTATCAATTAAAATCTGTGCGATCACACAAAACAGACCGCCCACCAAAAACGCCCACAAATAGTTCATGCCGTTCCCTTCTCCTTCCGTATCCGGATCAAATGCGCGATTGCCGGAATACTGCATCCCTGTTGTACACTTGCCGGACTCATCAACGCGCCGGTCGCGATCACCAAAATGTCCCGCAATTTTCCCGCGTGGAACTGTTCCGTCAAATAACCGGCAAGTACACTGGCACAGCATCCGCAGCCGGAGCCGCCCGCGTGCATATCCTGCCGGGTGCGGTCGTAAATCAAAAGCCCGCAATCCGTATAATTCTGTCCGAGCGGCGTTTGGTTTTTTGCCATCAGCTCCGTCACAATCCGATGCCCTTCTTCGCCGAGATCCCCCGTCAGAATCAGGTCAAACTGATCCGGCGCACATTTGCTTTCGGCAAAATAGCGCGTCAGGGTGTCGATCACTGCCGGTGCCATTGCCGCTCCCATGTTGGTCAAATCCTTCACCCCGGCATCCAACGTTCTACCGGGTAGAAATTCGGTAACATACGGTCCGCTGTCCGCGTGCCCAAGTAAAAACGCCCCCGCGCCCGTCACGGTCCACTGCGCGGTCGGACTTCTCTGCCCGCCGTATTCCAACGGATACCGGAATTGCCGCTCTGCGGAACAGTTATGAGAGGAGGTCACTGCCGCCGCCATTCCAAAGATCCCGTTTCCCACGCCGAGCGCCGCCAGTCCGATGGATTCCACCGAGGTGGAACATGCGCCGTACAATCCAAAAAACGGAATATCAAAGTCCAAAAGCCCATAAGAAGAACCGACACATTGATTCATTAAATCACCCGCGAACAACGCGTCCACATCCGTATGCAGGATTTTGGCTTTGGACAGGGCAAAATTCAACGCAAGCCGCTGCATTTCTCCCTCGGATTTTTCCCATGTGTCCTGTCCGAATGCATCGGAATCATCGTGATAGTCAAAATATTTTCCAAGTGGTCCCGCGTGTTCTTTTTTTCCAACCACCGAGCCGGTCGCAAGAAACGCCGGCGGATCCTGAAAATAATAAATTCCGTGTTGCATACCTGCCTCCTACGCCAGAATCAGTTTCACAAGATAATATATGATCCCGTATACACTGGAAGCAAGCGCGCCATACAGAATGACCGGACCGGCAATGGTAAAGATCTTGGCGCCCAGTCCCAAAATCAGCCCCTCGGCTGTGGTATCGATTGCAGGGGCAACCACAGCGTTGGCAAATCCCGTAATCGGAACAAGCGTACCGGCACCGGCGAATTTGGCAATTTTATCAAAGATGCCGACGCCGGTCAAGATTGCGGCAATCAGAATCAACGTACAAGGGACCATCACTTTGGTTTGTTCTTCGGTAGCGCCCAGATACGGATAGAGATGCGACAGTCCCTCGGCGCCTGTGCAGATCGCACCGCCGACCAGGAATGCAAAGCAACAGTTTTTCAGAATCGGAGATTTCTTTGCGGTTTTGTCTGCGTAAGCAGGATAGGTTTTTTTATCAAATTGCATAAAACCGAACTTCCTTTCTTGCAATTTCCTATTGCAAGTATGCCCGTAAAACCCAAAACAACAAACGGAAGTTACAGGAAAAAGCGGCGAAAAACCGCCGCTTTTTCCTGCGTTTTGCATTTTCTATTTTTCCTGACAAAATCAGAACAACGCGGCACAGAAATTCTGTACCGCGTTTGCCTATTTTTTGTTATTCCGCTTTCAGCGGACGATTCATCAAGGTCCGGACGGCAACCGACGGCTTCTCCTGTTCAAACAGCACCCGATAGACCTCCGAAACAATCGGCATTTCAATTCCGCGCTTCTCGGCTTCCTTGGCAATCACTTTACAACTGTAAATTCCCTCGACGGTTTTTTGATTTGTCGCAAGAAAAGCGCCGGCATCGTCTGCCTGCCCGATGGCAAGCCCCGCCTGATAATTGCGGGAATGCGGACTGAAACAGGTCACAATCAAATCCCCGACGCCGGTCAGTCCGAAGAACGTATCTTTTTTTGCACCAAGCGACAACCCATACCGCAGAATTTCCTGCATGCCGCGGGTAATCAACGCGGCTTTGGCATTGTCTCCATAGCCAAGTCCCGTCAACATACCGGACGCCAGTGCGATCACATTTTTCACTGCCGCGCCGCATTCTGCTCCCACTTCATCCGTCATTCCGTACAGACGCAGATAAGAGTTGGAAAATAACTCCTGTACCTGTTTTGCCACTGTCTCGTCAGGACTGACCGCGCAAATGGAAGTCAGTTTCCGCAAAATCACTTCCTCTGCGTGGCTCGGTCCGACAATAGACACGACCGGATGTGCATTTGCACAGGTGCGACGGATCGTCTCGCTCATCGGCAGATCGGTGGCGGGATCAAATCCTTTGGCGGCATTGACCAACAGCGCGTCCGGCTCCAAATACGGCGTTGCCTGTTTGACCACAGAAGCCATGGCTTTGGTTGGCACGCACAGTACCACGGTTTCGGCTCCCGTAAGCGCGGCAGCAAGATCTGTCGTGGCAACGACTCCCTCCGCAATGGGTGTACTTCCGAAGTAGGCGCTATTGGTGTGAAGGGTATTGATCTCCGTCACTTCCGTTTCCTTAATCCCCCACACCCGCACGGTGTGTTGATTATCGCAAAGCACTTGTGCCAGTGCCGTTCCCCAGCTTCCGCTTCCTAAAACCGCTGTTCTCATATTTCTTCTCCGCCTATCTTTTGCATTTTGCACAAAAGGGGCAAAATGCTTTTGTTTTTCTTTATTGTAACACAGCATACGGATTTTGTAAAGGAAAATCGGAAAATTCACACAATGTCTTGACAAGAGATGCAAAAAACGGTATGATAAGAGCAACCTTTCCTTTGGAGGAACCCGATGAAAGAACCACGTTATCTGCCAAGCCCCAAACCGCCCAAAGAAAAAGTACACTGGAAAGGCAGTGTACTGCTTGCCCCCGTTCCACCGGTCATGGTCACGGTCGGAACCATGGAGGACGCCAATATTCTGACCGTCGGTTGGACGGGGATCGTCTGTACGCACCCGCCAATGACCTACATTTCCGTGCGTCCCTCGCGCCATTCCTATGCTTATTTACAGAAATACAAAGAATTTGCCATTCATCTGACGCCTGCTCATTTGGTACGGGAAGCGGATTTCTGCGGCATGTACACCGGTGCAAAGATAGATAAATTCGAAAAATGCCATTTTGACAAAGAAGCGGCACAGGCGATCTCATGCCCCTTGATCGCGCAAGCACCGCTTTCTTTGGAATGTAAAGTCAAACAGATCCTCCCGCTCGGCACGCACGATCTGTTTCTTGCCGAGATTGTGGCAGTCAACGCAGATCCCGCACTACTGGACGATCTTGGGAAATTGAATCTCTCCCGCGCCAATCTTGCCGCCTATGCGCACGGCGAATACTTTGCGCTGGGGAAGCAACTCGGCACATTCGGCTTCTCCGCCGCCAAAGGCAAACCGTCCGGAAAACGACGGTCAAAACCGAAGAAAGTCCAAAGCAAATCCTGACAACGGATCCGATCAGATCTGGGGGGACGATTGCATTTTCCATTTATGGATCTGATGAAAATAAAGGAGCAATCCCAAGCCGCCCGCTGCGGTTTCCGCAATGGGAAACGCAAACCAAGTGGCATTCAGTCCGATTCTGGAAAACGCATAAAAAACCGGAATCATCACAAAAATCTGCCGCGTCAGAATGATGAGCGTACTGGAGCCGCCGCGCCCGATCGCCTGAAAAAAGACCGGCAACATCAGGGAAAACGACGCGCTGATGAAGCTGCATCCGATGATGGGAAACGCGACTTTTCCGATCTGCAATACCTGTTCGGATTTGGAAAACAGTCGCATCAATGCTTCGGGAAAAACAAGAAAACACAGAATCCCGACACTCATACACAAAACCGTAACGAAAAGCGATTTGCGCATAGTCTCCCTGCATCTTCCGTAATTTGCCCGCGCATAGTTGAAACTGATTACCGGAACAATGCAGGTCTGCAAACCGATAAGTGGGATAAAAAAGAAGCTCTGCGCCTTATAATACAATCCGAGCACCGTGACCGCCGCATCGGAAAACCCGGCTAATATGGCGTTGAGCACCACAATATACACCGAATACAATGCCTGCATCAGAATGGACGAATAGCCGTAAAAATAGATCCGCCCGATATTGTGACGGAGTTTATGCAACCGCGGAATTCTATGCATCCCGCCAAATCCCGTAATCAATGCGGACATAAACTGCCCTGCGACCGTTGCATAAGCGGCGCCGGCAATGCCAAGCTCCGGAAAAGGACCGATCCCGAAAATCAGAAGCGGATCAAAAATCACGTTGGTCAAAGCACCGGCAACCTGTGCGACCATTGGCAGGCGCATCTGTCCGCCTGCCTGATGCACTTTTGTGAAAATGCCCTCCAAGAACGTGAACAGACTTCCGATACAGACGATCCTGCCATAGGTGATCGCATCGGCTACCGCACCCGGTTCTTTTGCGGACAACATCACATACGGGCGCAAAAGGAACGTAGACACTCCCGCAAAGATCCCATACGAAAGTATCGCGAGCAACATGCCGGTTCCGGCGGCTTCTTTTGCTTTTTCGGTTTCGCCGCGGGCATATTTGCGTGCCATATAGGTATTGACGCCGACGCCCGTCCCGACGGCAAGCGAAACTATGATATTCTGAAGCGGATAAATCACCGTCACGGCAGTCAGCGCGTCATCGGCATATCTGCCTAAAAAGAAACTGTCTACAATATTATACAACGCCAGAATCAGCTGCCCCAGCATAACCGGCGGTGCAATTTTCCACAGGATCCTACCGATGGATTCGGTACCGAAAAAATCTTGTTTGGTTTGCTCCATGGAATGTTCCCTTCTTCTCTGCACAAACGGATCGTTCCCTTTTTGGCAACTGCGATTATAGCATGTACCGCGAATTTTGTCAAGTAGGTCTGCAAATACGCACGCAAAATCAAAAATAAGCCTTGCGATTTTCCGCAAAATGTGCTATACTGCATTTGTCTTGCAAAGTTTTTCTTGTATATTCTATATTCAAAACCAATCCGGAGGAATGAAACATGATTACAGGACTTCACCATATCGCCATTCTCTGCACAGACCGAAAAGCGGCACTGGATTTTTACTGCAACGCATTGGGCTTCACCATTGCGCAGGACTATAACCGACCGGAACGAAAAGATGAAATTCTGATGCTGGAGGGGTACGGCTTTACCATTGAACTGTTTATCGAAGCCGGCAGACCTGCTCGTCCGACAGAGCCGGAAGCCTACGGGTTGCGGCATCTTGCGCTTCATGTAGAGGATATCCGGCAAACCGTCGCCAAAATCGAAGCGATGGGCTATCCGGCGGAACCCATCCGTCCGAATCCTTTTACCGGAAAGCTCCTGACCTTTATCAAAGATCCGGACGGCTTACCGATCGAATTTCACGAATAAATACATGCACCGCTTCCTGCTAAGCAGGAAGCGGTGCATGTATT
>DLLB01000042.1:1728-3702 GCA_002477905.1 Clostridiales bacterium UBA7573 | reverse complement strand
TGCATTGCCCCGCTTTTTTTGCCTGTCACAATAAATTTACAAACCATACTGCGCCACCCCTCTTGACAAACCACTGATATCAGCGTATAATAAGAACCGTATTTGCGAATCAGTCGCAAATTAAGACGCGGTGGGAGGTGCGAAACATGACGAAAGCAAGACGAATGCTGACGGGATTGCTGATTGCGGCAATGATCTTGGTCATGGTTTGCGCCGTATTTTTTGTCGCGGTATCTGCACAACACCAGTGTCTGCATGAAAATTGCCGGATCTGCGCGATGCTCGGCGTATGCGAACAGGTTTTGCGGCGTCTGCCTGTGCTTGCCGCCGTGTTGATATTGTGCGCATTGTTGTGGCACACGACAGCGGTTGTGGTGGTGCATTGCGCGGAGCTTTTGCGGCTTCCCACGTTAATCGTATTGAAAGTGAAACTTTCGGATTAAAAATCAAAATAAGCTGATACAAGGGAGCAGTCTGCCTTTTTGGCGTCTGCTTACGGCGCTTGCGCCCCCTTGTATCTTTTTATATTGTGATTTTGGTTGATTATTCGGAGGTTTTTTATGATAAAAAGATGGGGTATCCTTTTATGCACGGTACTGCTGCTTGCCACGTCTCTTGTGTGGGGATTCGGTTGCGGAGAAGCGGTATCCGGCGAGACGTTACAGATCGTAACGACGATTTTTCCGGAATATGACTGGGTACGGCAATTGCTTGGCGCGCAATTTCCCAACGCGCAAGTGACGTTGTTACAGGATAACGGCGTAGATCTGCACAATTACCAGCCAAGCGCGGCGGATTTGATTTTAATTTCCAACTGTGATTTGTTTCTCTATGTTGGCGGAGAGTCCGACAAATGGGTGGCGGACGCTTTGCAAACTGTCCGGAATCCCAATCAGATCGCCTTGAATCTGCTGACGGTGTTAGGAGACGCGGTAAAAGAGGAAGAACCGGTCGCAGGGATGGAGCAGGATGACCACGATCATGCACACGAAGATGACCACGAACATGAAGCGGATGAGCATGTCTGGTTGTCATTACATCATGCAAAAATTCTTTGCCGTGCCATTACCCAAGCGCTCCAAACGCTGGATCCGGCGCATCATGCGGAGTATGAAGAAAATTTGCTTGCCTATACGGATAAATTGACTGCGCTGGATGCACGCTATCGCGCGGTGGTGGACGCGGCGGCACACAAAACGATCGTGTTCGGGGATCGGTTCCCGTTCCGGTATCTTGCGGATGATTACGGCATTACCTATTATGCCGCGTTTACCGGATGCTCTGCGGAAACGGAAGCGAGCTTTGAAACGGTGAAGTTCTTAGCCGATCAGGTGGATCAACATCAGTTAAGGTATGTGCTGACCTTGGAAGGATCGGATCAGAAACTGGCAGCGACCATCATCGCGCAAACTGCGTCCAAAGATCAACGCATTCTGACGATGGATTCCATGCAGTCTGCCAAGGGGGCAGCGCAGGATTCCACACGGAATTATCTTTGGGTGATGGAACAGAATCTTGCCGTGTTGCAGACGGTATTACAGTAAGGAGAAACGAATATGGCACAACTGATCTGTGAACATTTGTCGCTCGGCTATGAAGGAAAAGCCATTGTGACAGATCTGAATTTTCATGTCAACGCAGGAGATTATCTGTGCATTGTCGGAGAAAACGGATCCGGTAAAAGCACTTTGATGCGTACTTTGCTTGGCTTACAACCGCCGCTTGGAGGAAAGATCCTCACCGGAGACGGATTGCATCAAAATGAGATCGGATATTTGCCGCAACAAACCGTTGTGCAGAAAGATTTTCCCGCTTCGGTTTGGGAGATCGTACTGTCCGGTTTTCAAGGCAGATGCGGGCTTCGTCCGTTTTACAATGCTGCGGAGAAGCAACTTGCAAAAGAAAATTTAGAAAAGATGGGGATTCTGCATTTGCAAAAGCGTTGCTATCGTGAGCTGTCCGGCGGACAGCAGC
>DLLB01000042.1:0-1671 GCA_002477905.1 Clostridiales bacterium UBA7573 | reverse complement strand
AGCAGCAACGGGTATTGCTTGCACGCGCTTTGTGCGCGACGCGAAAAATGTTGCTCTTGGATGAGCCGGTGTCCGGCTTAGATCCGAAAGTGACGACGGAAATGTATGAATTAATTGCCAAACTCAATCGCACGGATGGCATCACGGTGCTGATGATTTCCCATGATCTGTCCGCCGCGCTCACTTATGCCACGCAGATTCTGCATATCGGACATACCGTTTTCTACGGTGACACCGCCTCTTATCTGCAAAGCACCGCCGGACAGGCGTTTATGAAAGAGAAGGGAGGCGAACACGCATGAGCACGCTGTTTACGAAATTGGGACTGTATCTGGAATATCCGTTTGTCCGGTATGCGTTGATTGTGGGGGTACTCATTGCGCTGTGCTCCTCATTGCTTGGCGTTACCTTGGTATTAAAACGATTTTCCTTTATCGGAGACGGCTTGTCTCACGTTGCCTTTGGCGCAATGGCGATTGCTTCCGTTTTACAGATCACGAATGAGATGCCGCTTGTGATGGGGATTACTGTGGTCAGTGCGGTTTTATTGCTTCGCACCGGACAGAATACCAAGATCAAAGGAGATGCCGCGGTGGCGATGATCTCGGTCGGTGCTCTTGCGGTCGGGTATCTTTTGATGAATCTGTTTTCTTCCTCTGCCAATCTTTCCGGAGACGTGTGCAGTACCTTGTTCGGTTCCACCTCTATTCTGACGTTATCTAAAACCGAAGTTTGGTTGTGCGTTGCGATGTCAGTGTTGGTGGTTTTGTTGTTTGTGCTGTTTTATCAGAAAATTTTTGCGGTGACGTTTGATGAGAGCTTTGCCCGTGCCACCGGAACCAAAGCAGGTATGTATAACCTGTTTTTAGCGGTGATCGTTGCGGTGATTATCGTACTTGCCATGAATTTAGTCGGTTCGCTTCTGATTTCCGCATTGGTCATTTTCCCGGCGCTTTCCGCCATGCGCTTGTGTAAGAGCTTCCGCTCTGTTACTATTTGTGCGGCGATTCTCTCGGTGAGCTGTTCGCTGTTGGGAATTCTGATTGCGATCCTTGCCGGAACGCCGGTTGGCTCGACGATCGTAGCGGTGCAGATCGTGGCGTTTGCTTTGTGTTATTTGATTGGGATGATAGGAGGAAAGATCAAACAATGAAATCCGTTTGCAAAAAATGTATTTGCGTGATGTGCGCGCTGATTTTGGGATTGGCACTTGGATCCTGCGGGGAAGAACCGCAGGCATCCGCGTCCAAAGTGGATGTAGACCTGACGCAGCTCAGTAATACCATGGTATATTCCGAAGTATTCAATATGTTGAACACCCCGCATGATTATGTAGGCAAGACCGTAAAAATGAAAGGGATCATGACGACTTATCAGAATACGGAAAAGACCAGAACTTACCGTACCTGTCTGATTGCCGATGCGACGTCTTGCTGTTCACAGGGAATCGAATTTGTTTTGACCGGCGGTTCTCTCTATCCTGCGGAAGGCAGTGAGATTACGGTAACGGGAACGTTCAATCTGTATTTAGAGAATGGGCAGATGTATTGCCACTTGGTCAATGCAACGCTTGTATAATCAGAGGAGTGCCCCAATTGACAGGGAATCTTGCAGTTCACACACAATTTTGATGGCACGAAAAGGCCGCACGGCATATTGCACAAGTCCGTA
>DLLB01000023.1 GCA_002477905.1 Clostridiales bacterium UBA7573 | reverse complement strand
CCAAAAAAAATATGAATAAACTGTAAATATAGGACATGACTGTCCTTTTTCCCTCTTTTCTGCCGTTTTCACTGTGCCTGCCGCTCTAAATATGCCACCACGTCGTCAATCGTTTTCATTTGCAATAAATCGGCATCAGTGACCTGTACATGATAACGATCCTCCATTGCCGTCACCAATTCCACCACATCCAGCGAATCTGCGCCCAGCCCTTCTACGATCGGGCTGTCATCGCAAATCTCCATTCCATCACAGTGCAACTGCCGTGCGATACGTTTTCTCACGGTTTCTCTGATTGTTTCTGCCATATCTGCTCCTTCGTGCGGAACGTCTCTCTATTCCGCTTGTTTCCATCCTAAAACATTCTAAAAAAATTTTACCCCGTTAAGATTGCTCCTCCGGCGGTGCATCGAATTGTTTTTTCTGCGCAGCCACGGATGGGGTGCCGATTCCGAGATCATTTCCGAGAACGGCGCCTGCCCCAATCACTTCCTGCCCGTATTTTGCGCGGATCGCATCCAACGTATGCTCTAACTTGCCGTATTTTTGTACATCCGCGTGCTCCGCTTCTCCGAAAAATGTGATCTGCTCTGTCACCGCTTCCTCCGGCAAAATACCTTGCGCCGTAACGGTCAGCATCCGAATGGGTTTGGAGGTACGCCATGCATTTTGGTACAGCGCCCATGCGGCGGCAGTCAATTCGTGAGCGAGCTGTGTGGGAGATGACAGCAATTGCTGACGGGTGATGACTTTCAGATTGGGATCTTTCAAAGTCAGCTGTATGCCGGCAGCTTTTTTTCGATGCAGGCGCAGCTGCGCCGCAACCTCCTCCGATAAAACAAGGATCCCCAGATGCACATCCTCCGGCGTGGCAAGATCCCGCCGAAACGTCATTCCCCGTCCGATCGATTTCATTTCCCGATCCTGTCCGATGCGGGCTACCGGACTGTCGTCCTCCCCATTCGCATAGGCATGCAAGGTGAGTCCGAGCTTGCCGAGCTTTGCCTGCAACAGCGCAGGATTGGCTTTTGCCAATTCTCCAATGGTATGAATCTGAAGCCGATGCAACGTCTGCAAAGCAGAAGATCCGACATATAAAAGATCAGAAACAGGAAGCGAATCGACCATCACATGATAATTTCTGCGGTCAATGACTGTCGTGGCGTCCGGCTTTTTATAATCGCTTCCCAATTTGGCAAAGACCTTATTGAAGGAAACGCCGACGGAAATCGTCAGACCGGTCTGCGCCTTCACGACCTTTCGCAGTTCGTTTGCAACGGTTACACCGTCCCCGAACAGCATCCGGCTGTTGGTTACATCCAACCAAGATTCATCCATTCCGAATGGTTCCACCAAGTCCGTATAATGGGTGAAGATCTGATGCACCGCCGCGGAATACGCGGCATATTCCCGATAGTGCGGCTGTGCCAGAACAAGATCGGGACATTTACGTTTGGCTTCGCGGATGGTTTCCGCCGTTTTGACGCCCGCCCGTTTGGCAAGTTCGTTTTTGGCAAGAATGATTCCGTGCCGCATGGCTTCATTGCCGCACACAGCCATCGGAACCTCCCGCCACTGCGGATGCTTGAGCATTTCCACCGACGCAAAAAAAGAATTGCAATCACAATGCAAAATCACCCGATCTGCCATGCCAACGCCCCCTTTGACTGAAAACGCCGCCTTTCGGCGGCGCAGATCGCGGTAGTCGTTTTCCCGGTTATACCTTTTTATTATAGCGGTTCAACTGCGAAATTCCAAATTCCAATGCTTCATATAATCCGCTCTTATTAAACGTTTTTACCGAACGTTCTGCCGTGGTTTTTGCAGTATCTGTGCTACAGATCTCTCCGAATACGGCATCCGGAACATCGGTGTCTCCCACTTTCTTTGTGGAAACCACCATCAGATGCAGAACATACGGATCCTGCATATCGCCATAGCAAATCTGATGTGCGTCACGCACAAAAGGCTTCCCACGGTACAACATATACTGGGATTCCTCTAACCGGACGCGAGTTTCTGCCATTGCCATTGTATTTTCCTCTCTTTCTGAAATTCACTTACGCCAAGCGTAAAAAGACACCATCCCGTATCTTTCGCACACCTTCACGGTGTATTCTGTCAAAAAAACTGCCGCTGTTCCCATTGTGTCCGCCGCAGTTTGATCAAAATCTGAATTTACTCTATATTATACAGCACTTTTCCACGCTTGTCAAGCTATTTTTCGAAAAACAGCATGCGTTGTCTGGAAAGCCACTCAAATTCCGATGTTTTACAGAATATACGGATGTTGCTTTGCAAAAAAATCTGCGGGTGCCGGTGGATTTTGTGCCAACGTGTAAACAGCGTCGGCACGGCAGGATAACCGATACATGGCTTGCGTATCTGCTTGCTGTGCCGCGTGTGCGGGTTTTGCAAAAACCGGGATCCTGCTGGTCTTGGCAAGGATGCGCAAACCTTCTCTGCCGCGTGCGTTTGCGGCAAGGACCGTCGTATACGCCGGCGGGGTATGCAATGCCGTTTGCGGAATCCCGACAAGACACGAAAGCAACATTCTGCGCACGCGCGCCGCAGGATAGCCGGCATTGATGCAGCCAATCAACAAATCCTGCAGGCAGGTTGTGCGGTTTGCCGCCGTACACATCCGGTACGCGGCATCTGTGGTGACTTCCGCATATGCCGCCAGTTTTGCGGGATCCGCGGTGCGCAGGTGCGCGAAAAGCGGCAGCGTCAAACGTTCCGTGGAAGCGACACGGGAGGCTGTCTGGTAACACGCATATGCCGCAGGCGGCACCAAATCGGAAAACCTTGCGGGTTGTTCCCAAAATATCCGGCGAGCGACGGTAGCGCTGTCTTTGCCGGTGCGGCGCAGTACAAAAGGTTCGATTTTTCCCCCATGCTTCCGGATCGCTTTCAAGTATTCCACGCCGAGAATATCATTCGACTCAGTCGGAAATGCTTCCCCATACAGCGCCGTATAAACAGTCTGTGTCAGGCGTACTTGAGAAAGCGTGAGCGTTTGGCGTGCCTGTTGCATCTTTTTTGCAAATTCCGGACTCTGCAATCGGGTTGCAACCGTTTGCAGCATGGGCAGATCCCCGCTTTCGCTGCCAAAGCACAAGCGATCCACACAACCAAGCGAAGCAAGTGTCGAGATTGCCCCGTCCGCAAAAAATGCAGCGCCGCTCATAGCATACGGAAACGGCAATTCCAAAACCAGATCCACTCCCGCACGCACAGCAGCGGCGGCACGGGTATACTTATCCCAAATCGCGACTTCCCCACGCTGTACAAAATTTCCGCTCATCAATGCCAAGACGGGCATTTCGGGATTCTGCGCGCGCACAGCGGCAAGCTGTCTTGCATGACCGTAGTGAAACGGATGATATTCACAAATAATGGCAAAAAAACCCGTAGGACATCCCTCCTTTGTTTGTTTTTCGGAAAAAGCAGACTTTTTTCCGTTTGTCTCTTGTATTTTCCGTGCGTTTCCTGTATAATAAAAGTAATGTGTATTTTTCGGATAAAAAACGGAGGAAATCAAAAAAATATGAATGTACTTGTTGTAAATGCCGGCAGTTCTTCTTTGAAATATCAGTTGTTTGACACAGCGAAAGGCGATGTCATCGCCAAAGGCGTGTGCGAGCGCATCGGAGACGCAATGGGGGACATCACCCACAAAGTACCGGGACGTGAGCCTTATCATGCTTCTCTGCCGATGAAAAACCACGATGTGGCAACGGATATTCTGGTTAAGACACTCACCGATCCCAAGCTTGGCGTATTGTCCAGTATTGACGATATTGAAGCCGTAGGGCATCGTATCGTCCACGGCGGCGCTTATTTCTCGGAAAGCGTCCTTGTGGACGACGAAGTGCTTGCCAAGATGGAAAAATGCCGTGCAATTGCGCCTTTACACACCGGTCCCGCCCTGATGGGCATTCACGGTTGCATGTCCGTCATGCCGAAGATTCCGCAGGTGTTGGTCTTTGACACGGCATTCCATCAGACCATGCCCAAAAAGGCTTATACATATGCAATTCCTGCGGCGCTTGCGAAAAAGCATCAGATCCGCCGCTACGGTTTTCACGGAACATCGCATCGATTTGTTTCCGGGGAAATGCTGAAGATTTTAGGCAGAACCGAAGGGACCAAGCTCATCGTCTGCCATTTGGGCAACGGTTCTTCCATCTCCGCCATAAAAGACGGCAAAGTCATTGACACCACGATGGGCTTCACACCTTTGGACGGTTTGATGATGGGAACGCGCAGTGGCGCGATCGATCCGGCAATCGTGCCGTTTTTGATGGAACAGGAACACATTTCACCCGCGGATATGAATTTGTTTTTAAACAAGCAGTGCGGACTTGGCGGCGTCTCCGAATATTCTTCTGACTTCCGGGACTTGGAAGCCGCGTGGACCAAAGACGGCAACGAGCAGGCAGGACTCGCCATTGAAATGCTGGCTTATCAGATCAAAAAGTACATCGGCGGCTTCGTTGCGGCGCTGGACGGGTTGGACGCTTTGGTATTCACTGCGGGAATCGGAGAAAATCAGCAAATCCTGCGCAAAATGGTTTGCGAGGATATGCACTATCTCGGTCTGGAACTGGATCAGTCCGTAAACGAAGTCACCCGCGGCGGAAGCGGCATTACGAAATTGTCCACAGATGCATCGAAAGTATTGGTCTATATGATCCCCACAAACGAGGAACTGGTGATTGCTTCCGATACGGAGAAACTTGCACGCTCCTTAAAATAAGCCCGCGAAAGCAGTATGCACTTCCTGTAAATTACGCAGAGGAACGGTTACAATGTTCCTCTGCTTTTTTTCACAAGCTTTGCGGCGGATACGCCACCAGTCGGTGAATCGGGAATCCCTTTGCAGAAAAGGCTTCTTCATATTCGGTGCGGATATTCTGCGCGTTCCACGCGCTGTTGTGCAGATCGTAAGTCACCTCGTCCAAGCGCCAACCGCACTCGGAAAATTCTGCAAGAGAAAAATCGAACAACGCGCGGTTATCCGTTTTGAATTGAATACAACCATCTTTGGAAAGCAGATTCCGGTATTGTTCTAAAAAGCCGCGGTGCGTCAGGCGCCGCTTGGCATAGCCTTTTTTCGGCCACGGATCGGAAAAATTCAAATAAATGCGATCCACTTGCCCCGGTGCAAAATAGTCGGCAAGATTCTGCGCGTTTGCCAGAAGGAACCGGACATTCGGCAGATTTTGTGCCATAGCACGCTCGGCAGCAAGCAATAAAACATCGGAAACCCGTTCCAATGCCACATATTGTACCTGCGGATTTTGCGCGGCAAGTTGCGTCACAAACGCTCCTTTTCCGCATCCAATCTCCACATGCAACGGCAGTTGCAATTCGGAAATTTCTTCCTTTGTACGGATCAATACGGATTCACACGCCGCAAGGCGCTCGGCACCGTGTTTTTTCTTTCGCATTCTCATAAAAATTTTTCCTTCCTTTTCCTTGTGTATAAGCATCCGGATTCTGCACATACTACGCTCACAACCACATGAAAAGGAGTTGTTTGTATGATTATGGATCGCGTAGCGTTGATTCTCGCTATCATCGGCGGATTGAACTGGGGCAGCATCGGACTGTTCAAGTTTGATATTGTCGCATGGATCTGCGGCGGACAGACTTCCGTCGTAAGCAGAATCGTCTACACATTGGTCGGCATTGCCGCCCTTTGGTGTATCTCGCTGTTATTCCGTGAACGGGTGAGCGCATCCGACGCGGAGCAACAGAGTAACCGGTAAATCCGTCCGAACCAAAAAAGCATGGCGCAGTGCCTTTGGCATTGCGCCATGCTTTCAGTATAGCATAAAAGTGTAAAAAGGTCAACCTTTTTTCTCCGGAGTTGCGAAAATCAAGACTTTTTATCCAGGATCAAATGCAAAACCGCTAAAATCGCGGCATACAGAATGCCGCCGACCGCAAACAAGATCCAAATGTCCTGCCGTCTTCCGATCGGAAGGGTGATACACAAAAGAAACCCTGCGGTGATCAGCAACCAGTACACCGTGCTGAAAGTACTGAAAATCCGTTTATGCGCTTTCTGCGCGCGGGTATAACCGCCCTCCTCCAAGAGTTGTTGTACAGCGCCATAATAGGTTCCGGCATAGACAAACAGCCAGCATCCCACGGCGATGATTGCAAGCAACAAGCTCACTGCAACTGCGTAGATCCAATCGGAAGCGTCCAAGCCGACAGCAATAAACAACGGAATGACGGCAAGTACGCACAGCACGGTCCCGATCACATTCAGACGCTGATAACGGGATTGCAATTGCTTCTTTTGCGCCTGCACCATGGCTTCCACACCATGGTCCAGCGAGAAAGGTTCCGCTTCCAAAAAATCAAACGGTTTAGAAGCAAACCCACCGCGAATCCATAGCACCACAGCCACGGCAACCAGTGCAAACAACGTACATAAACCGATTGCGGCGGCAAGATTTTCCGACATTCTGCCGCTGTCCGCCCATGCGCCAAGCAAGATCAAACAAATCGGCGACAGAATACACAATCCGGTAGCGAATGCATTTCGTGGCGCGAATTTTTTCCGTAAAGAGAGGTATTCGTTCGCTTCTGTCATTCCCACACGACGGCAGGATGGCGCCTGCGACTGCTCTGCTTGCGGTTCTTCCTCCCATTCCTCCTTCAATAAGTAATCGGTCGTGACGCCGAACAAACGGCTCATCTGCACGATCTTCTCCAAATCAGGAACCGATTGCGCGCTTTCCCATTTTGACACGGCTTGTCTTGACACGGATAATTGTTCGGCAAGCTGTTCTTGCGACAGCCCCGCCTTTTTCCGAAATGACATAATTTTCTCTGCCAGACTCATTTTGCATGCCTCCTATGATTTTTATGCCATCAGCATAGCATTTTTGCCGTCGTTTTACAAGCAAGTTGTGCATGCAATTTGTCAACCGGCAGTTGCATCTTCGGAAAAATCACAATTTTTCAATGTTTTCCTCCAATCGCAGGCAGGGATTCCTTTTTCATCTGCCTGTTGTTCCGTCAGGATCCTGTTACGATGCGGCTGTGATCTCCACGGAAAATGCCGCGCTTTCTGCGGCAACGCGGATCTCACAAGTTCCGCTTTCTCCGCTGATTGTAATCTGCTGGGATTCCCCGATCGGAATCTCCTGCAAGATCTGCCCATTCTGATAGACATACAGGTACAGATTACCTGCCGTGCGATGCGTGGTGACCACAAAGGTTTTGGGGTCGTCTGCACTGACAGAGAAGGAAAACAATTTCTCCACGCCGGACATTTTTCCGACTTTCATGGAATAGGTTCCATTCGTCTGCTTTTGTGCGGAAAAGCTTTTCAAATATTTCGGAGACGTCGCGGTCAGCTCCTCCGGTTTCAGCGCGCACAGGGAGTAATCTTCTTCTCCGTTGGTATCTGCAATATGCGACGCGCAGGCAGTTAAGAGCAACACCCCGAACAACAAAACGATCAGAATCATTTTCTTCATGGCAAACACCTTTCTTTTTGCTTCTTTTTGCATTGTACATTATAAAGTATTATAAAAACGGCTCAAAACGCACCCGCTTTGCCGTAAGTGCAATTTGTTCCTGTTTTTCTGCCGGTAACGTCTGTACATAGACTTGCACCGCACGGCGCAAGCACGGTTGTACCACATCTGCCACAGAGGATTCTTGCACGTCAGCCGCCATCAGCGCCGCAAGGGTTTCCTCCGGCAGAAGTGCGAGAAATGCCGAAAAATCCGCATCGGTTTCGCAAAGTTCGGCAAGCAGTTCCGCAAGATCCCCGAATCCCTGCACCGACTCTTTACAGATCCGGAGTTTTTCTGCGGCATCCGTACATGCAGTCAGTCTTTGCAAGACCGCACGATAGCAAAAGTCCGGCATAGGTGGTCCGATGGCGACTGTCACATCCAAAACAGGCACAGACGTATGCGCAAAGGGCAACACCGTTTCCAAATGTCCGAGTCTTTGCGCACGGGACAAATGGGCGGCAAGGGTGGGAAGCGTTTGCCGCACATAGGCACACACGCTTTCCGGACAGGAAATCTGCTCTGCCAACGCAAAAAGCGCATCCTCCAGTAGGGTGGCAATCTGCTCCACCGACCGATTTTGAAGAAGTGCTTCGGTCTTTGTACGGGAACAGGCAAACGACCGTGCGGGATTGCCATTTAAGACGGCGCACAATGCCGCAGTCGCAACCGTTTCATACAGATTGAGCGGAATCTGCTCATATCCGGGGCAAACCGTTTGCAGCAACACATGCGTCTTTTCCGCCGGGAAGCAAAGACAGAACCGATTCTCCGCATCCGCATACCGCAAATACTGTTCCACCCGCTCAATTCCGCACAAGTGCTCCGTCGGCAGACAAAGCGGATAATCCAAGGTAATCGAAATCTCCTGCGCAAACAACGCCGGACGATAACATTTCAAGAATCCGGCGATTCCATCATGCAATGTCGCGCGGTAAAACACATTGGGCGTCGCAAACAGACGGTTTTTCAGTCGGGTATACAGAAATTCCACCATTCTGCGCTTCCGCGCAATCTCCACCTGTCCCGCCTGCCAGATTTGGGCAAGCGGCGTCATCGTCAGCGCACAAAGTGCGTCATCCGGCGTCGGATAAGCTTTTAAGGCAAGCCCTACCGTATAAAATACCGACGCGGCAAGCGCCTGCGCGGTTTCCGTGCGAACCGAAGTACTGCCCCCGCGGGTGAGGCGGTTTGTCTGTGCGGCAAGAAGCGAGAGGGCTTCCCCTTGTAAACGAATCACCGTCTGTTCCGTCACCAATTCCCTTGCTTGCGCCGCCGCAAGCAAAGACGCAAAATAATCGTCCGGTCGTAAGGTAGCGGGATCGATCTTTGGGTATTGCGTCAGTTCTGTCATCGGAGTTCCTCCGGAAGTTCTCCCATACGAATTTTGCGCGCCAAAAGCGGCAGAACCTCCCCGCCCAGCAT
The DNA here is from genome assembly GCA_002477905.1 of Clostridiales bacterium UBA7573. Taxonomy (GTDB): domain Bacteria; phylum Bacillota; class Clostridia; order Oscillospirales; family CAG-272; genus UBA7573. Next base: position 1,621 of record DLLB01000023.1, on the reverse strand, counting down.
TTCAACCGAACCGCCGCAAACCCCGTCCCATGCGCTTCTCATCAAATGCATCAGATCCTGATCTCCCAAACGATCCTCCGTTTCATTTTTGAACGTATAAAATAACTCAATCAAGGCATGCAACGTTTCTTCATAGGTACTCTGCGTAAGATACGGAGAATCATAAAAAGCAAGGATCAGATGCTTCACCGTTTCTGTGCCGAATTCCACGCGTCCGGTCGCTTTCAGCGTTTCTGCTTGTGTTCTGACAAGCGCCTGTGCCGCCTGCGGCGTTAAGACCAAAGCGGCTTGCGCGGTAGTTTCGTTACAATCAAAAATGGCTTCCGCGCGTTTTTGTGCGCAAAGCGCACTGTTTGTCAAAAAAGCCAGCGCATTTTCGGCGTGCATGGGATCCCCTCTTTTCACTTTTTCAGATTCAGATTCTGTTTATCTATTCTTTTTATTCTTTTTTTATTCTTTTCAAATGTTGAATGTAAAAAAATATCATTCCAGATGCAGGACTTCCGTCATTTTTCAGGTGTATCAACATCTGCCCTTATCATACTACACCATCTGAAAATTGTCAAGCAAAAGTGCGGAAAAGGGCAAAAAAGCACACGCATTGCACAAATCGGCTTTGCATGTGCTTTCAAAATAGGAATCTTAAAAATAGGACTCAAGGCTTTTTCAGAATTTCTTCGCGACGCGATTGATATTCCGCATTAGAAAGTAATCCTTTTTCTCTGTTGATTGGGTTATGTGACAGATTTAGTATAGCATAAGCACTAAAATTTGTCAAGATATCTATAAATTATTTCATTGGTACCCGCGCATTCCCATCAAAAGCTTGCTTTTGTTCTTTTGAAGATGCCTTGAAATTATCGTCTATCCCCCATCCATGCTTCCCGTGAAATGGCATAGACTTCTGTCCGTTCACCTTCCGCATCCGTGTATTCATCGATTTTATGCATCCCTATTGCCTTTGCCACCGCAGAGGACGGGACGTTCTGCTTTTTCATATACGAATATACCATCCCGAACGGCGTATTTTCAAATACCCAGTCGCGGCATTTTTTTGCCGCTTCAGTCGCAAAACCGCGGCGTTGAAAGTTTTTCCCGATATGATAACCGATTTCCGGCCGGATGAAGCCGTCAATATTCTGCATGGTTATCCCGCAATCTCCGATCATTTCTCCGGTTTCTTGCAGAACGACCGCCCAAAGCCCAAATCCGAAAACGCGATACCGCTCCCGATTCTTTGCAATCCACCCGCGAACGCGTTTTTCATCAAACGTATAGGGATAGTGTTGCATGATGTCTGAGTCTGCCAGAACTGAAAAAAGCGGTTCATAATCCGCATCGGTGAGTTCCCTTAACCATAATCTTTCGGTTTTCAATCACATCATAACCTCGCATTTATCTAAGTATTCTGAAAAAACATTCCGAAGAAGAAACATGCAGACCACGAAAAAAGTACTTGCCATGCAAGTGCTTTTTGTCAATAACGAACAAAAAAGGAGGTTCGCTGTTTGTGGGTAACAAATTCGCTGTTTATGGGGAAGAATTTTCACGAGAAATATGCTATAATATTCCTAGAGGTGAGCAAAATGAATCCAGTAAAAATAGGAAAATTTATCGCCGC
>DLLB01000006.1 GCA_002477905.1 Clostridiales bacterium UBA7573 | reverse complement strand
CTCTGCAATAGTCCAGTACCGCCACGACCGCACCACCGGCGGCGTTCTCGCGTCGTACCGTATCGGTGCATTCCAGCAGCTTCCCGCAAAGCAACAACAAGTAGGCTTTTTTGACCGCCAAAGACGCGTTCGCGTAATGCGTGAAGATTTCCTGTGCAAGCATCGGAATGGTGGAATCTTTAAGTCGTTCTGAGGAAATCAGCGGAGGATCGGGTAATTGCTCGGTCAGAATGGCGGCAAGCTCCGGCACTTCTTCCGGCGGAAAGATCAGTTTCCCGACCTCCACCGCACCAGTGCTTTCATAGCTGTGTACCACGTCCGGAAAAACCATTACCCAGTCGCCGGCGCGCATTTCATAGGAAACGCCATCCAGTGTGACAGTGGCGCTGCCGGAGAATAATCCGACCAATTCCATATCCCGATGCAAATGCGGGGGATAGGCAATGGTACGATTGTAAAGAATCTGTGGTTTTGGATTGGTTTGATGAAAAATCTGCATAGAACCCCCAAAAAGCGAAAGTGATATTTTTGTCCGAATTCCTGCCTGTTTTGACTTGTATTATAGCATAAACTGTGCTACAATGCAAGCAAGAGGTGATTATTTTGCAGAATTTTTCAAATCAACCGAATCTTTTTACGGAAAATCAACCAAGTGCCCACGCCCCTATCTATGTGGATGGCGCGCCGATCAACGGCTATTGCGGTTATTTGCGTCCGCAGGATCATGCAGATGCGGTCAAACGCGGAGATTTGTGCGCGGCAGAGGTAAAAGCGAACGTTGTCGCGGATTTTGAGCGGGACGCCGCGTACTGTGCTTTGCACGGTGGGACGCCGGATCTGATGGTCCATGTTTCCACATTTACCGAGATCGACGGTGTGATCTATATGACGTATTATGCCAACGACGCAACCGCGGCAGAAGATCCCAATCATCAGGCGGCACGTCTTGCCTATTGTCCGAAGGAGGCGCCGGAGCAGAAAACGGTATTGGAATTGCAAAGAGTCGGGGATCTGCTTTGCGGAAAAACCGTCACCGCGCTGTACGATACCGTTCTGCTCCAGAAGGACGACAGAGAACTGTATCTTTTGTGGACGGCGGCAGTGGATGGATTATATTATCGGCTTTATCGAACCTACGATGTAAAAAATCATACACTGGGAGAAATCGGTGTAAATCGCCTTCAGGTGGGGGCGGTGACAAATGATTTCAGTACCACGGGTATTTGCGACGCGCTTGCCGCAAATCAGATCCCGCAAAAGCGGATGTTCAGCGACATCGGGATTATGCAAAAATTGTCCGCGCGGATGGAAAATGGGGAAACGTATTATTATACCGGCGCGTATTCCGGATTTTTGAATTTCATTATCAAAAGTCGGGACTTCATTACATGGGAATATGTTGCCGCGCCCGATTTTGTGAATTTTTCTATGTGGGAGAACGCGACGTATGTACTTGCGGACCGGGTGTACTATTTTGTGCGGCAGACGGAATGCCAGCAGGGATTTTTGACAGCCTATGATCTGTTGACGCATACGTGGCAGAAACCGACGCTGATCGCGGATTGCCAATCCCGCGCGGACTTTGTATACGATCAGGGAAATCTGTATCTGATCTGCGCTCCGAAAGATCGCAACGGTTTCGGCGTGGTAAAAGTCTGCACCGAGGATCTTTCCAAGAGCGTGCCGGTGCTTTCGGCAGATCTGAAAGAAAGTCTTTTCTATCCCTATGTCAGAATGCAGGGGGATCAGGCGTATATCTCTTATACGGTAGACCGCAAGCATATCCGCCTTTCTCATTTTTCCCTGCGGCGTTATGCAGAGGAAGTTTCTCATGAATAAATCATCCCGATGGTTCCAGTTTTTCCGCTATCTGTTTTGGGCGGCGGCAACGACCGGCGTCAGTTGGATCGCCTATACGATCGCGGCAAATCTGTTACGGCTGACCGCAATGCCGGATGGCGTGCTTGTCACCGTCTCCAATATTTTGTCGTGGATCTGTGCCGTCACGTTTTCCTATCTTGTCAACCGCATTCGTGTGTTCCAGAGTGCGGCGCATTCCGCGCGTACCGTGCTTGCGGAAGCCGCGAAGTTTTACGGATCGCGCTTGGCAGTGGGCGTAGTGGAAATGGCGTCCGTGCCGGTTTTGGTGTGGTTCGGCGTAGATCGTGCGGTGCTGGGTGCAAAAGGCATGGCGGCAAAGATGATCTCCACTCCGATCATCATCCTGCTGAATTATCTGCTCGGACGGTTCTTTGTGTTCCGTCACCCCAAGCAAACGGAGCAGGAAACGGAAGCGGCAGATACCGTGTAAAAATCCCCCGAAGGTGAACACAGAACAGTCTGTGAACCCTTCGGGGGATTTGTATACGAAGCGGCGGGGTGCTTCAGATTGCCGATTCTTCTGTTTTTGCAAATGGGATGCGGAAGTCACACCCCTCTTTATAGCCGGAGCAGCCAAACGCTGTTTTTCCTTTCAGCATTCTGCGTCCGCATTTTGGACAGATCGTGGGAATGCCCGGCGGCAGATCATAAACCGCACGTTGTGCGGACGGCTTGCGGGACGCGTCAAAATCAAAGACCGCCCGTGTGCCGTCCAAGCGTAACGCCGCGTCAAAGGATTTTCCGCTTTTTCCGATGAAGCCGCGTAAAACCGCACTTTTTCCTTTCTGTAGTAGGTCCCGTACTGCGCTGACGGGAATCGCTCTGCCGCAAATGACGGTATTTACGGAGAATTTGCAACCATCCTTGTATCCGTTGCACCCATAAAAGGAGCGCATCCGGCGGATCTGTCCGCCGCAGAACGGGCAATTGCAGACGATTTGCCCGAACAGTCCGGTGTCTGTGTCATCCTCCAGAGATACATCGTCTTTTTTGCGGAATACCTCTGCAATTTCCTCCTGCGCAAGTCGGACGCTTTCTTCCACAGTCATGGTACCGTGAAAGACCTGTTTTAACGCTTGTCCCATCTTACTGGTCTGGTACTTGTCCATATGAATCTGCATCTGTGCCAAGGATTCAATCAGAAAGGCGCCTTCCGGCAGTAAGGTGTAAACGTCTTTTTTCAGCGCAATATAGTTGCTTTTCCGCGCGTTATCGATGATGCCCGTCCGCGTGGCTTCCGTTCCAAGCTCCAATCCTTCAAAGATGGCACGGTAATCCTCCGTGTCGTCTCCCTCTGTTCCATCTTCCTCTTTTGCGGCGGCTTTTTCTTCTTTGAACGGATTTTTTAAGTAATTGTTTAAGGTTTCAATGGTGTAATGTTTGGGCGGCGTGGTTTCCTTTTCCACCGGTGCAAATGCAATGGAAACGGCATCGCCTTTTTTCAGCTTGGGTAAAACCTTGTCTTTTTGCGGACGCTCGTCAAACTTTGTAAAGCCCGGCTCCAAAATCACCATGCCCTTTAATACAAACGTTTCCAGATCGCCTACGGCAATGGTGATCTCTGTTTTGGACACCACACAGTCCTGCGCACAGAATACCGCGATGAAACGGCGGAACACGGTTTGATAAACCTGCATTTCTTTTTCCGATAATGCGGATTTCTGCGGGATCTTGTAGGTTGGTGTCAGCGCGGAGTGCGATTCGATTTTGCTGTCGTCAAAAATGGTTTTGGAATCCTTGAATTTTACTGGATAGCCGAGTTTCGCACAGTTTTCCAGAATCTTTTTGATTTTCTCTTTTTCCGCAGTGGCAAGATATTCCGAGTTGGTACGCGGATAAGTCAAATATCCGGCTTCGTAGAGCTTTTGAATGATGTCGAGGCTCTCCTGCATGGACATTTTATATTTTTTTCCAAGTACGTTCTGAAGCTTGGATAAGGAATACAGTTTTCCTGCTGAGAGGGTATCTTTTTTGTTTTTCACACCGGTGACAACAGCCCCGGTGGCATTATAAGTTTGGCAAAGCTGTTTTGCTTTGTCCATCTCTTTTTCGTCAAATTTCTGTTTGGAGAGCAACTCGACGACTTCCCCGTTGGTTTCTTCTTTGGAGAGAAGTGCAAAGTATTTTCCGGGGACGAAATTTGTAATCGCCATATCCCGGTCGTAAATGGCTTTGACGATGGGGATGATGACACGTCCGACGCGGAGCATGGTACCGGTTTTCAAGGTGGCATACCGTGTCAGATTGATCCCATAGAGCCAGTCGATATAAGTGCGCGCAAATCCTTCGCTTGCCAAAAGATCATATTCGGATTCATCGCCGAGCGCGGCAAGCTGTGCGCGGACGGTTTGCGGCGTCTGATCCGGTAGCCACAGGCGCTTGAGCGGTTTTTCGGATGTCAGCGCGTTCTGAATGCAGAGTCGGACAATGATTTCCCCTTCACGGTCAGCGTCTCCCGCATTGACGATTTCTGTCACATCCTGCCGGTTGCACAATTCTTTCAGAACGGCGAATTGTTTTACTACCCCCGCGTCCGGTTTTTTGTCGTCTCCTTTGCGCAATTCAAAGCGGAATTTTTCCGGAAAACAAGGCAAGTTGTCCATGCGCCATTTGGTAGTCCCGTCGGGAGAAGGCGCATAAGCTTCCACATCGCACAAGGAGAACAAATGACCAAACGCCCAACTGACCAAATACCCCTCGCCCTCCAGATAGCCGTTTCGTTTCTGCAAGGTCCCGATCGCGGCGGCGATGTTACGGGCAAGACTTGGCTTTTCCGCAATAATAAGAATCATACGGGGGCTCCTTTTCTGTAAAGGTGTGAGAAGACGGCAAAAAATACAAAATCACCGATCCTGTAAGATCTGTACGGCATTTTGCCAAATAGACTCTGCCTTTTGACACATTTTTACAAGGTTAATCTTTTCGTCTCCGTTCCACCAGTTCGCAAAATCGCCCTCTGCTTCCATTTGGCGGAGTTGGCAAAGCTCCTCCAAAGCGGTGACGCCGTCTTTCATGCACTGCTTGCTTTCGGAAATCGCGCCGTCTGAGGCGAGAACCAAAGCCTGTGCGGCGTTTGCGGCATAGCGGTAGAATCCGCGCATCAGGATCGCTTGCCAAAGCAGAGAAGTACGCAGTGCCGATGCATTGCGTAATCGGGGCAAAAGCGCGAGAATCTGTTGTACCAGTGCATCCATTGCGCGCGCACTGCGGGCAAAGCGGCTTGCCGCTTCGGCGGGAGGAAGCGGGCGGGAGAACGCGCCGACCGGATCTTTGTAAATGGAGAGAATGTATTCTTTGGTTGTACTGTCAGTGAACAGATATTCCGCAAACGGCAACGTCTGGTAGCGATGCAGATGAAACACTTTCCCACAGTAAAAGGAAAGCTCGGCAAAGCCTGCGTCTGCCATGGCGGCAAAATACGCGTGATAAAGGAAAGAGAGATCTTCGCCATAGCGACGGGTGTAGTAGTCGCGCAAGAAATCTTTTGCGGAAAAATCCTCGGCATCCCAAGTCAGCGCCGCGTTTGCCGTAGCGGAAAGCAAAAATTCCCGCAGATTTGCCACGTTCAGAATGGAATAGCACATGCCGCCGCTTTGCAGGGCGTTGCGGTAGTTGTATTCCATTTTCTCTACGCAACATCCTTCGGCAAGGTGCGGACCGTGACTCCAGAATGCGGCGTGCGAATAAATGCCGTAATGACAGCCGGCTTTGCGCTTGACGGAGAAGAAATCTTCCGCCAGCATCTGATTCCCGCCCACGTCTGCGAATACCGGAATGGTTTTTTCGGGAAGTATCAGCGTCCCCGCATCATAGAGCGCCGCTCCCTCCAACCACAGCGTGGAGGTCGAGAGAAACGGTTTCTCTCCGTAAATTTTTTGTAAGATCCGGTATTGCGTGGCGATTGCTTCCGAGATCAGCGCGCCGCGTGCCTGGGGCGTGTTTCCGGCTCCCGGATCCGTCGCCCAGATCGGAATATCTCCGCGACCGCGTAACCCCAGTTGCCAAATGACATTGCCGTAGCTTGCCCACTTTCGTGCAGACGCTTCCCAAAGCGCCTCTACCTTTTCTTTGTCGCGGGTGTAGATGAAATCTTTTCCCAAGCGTTTTTCCATGGTAAAGTAGGAGATGCCCATCGGTTCAATATGATGTTGGGTGATGTATAGACCGCGCCGTGCAACCGCTTTGACCAAAGTTTCTTCGTTCGGTTCCAAAATGTCTAAAAACGATGCCGGAATGATGAGGTTGATCTTCAAGCGCAAGGCGGTTTCCAAGATCATATCCAAGACGCTGACGTCAGTCACTTCCTGATAGAACGCATAGTCCAGATGGCGTGCAAGACCGCTGTGTACAAAAGAAGTCAAAAGATCTTCGTCGTTTAAGAACCAACCGCGAAAACGAAACGATTTCGGGAAATCGGTAATTACGGTATCGGCAAGTGTAAATTGCGGGTTTCTTTCCGGCAGGATACCGGAGAACCGATAGCAGGGATCGGTGTGCAGGCACCGTTCGGAGAAGGTATAGATTCCGTAGATGGTTCCCAATAGATCGGAACCGGTGATAGAGACGCCTGCGTGATTTACAACGATACGGATAGCTTCCGGCTGTGTGGATAAAGTGGGATCCGTTGTAATGGTGACCGGCTTGGTGCCGTTTGGCACGGTGCCGAGAATGTGCGTGCAGTCTTGGAGTAAATCCTTCGCGGCAAGCGCGATTTGCGGAATAGAGACGGTTGCCGGCGAAAGGGTAAGTTCGTGTAGAGATAACATAAAACTCCTTTGAAATCAATCTGTAATCAATCTGTTTGGCGGATAGGACAAAAGGGTGTGTCAGTTTTCAGTTTGCGGAAAGAGAATGGTGCGTTTGAAGTGGATCCTTCTGTTTTTGCAATGCGGTCAGAATGCTTGCCACAGTCTGTTCGGCACGCATACCGGCTGCGACCGGAATCACAAGATCCGCTTGGGCAAGGTACAGCGGATGCCGTTCTGCATATAGCGCAGACAGATCGGCGGCTTTGCCCATTGCAATGCCACGTGCGTGAAAGTCTGCGATCCGGCGGGAAATCTCCGGGAACGGGACTTCCAGATAGATGACGGTGCCGAGCGTGTGCAAATGCGCCATCGCTTCTTTTCCGTAAATGACGCTGCCGCCGGTTGCAATGACGGTGTGCGAAGCGGTAAGAGACGAAACCAACCGGTTTTCCATTTCCAGAAACCCGTCATTTCCCTTGGCGGCAAGAATTTCCGCAAGCGACTTTTGGGCAGATTTCTGTAACAGCAGATCGGTATCCAAAAAATCATAAGTGAGAATTTTTGCTAAAATGACGCCGAGCGTGCTTTTTCCGGCACCCGGCATTCCGATCAGACACAGATTGGATTCCATACAAACCGCTCCTTTCTGAAATGTTTGAAATGGGGATTGTTCTTGCAATCCGTATCCTATTATACCTTGTCGTGCAGGAAATGTCAAGGAGAAAACCGGATTCTGAAGATAAAAAAAGAAGCCGGATACCGGTG
>DLLB01000003.1 GCA_002477905.1 Clostridiales bacterium UBA7573 | reverse complement strand
AGAGCGGAAAGAAGAAATTTACCGAAAAAGATATTGCCGGGATGAAGGCAACCGCCGCGCTGAAAGCCGCCGACCGCAATCCCTATTCGTGGAACATGGATTTTTACGAATATGCGGACGGGAGCGGATATGAAGGACGCTTTACAGCGTGCGGCATCTGCGTACTGATGCAAAAACTCGGACTTTATGATCTTACCCCCGCACTATGCCATCTTGACTACACCATGAGCGAAGCAGGCGGCGCCACGGATTTCGTGCGCAAATACACACTTGCATCCGGCGGACCATACTGCGACTGCGGATACAAGAGGAAAAACATATGAATAACTTTCATGATATCGGAATTTCACCAAAGCTCGATCTGCCGCGCATGAAAAAGCTCCTGTCGATCGGGCTGTTCGCATCCGTGCTGCATGTTGCCGGCGATATGATACTCGGATGGGGCGTGGAGGACGAGACGCGCACGGGAATTTCACGGATGATTTCTGCATACACGGACACATCGGATGGCGGGATCTTTGCCGTAGCCTTGCTCGGACTATTCGGTATGGCGCTTGAGGGACTTGCCTGTTTCGGAATCTACCGGATGATCGCGCCTTATTCGCCGGAAGATGCCCACAGCTACCGTGCGGGCATCTTCGGCTATCTGATGTTCGGTGCATGCGGGTTTCATGTACCGACCTGTGCGCTTGTATTTTTGGCAAAGCACGGATTGGGCGAGCGCGCCATACTGCTCCGTTACGCCGCGTATTTTCTTTTGCCCGCATTTGTACTGTTCTGGATTTTCTTTGCGGTTCTGGAGATCACGCAGATCAAAGCCTTCGCAAAGGGGCATACGTTATGCCCGAAATGGGGCTGGATATTCTCTTTGCCGATCGGTATGTTGATTGCCATGGTGCCGGGTGTATTCGGAAATCATCCGTTTGCAAACGCGCTTTCCTGCGCATGGATCGCCTTCGGCAACCTCTGGATGTTTGGCGGGTTGCGCATTCTTCTGTGCCGCATTCAAAGGTAGACCGATCCGGCGTGACACGCATACCGAAACACTTCCTGAAATACCGCTTGTCCGGAAAAGGACAGGCGGTATTTCTTTTTTTATAAAAAATGCAGAGTACCTCTTGACAAATCGAATAAATGGGTTTATAATAACGGTGTTATGAAACATTGTTATGAATGTGAGGAAGTGCGTGCATGGCAAAGCAGATTGAAGGGGTGGCGGAGCGTATCCTTACCGCCGCAAAACGGGAATTTCTCGATAAAGGCTATGTCGATGCTTCTCTGCGCACAATCGCTGCAGAAGCAGACACGAGTACCAATTCCATCTATGTTCGTTTCGGTGATAAGGAAGGGCTGTTCTCTGCCATTGTGGAACCGGTACTCAGTGAAATGATCGAACGATTCATCCGCATTCAGGAAAGATTTCATCAGATGCCGGCAGACGAGCAGGCAGAGCAAATGCCGAAATACGCTGACGGTGGCACATTGGAGCTGATTGACTACATGTATGCGCATCTGGATGCATTCCGCCTGTTGCTGGACGCGTCCTACGGTACGCGGTTCCATAATTTTGTGGATGAGCTGGTTCGCATTGAGGTGGAATACACCTACAAGTATATGGAGGCGGTCGGCTACCCTGACAAATTCGGGGATGCCGTAACGCAAAAACTATTGCATATTGTCACAACATCGCGATTTGAAAGCATATTCGAGATCATTCGTCATGGAATGAGCCGTGAGGAGGCATCCGAATACATAGAACTTCTGAGTCGCTATCATCGTACCGGATTTCTTGAAATTTTTGGAAAGATCGTACAGTAAAAGTACAGATAGGCTGTCTTAAGCGGCAGCCTTTCCATAAACAACAAAGTTAGCAAAAGCTAACCAGCAGGAGGTAAGATTTTATGAAAGAACAAAGCCCGGTAGGGCGGATCTGGGAGCTTGGCGAAAAAGAACACGGCAAGCTCATCACGGCGGTTGTGCTTGCCGTGGTGGGTGTTGCCTGCGGCATGGTTCCGTATTTTGCCGCGGCAAAGATCATTGTGCAGTTTCTTGCGGGAGAGACGGTATTTTCGGCATATCTGCCGTGGATACTGACAGCTCTCGGCGGCTTTCTCTTACGCACGGTACTCTACAACGGCGCACTCGGCATTTCCCATAAGGCAACCTTCAACATTCTTAAGACTATCCGTCAGAAGTTGCTTGAGAAGCTGCCCCGCCTGCCTCTCGGAACGGTGATGGACACATCGAGCGGCAAACTCAAGGAAACCATTGTCGATCAGGTGGACGGTATGGAAACAACGCTTGCGCATCTTTTCCCAGAAATGACAGCAAATATCGTCACGCCGGTACTGACGGTTGTGTATCTGTTCATCCTTGACTGGCGACTTGCGCTCCTGTCGCTGGCGGTATTTCCGATCGCGTTTTTCTTCATGATGACGGTCATGGGCGGTTATGCAAAGGACTACGCGGGAGCAGTCAAAGCAACAACCGAAATGAGCGGCACCATGATTGAGTACATCAACGGAATCGAAGTAATCAAGGCGTTCAATCAAGGCAAAGCCTCCTACACAAAGCTCAGCGACAAGGTGCGTGCCAATGCGCAATACTATTACAACTGGATGCGCCGCTCACAGCTCGGTATGTCAATGGCATACGCCTTTTTCCCCGCACAGATGCTGACGATCCTGCCGTTTGGCTGGCTGTTCTATACGCGCGGCACCTTGACGGTGGAAACCTTTGTCACAGTTATCATTCTTGCGCTCGGTATGGCAGCGCCGATTGTCGCTGCGTTTAACTTTGTCGATACGCTGGCGCAGGTCGGCACGACCGTTTCTCAGGTGGATGAAATTCTGAAAGCAGAGGAACAGGAGCACGGCACAAAAAATGTTGCTTTCAAAGATCACAACATTGAAGTCAAAGGTGTTTCTTTCGGCTACCACGACGATAAAGAAATCCTGCACGACGTCACGCTCTCGGTTCCGCAAAACGGCATGACGGCGCTTGTTGGTCCGTCCGGTTCCGGCAAATCGACGCTGGCAAAGCTCATTGCAGGATTCTGGGATGTGAAGGACGGGAAGATTACGATGGGAGGGTACGACCTGAAGGAAATCCCTCTCGGTGAACTTTACGATCAGGTGGCGTTTGTCTCACAGGATAACTACCTGTTTGACGATACCGTGCGCGAAAATATTCGTATGGGACGGCGGGACGCAACCGACGCCGAGGTAGAAGCGGTGGCGCATGATGCCGGATGTGACAGCTTTATCAGGGAACTGGAAAATGGATTTGATACGAACGTCGGCGGGGGCGGCGCACATCTTTCCGGCGGAGAGCGGCAACGCATCGCCATTGCCCGCGCCATGCTAAAAAATGCGCCGATCATTATACTTGATGAAGCAACGGCGTATATGGATCCCGAAAATGAAGGTATCATTCAAAAAGCGGTGGCAAAGCTGGTGAAAAATAAAACGGTTATTGTGATTGCCCACAGGCTTTCCACCATCACGGGCGCAGACAAGATCGTTGTGGTGAAAGACGGACAGATCGAAGCCAGTGGCAAGCATGAAGAACTGTTGAATCGTTGCGCCCTCTATCGTGAGATGTGGCAGGCGCATATCGGTGGAAAGGACGGTGACGCAGAATGATCGAAGCATTCCGTAAAATCTGGCAGTTTGCCGGAGACGAAAGAAAGAATATCAATCAATCGGTGGCAGTCGGCTTTCTGAATGCGGTATTACAAATGTTTCAGGTGGCGGCAATTTACTTTGTCGTGCTTGC
>DLLB01000060.1:561-3546 GCA_002477905.1 Clostridiales bacterium UBA7573 | reverse complement strand
GCGGAACTGGTTGTCAATCGCATGTCTGCCGAGATGTTGTCGGGCAAGGGAGAGCCGTTTGCAGTACAAGCGGTATTCTGCCAAAGTGAGCGGTTTTTCCAAAGGCGCTTTGGGCGAAAAGCGCGGGAAGGAGATACAGACAGTTTTTTCTCGTCGGCGGAAAAAGGAACTTATAAAACCGGATTTGTCCTTTTTGTTGCGACGGTAATTTCGGATGACATCCCGTAGGATTTGTTGTGCGCGGGTTTGTTCGGTAATGTTCATCTTGCATTGTTTTGCGTGAAGCATGCTGGTATCCCTTCTTAAAATTTGCAATCTGAAAATCTGTATTCCGTCTGTAAGAATACAAATTTTATTATACAAGAAACAGAAACCGGATGCAAGATGGCAATCTGTATAAAATTCAGCCCCTTATTTTTGTAACTGCAATTTCCTCTTTTGCATGATTTTGCCGCAAAGCGGGTAGAAATGTGGAGAAATCATCAAAATGAGCGAAAAAATGGTCGCTACATGTCCGTTTTGCGAAAAAACAAGTGGAAAATACCATCTTTTGATAGAGGAGAAGGATAACAGAAATGGATTCTTGTAAAATTTATAAAATAGTTCTGCTTTTCCCTTCTTTCTGCCACACCCATTGATCCGCATATGCCGTATAAGGTTCCTGCAAGGGCAGATTGGTTACAATGGCATCTACGTCTGCCAACGTACAAAGCACATGCGGCGCGGAAAGCCCGAATTTTTCCCCGTCGCAGACAAAGATTTTTTTCCGTGCGCGGGGAAGTACCGCACGGCGCAGATGGGTTTCCGGCAGGGAAGTATCCACAATTTCTCCGGTCTGCGTGACGCCGTAGGTTGAAAAAAACATCGCGTCAAACCGGAACCGGCGCACAAAGTCCTCCGCGTCTGCCCCGGCAAATGCAAGCGATTGCGGTAAGATCTCTCCGCCGGTACCGTAGGTGGGGATCCCGTGCTTGGCAAGTACAAAAACGGCAGGGGTGCTGTTGGTGACGACGCGTACATCCGGAATTGCCGCCAGCTCCTCTGCAAGCGGTAAGAGCGTTGTAGAGGCGTCAATAAAAAGCAGATCGCCGGGGTGAATAAGCTGTGCCGCTGTGCGGCACAAGGCGTGTTTTTCTTTGTTTTTATACGAATTGCGGAATTCCAACGGAATATCCAGCGTATGTGCGTCGGAACGGCGCGCACCGCCGTGATTGCGAACGATCATGCCGCTGTGCTGTAAAAATGTCAGATCCCGCCGCACAGTCGGCAGACTGACATAGAGCAATTCACTGAGCTTTTGTACGCTTAAATAAGGGAATTCTTCTAATAACGCAAGGATCTTCTGATAACGTTCTTCCTTGCCGCCGTCCGTGTTTTGCGCGGATTTGGATGATCGGTTTTGATTGTTTATCATCTTTTTCGCCACCTATTGCATTTCGTTTTCTGATCGATTATAATCATATACGCTTTTTTCATATTTGTCAAGAGGAGAAGAAAACGTATGCGTTGGATTACAGATTTTTTTACACAGGAGATCACGCCATTTTTCCTGATTTGTCAGCTGATCGGATTTGTCGGGTTGTCATTTGCGGTATTTGCATTTCAATGTCGTTCTCACACGAAGATTATGATTTTCCGAACGCTCAACGAGCTGACTTTTGCAGTGCAGTATTTTTTAATCGGCGCCTATACCGGTACGGCGATGAACTGCGTGGGATCTACGCGGAATCTGCTGTTCGCGGCGTTGGTGGCACATAAGCGTTCCACTTTGCCGTTTCAGATTCTGTTCAGTGCATTTTTTCTGATATTTGGGATTGTGACATGGCAAGGTCCCATCAGCGCCATGGTGATCTGTGCCAAGGTTGTGACGACGGTTGCGTTTGGTATCAAGAATCCCAAAATTTTGCGCATGCTGACGCTTCCGACGTCGTGTTGCTGGTTGTTTTACAATTTTTACAGCCAGTCTTTGGCAGGCGTTTTGTGTGAGCTGTTCACCATTGTGTCCATTCTGATTGCGATGATCCGTCTGGATTTTCGGAAACAGCCGAAGCCGTCCGCCGAGTCCGGTTCGGCAGTGGAACAAAGCTCCGATATTTCTGCATAAAGGAAAGAACGAAAAAGGACGAAAAAGGACGCCATATTGGAACGGATGGCGTCCTTTTTTTGAAAAACGGAAAATTAACCGTTTGCTCGCAAAGCCGCCTGTGCAGAAAGTTGTGCGATTGCAACAGCTTCTTCCGGCACCGGCTCGTCAAAATTCCGAAAGGGATTTCCTACAACCGTGCGTCCGGTCAGCGCCCCATACCAGACCAGACCGATCAAGTATCGCCCATATCCGAGTCCCGCGTGAAATCCGTCCCGGTGTACCTGCGTGATGCCGCGCGCAAGAGATTCTTGCATTGCGGCGGCAGAGGGAATGATGCCGTCAGCATGGATGCATTGTGCCGCCTGCGTGTATGCTTTCACAAGATCTGCATACATATCTGCGCGGGATGTATAGCCCAGTTCTTTCTGTAATCGGGCGCTTCCGTCCTCGTATGCCCATGTCATGTGTAAAAAGAGTTTCGCCTTTGGCTGACACTTGCGGATCTCTTGGGCAAGCACGGATAAATAAGGCTCATAGGTTTCAAAACGCGGTGCGTCATGGCTGACTTGCTGTAACGTGACGACGTCGTATTCCTGTGTAAGTAACGCTTCTTGCAAAGAAACGGAGAAGCCGGTCGCACAGCCGTTTTGCTGAAGACCATATGCTTTTTCCCCGGATAACAGGTTCCGGTAATGCCGGGCAAGCGAACAGCCGCCGATCATCAGATTGATCGCCTGTAAGGGATAGCGGTCGCTTTCCGCGATCCCTTGCAGATACCGCATGGCATCTTCGGAAAAACTGTTGCCAATGGCTAAAATCTTCATGAATTCCTCCTAAAAACAGTCGGTTTTTTGAAAAAACCGACTGTTTGTTCTTGCTTTATTGTACCATTTCTTGTC
>DLLB01000060.1:0-513 GCA_002477905.1 Clostridiales bacterium UBA7573 | reverse complement strand
CTGCCGCCAGTGCCTGCGGAATCTTGGAAGCGTCTTTTGCGCCGGATGTTGCGCTGTCCGGACGCCCGCCGCCGTTGCCACCGGCGATTACGCTGATGGTTTTTAAGATCTTACCGGCATGTGCGCCCTTTGCGACGGCGTCTTTGCCGCAGGCGCACAGGAAGTTCAGTTTCCCGTCAGCGTGAACGGAGAGCACTGCAACCACAGCCGCGTCCTGTTCTTTTAAGGCATCGCACAGAGAACGTGCGACCTCCATGGACATCCCTTCCGTCTGCTGTGCGATGATATGCAGACCGCATACCGCAGTTGCGCTCTTGCGGATGGAATCCGTCTGTGCCGCGGCAAGCTTGGCGTTAAGCGCTTCAACGGTGCGTTTTTCTTCTTTCAGTTCCGCCTGTACCTGTGCGGCGCGCTCCGGCAGATCCTGTACGGTAGCGGCTTTCAGTTTTGCAGCGGTTTCCGCCATCAAAGCTTCCTGCTTGGCAAGCAATGCGAGAATTCCCGCGCCGGTGA
>DLLB01000069.1 GCA_002477905.1 Clostridiales bacterium UBA7573 | reverse complement strand
TTGACTAGTATACCACATCCATTCCCTTTTGTCAATACTTTTTTTAAAGTTTTTTGGATTTGTGAAAAAAGATGTGAAAATACTGTGTTTTTTGATCTAAAATTGTTTATTTTGAGTATATTTTCGTGATTCCATCGCTTGGTATGCATTTTTGTGCACCGTTTTCCGCATTAAAGATTTCTTTGCAGATAATAGGTGTAATAAGCGATGATTGTGCGTAGCTTTCCTCCTTGCGTAAGATCGGGTGCTGTGAGGATCACACCATCCTTGCTCATCAGTTCCGACGCGGTCAATTCTTCTACCCGCGCACGGAATACCACGTCTTGCGAAGCATACACCAACAGTTCTCCGTCCCGCAAAATTAAGGCGCCCGCCCTGCCAATGACATTGTCCACGCCATCCGCCCCGCGTTCCGTCACATATTTGATTTGCTGCCCCGCAATGCGCGCCGCCATTTTTCGACGGAACGCGGGGTTGTCCGGATCCTGTTTTTTACGAAATAGATGAAACATTCTCCCCCTCCGCAGGTACAGCAAACGGCTTGCACAAATCCACCCATTCGACCGCACCGGAAACCCGGTATAATTCTTCACAGGATAGTTCCATCGCAGAATTGGTGGTGCCGCAGGCAGGGAATACGGTGGAAAAGCGTTTGAGGGATTCGTCGCAATAAACCGTTACCGTTTCGGGCAAGGCAAACGGGCAAACGCCGCCAACCGGATGCCCGATCATTGCCAGCGTCTGTTCCGGCGTAAGCATTTTTGCTTTGGTACCGAAACGTAATTTATATAAATGGTTATCAATTTTCCGATCTCCTGCCGTCACAATCAGAATGGCTTTCCCATCCACAAGAAATGCAAGACTTTTTGCAATTCTTGCTTCTTCCGTTCCAAGCGCCTGTGCGGCAAGCGCAACGGTCGCAGAGGATGCGGGCAGCTCGCGGATGCGATCTGCCATGCCATAAGATGCAAGATAAGTACGAACAGCTTCAATAGACATAAAAAGCTCCTTTTCTTCACACAGGGCATAAGTGCCCGGATTTGACACAAACTTATTTTTTCTCGATCAGAAAGAAAAATGGGGAATCCGGAGAATTTACAATGCGCAGGCAGGACACGCAGATCTCTTTTCGATCCAGTTGTGCAAAATAAGCCGTCAGCATTTCCCCCTCCAATCTGCCTTCTTCATGCCCCGGATAAACCGCAAGCAAAATACCGCCGTCCGGCGCAAGCAGGTCAATCGCCGCCTCCACTGCCGGCATCGTTGTCGCACGCAAGGTGGTCAGCTGTTTGTTCCCGCTCCCCGGCAGATACCCTAAATTGAACATACCTGCACAAATCGGCTCTTTGACATATTGCTTCACGTGGGAATGCGAATCCAGAATCAAGGTATAATTTTCCGGGCATCCGGCTTCCCGAAGCCGCGCTTCCGTATTTCTTTTTGCCTGCTCCTGAATATCAAACGCATAAACATGCCCCGTTTTCCCTACACGCTGGGAGAGCCACTGTGTATCATGTCCATTCCCCATCGTAAAATCCACCGCTACACCGCCTTCTTTGACATGGCGCTCCAAAAATTCTTTCTCTGTCACCCGTAAATCGATCATGATAAGCCTGCTTTCTTCCTTAATAAATTATTCTATCCGCCTGTTCCGAAATATTCTCAAAACTTTTCCGTGGCAAACAAACCGCCATTCTGTGCCATTTCGCTTTGTAATTTTTCTTTTTCCTCCAAACGCAAATCGTCTGTTTTCTGCACCCATTCTGCGGCGGCAAACGCAGCTTGCAATACCGCCATATCTTCACATAAATTTGCAAATCGAAAGCGAAACGCACCGTGCTGACGCGCTTCCCCCTCTGCGGAGGGGAAGAAATCCCCCGGACCGCGCAATGCAAGATCTTCCTGTGCAATCTGATAGCCGTCATTCGTCGCTTTCATTACAGCAAGCCGTCGGCGCGCATTTTCCCCTTTGGCGTCCGACACCAACACGCAATAAGCTTTTGCCTGTCCCCGTCCGACACGTCCGCGCAACTGGTGCAGTTGCGACAAGCCAAAGCGTTCCGCATTTTCCACCACCATCAACGTGGCATTCGGCACATTCACCCCCACCTCAATCACGGTGGTGGAAACCAGAATGCCGATCTTTCCTGCAACAAACTGCTCCATAACGGCTTCTTTTTCGGCGGATTTCATTTTTCCGTGCAAAAACATTACTTTGCAGTCCGGGAGCGCACGTTGCAATTCCGTGGCGTAGTCCACTGCCGCCTGTAACTTTGGCAATGCCACCTCCTCCATCGGAATATCTGCATTTCCCGCTTGCGCAAACGGCAAAAGCGGGATATCCTCCTCGTCTGCCTCCGTCGTTTGCTCAATGCACGGACAAACCACATACGCCTGATGTCCGCTGAAAACAGTTTTTCGCAAAAACGCCTGCAAGCGCGGACGGTAACTGCCGTCCACAACAAAGGTATCCACCTTTTGCCGTCCCGGCGGCATTTCATCTACCGCAGACTGTGCCAGATCGCCATACAGAATCAACGCAAGTGTGCGGGGAATCGGAGTAGCGCTCATCACCAGCATGTGCGGGACTTTGCCCTTCTCCGCAAGTGCGGCACGTTGAAAAATGCCAAATCGATGCTGTTCATCCGTGATCACCAAGCCGAGATTGGCAAACTGCACTTCCTCCGTAATCAACGCATGGGTACCGATCAAAAGATCCAGTTCTCCCGCTTGCAATGCCTGTCGCACCTTCCGTTTGGCAGCGGCAGACAGCGAACCGGTCAGAAGTCCCACCCGTACGCCTAATTTGCCAAGTAATGGCGTCAGATCCTGCGCATGCTGCTGCGCCAGAATTTCCGTCGGCACCATCAGTGCGCTCTGCAAATGGTTTGCCGCGGCAAAATAAGCCGCCGCCGCCGCGCAAACCGTTTTGCCGCTTCCCACGTCTCCGCTGACCAAGCGCGCCATCGGCGTACCGTTCGGATTCTGTAAATCCGCTTCGATTTCGCGGATCACCCGCATTTGCGCGCCGGTCGGCGTAAACGGCAAAATCTGTGTAAATGCTTTTTCCATCTCCGAAGGAATTTGCAGAATCGGCGCGCCATGAGGACGCGCACGTTTGCCGCTGACAATTCCCAGCGCAAAGAAAAACAATTCTTCCCACACAAACCGTTCTTTTGCCTTTGCAACCGACGCAAAATCCTGCGGCAGGTGGACCGCATACAGCGCGGTGCGCAAATCGCACAAATCATATTTTTCACGAACGGCTTTCGGAAGCGGATCCTCCGCTTCCCAATCCTGCGGCAAGGTCAGCGCGGCGCGCACCGCAGCCGAAATTATTTTCTGCGTCAGCCCCGTAGACAGAGGATAGACCGGATACAGCGGCGGCAAAGCCCGTCCCTCGATCACCGGTTCATAGGCCGGCGATGTCAGCGTAAAAACGCCGCTACGCTTTTGCAGGCGCCCGAAGAACCGAAACTGCGCGCCGACGGTAAAAACGTCTTTCAGATAATTCTGTCTGAAATACGCGATTTCGCACCGTCCGCTTTCATCAAATGCGCGGAATTTCAGCAAAGCGATGCCGCCGCGCAAGGTAAATGTCTGCGGCATGCTTGCCACGGTTAAGAGAAACGACGATACTTCTCCGTCTAGCCCATCGGAAAGCCGGCGGATCTCGCCCCGGTTCTGATAGCCGCGCGGGAAATGGTATAACAGATCCCGCACCCGCTCAATCCCAAGGCGGGCAAACGCCTGTGCACGTTTGCCGCCGATGCCGGGTAATACCGTCACCGGTGCGTCAAGATAGCGTTTTGCCATACGGTTTCTCCCTCCCGCCGGTTTTCTCCATGCTCCCGCCCGTGCGTCAGTCGCTTGCGTCTTTGCCTTTCAGAAACGACACTGCACGTTCCGGCGCATCTTTTGCGTTTCCCCACGGCTCCTCCTCATAGCGGTAATCAAATTTGCGGCAAAAATGTTTCACATCCTCCCGCAATGCGTCAAAATAAGCGGTCATCACCGCGTTTGCGTCCCGATAACACGCCGCGTAGGTCTTTTTATTCTGCAAGCGTTTTGCCGTCTGCAAAAACGCCTTATAATGCGGCAGACAAAAATACGGCTGTCCCTGTAATTTTTTGCGGAATGCCGGATCTTCTTCATACAAAAGAGCGGCAGTCTCAAAGATTTTTTCAAAGTTTCGCGCCACCCGATTGCAAAGATAGCAGGAGGATTCCAACGCTTCCACGCGCTTCACCGCCGCAGCCCCCGGAGAAAGCGTAATCAGCGCGTCATTCATTTCCCGGCGAAGCTCGTCCAGATGACTTTCCAGCATCAAGGTCAGTCCCAGGCGGTTTTTCATCGTCAGCATTTTCTTGAAATGCCGTTTGCAGAATCCTTGCCGGTTGGTCTGGATCCGAACATCCGGTTCCATCATGGACGCGCCGAGAATCAGCTCCAGTTCATTTTGTTCAAAGCGGGTATATAAGGTACAAAACGGACATGTGCATGCCCCCTCTGTCAGCCCCGCGTCAAACGCTTCATTCGTGGGAATGGTGTAGATCCGTTCTGCCATACCCTCCATCCTTTCCTCCGGCATGTACCGGAAAACAAAAGGACCGCCAAAGTCAGGGGGGCATCCCGCACTTTGCAGGCAAGCCTGTACTGAGATCAGACAGTCCTTTTCATTTTTTGTTCGGAATTATTGCAGCCAGGACGCCGTGGCTTCCTGTGCCTTTTCCAAAATTTGTTCTGCCTGCGCGCGGTCATCCCCGTGTAGCAAGAGATACAATTTGACCTTCGGTTCGGTGCCGGACGGGCGAACTACCACTACATTGCCGTTTTTCGTCTGATAATACAGAACGTCCGATTTTACCAGTCCGGTCGGCGTGACATTTCCCGTGCGCAGATCCGTCACCGTCTGCGCAAGATAGTCCCGCACGGAAACGACTGCTTCTTCTCCGATCGCCGCCGGCGGGTTTGCCCGCAAACGTTCCATCACGGTTTTCATGGCTTTCTGCCCTGCAAGTCCTACGCCCATATTGACCGCAATCGTCCGATCCGCATAATAACCATATCGCGCATACAATGCGTCCAATGCGTCTGCCAGCGTCATGTGCTTGGTTTTGTAATATGCCGCCATCTCGCAGATCAACATAGTTGCAACGATAGCGTCTTTATCCCGTGCATAAGTGCCTTTCAGATAGCCATAGCTTTCCTCAAAGCCGAACAAAAACGTACCGTCGCCGCTTTGCTCATACTGTTTGATTACTTCGCCGATAAACTTGAATCCCGTCAGCACATTGTGCAATGTCACGTTGTGCACCTCGCAAATGCGGGTGGCAAGTTCCGTAGAAACAATGGATTTGACCGCATACGGATGCTTCGGCATCGTGTGCGTCTCTTCCAGTGCCGTGATAATATAATCCAATAGCAGGGCGCCGACCTGATTGCCTGTCAGCGTTACAAAATTTCCGTCCGCGCCGCGTACCATGATACCGGTGCGGTCAGCGTCCGGATCGGTCGCAACGATCAGGTCGCTTCCCACTTCATCCGCCAGTTTTCTGCCGATGGTGAATACTTCCTTATATTCGGGATTGGGGTTTTTCACGGTTGGAAATTCCCCGTTTGGCTGCATCTGTTCTTTCACCGGATAAATATGCGTAAAGCCCATGCGCTTCAGTACTTCCGGCGCCAACCGGTACCCCGCGCCGTGTAACGGCGTGTACACAATCTTCAAATCACCCGCAACCTGCTTGATTACGTCAGGGTTGACTGCCTGCGCCATCACGCACCGCAGATATTCTTCGTCAAACGATTTATTCAGAATCCGCACAATACCGGACTTGACTGCACGTTCAAACGGCATCCGTCTGACGCCGGTAAACAGATCGATCTTTCCGATATAGCCGCTGATCTCTGCCGCCTGTTCGGGTGAAATCTGCGCACCATCCTCCCAATATGCCTTGTAACCGTTATATTCCTTCGGATTATGAGAGGCGGTGATATTGATTCCCGCAATACATCCGAGATGCCGCAAAGCAAAGGAAAGCTCCGGTGTGGGACGCAATTCGTCAAACAGATATGCGGGGATCCCGTTTGCGGCAAGCACTTCTGCCGCCGTTTTGGCAAACAGCACGGAATTGATCCGGCTGTCCCACGCAATCGCGACACCGCGCTCCGCCTTGCCCTGCGCACAAATATATTCCGCAAGTCCCTGCGTTGCCTGCGCAACGGTGTAAACGTTCATCGCGTTGGTGCCGGCGCCCATCAGTCCTCTGAGTCCCGCCGTCCCGAATTGCAGATTGGACATGAACCGGAAGTACAGCATATCCTGATCCTGTTTCATTGCGTGTAATTCTGTTTTGGTTGCCTCGTCGGCACATTCCAGCCACCGGCGATAGGTTGCCATTGCTGTTTCCTTCATTGATGCTTCCGATTCCATGAAAAAACGACTCCTTCTTCCAATTTCATCCGACAAACTTTTCCTTTATAAAACTATAAAACGGGGATTATTTTTGATGAAACAGCGAGACAAGCGCGCAAATACCCGCACAAGCACTGACGATGCCGGTTGCAATCGCAAGATCGGCAACATTGATCTGATATTCTCCTTTGGCGCAGAAAACCGCCTTGGTCTGCGGTTGCTCTGCACTGCGGGAAGCAAAATCGCACGACACATCAAACTTCGGGCGCAAAACCGGCGCCTGTTTGCGGAACGTGCTTAATTTCTTAAAAAAATCCGTCATGACTGTTTCTTCCTTTCTATCTTTTGCGTCAGTTCGGAAAAATGCGGACGCACTTTCCCAAAAGAAACCGACTATACCTAATATTATAGCAGAAAATCCGGAATATGCAAGAGGTATCTTCATTTTTTTACGATTTTCTTACGAATTTTCTCCGGAAGCTGCCGCTCCCTGAAAAAATGCAGAAAAATTCTTGCATAACAAAACAAAATATGCTACAATGAGGGCAACCTGCAAATCCCAAACCAAAAAGCACAGAGAAAGGAGAAAAAATGAACCGACTTCTGTTTCTCGGAACCGGTGCGGCAGACTGGGATATTTCCTGTAAAGGAGACTTTTTTCGCAGGGATTCCGCGGTGCTGGTAAACAATCGGCTGATGATCGACTGCGGCGCACATATTTTTGATTTTGCCGAAAGCATCGGACGTCCGGA
Source organism: Clostridiales bacterium UBA7573 (assembly GCA_002477905.1). GTDB lineage: Bacteria > Bacillota > Clostridia > Oscillospirales > CAG-272 > UBA7573. The sequence goes on along the minus strand of DLLB01000069.1, from coordinate 10,171 downwards.
TCTGTATCAGGATGTTTCGGATATTCTGATCACGCACCATCACGCGGACCACTGCTGCAAAGATTCTGTGCACAGGTTGGCACAGCATCACCCGATCCGGGTGTGCTGTTCCGAAAAAACAGCCGCCAGGATCGGACCACACCCAAATCTCACCTATCTGCATCCCACACCATTTGTACAATTTTCCCTGCACGATTTTTCTGTCATTCCGCTACTTGCCAATCACGACGTGATTCTGACGCGCGACGACTTCGCCCTGCATTACATTCTCATCACCCCCGATCAGAAAGCGCTGTTCTATGGTCTGGACGGCGCATGGTTTTTACGTCCGTCCTGGGAAGTCATGAAGCAATACCAATTCGATCTGATGGTGTTGGACTGCACGGTGGGAGACAGAGACGACTGGCGGATCTTTGAACACAACACCATTCCCATGCTCCGCATGATGGTCAGGGAGATCCGCGCCTGCCAAATGCAAAAAGAAGGCGGGAAACTGATTGCGTCGCATCTTGCCAGAACCCTGCACCCCTCGCAAAAAGAAACCGAGTCTATTCTGCAAACCATTCCGATGACCGTTGCCTTTGATGGAATGGAACTGGAATTCTGAAAGCGCCTGCAATGTGCGCCCCCGCCCCTGCGAAAAAAATGGATCCGACCGCATCCGCGGTCGAAAGGAGATCTTTATGCAACCAAAACCGCTTGCAAAACAGCTGGATTTTCTGAATTGGGAATTCGGCGTATTTTTCCACTTCGGTATCCGTACCTTTTATCCGCACCATACCGACTGGGATCAGCGTCCCATGCCCGCGTCTGCGTTTTTGCCGGAGCAGCTGGGCTGTGAACAATGGGTTCGCACAGCAAAAGAAGCCGGCGCGCGTTACACCATTCTCACCGCAAAGCATCACGACGGATTTGCCCTTTGGCAGACCGATACCACCGATTACGGGGTGGCAAATACCCCTTGGAAAAACGGCAAGGGCGATGTGATCGCGGAATATGTCGCCGCCTGCCGCAAATACGATATGAAGGTCGGACTGTACTATTCTCCGGCGCAGTGGGGCGGCGCGGTTCCGTTTACCGACGGCGTGGAATATGACGATTATTTCATCCGGCAGATTTCGGAATTGCTCAGCCGTTATGGGAAAATCGATTATCTGTGGTTTGACGGTTGCGGTTCGGAAGGACACGTTTACGACAAAAAGCGCATTGCGCATGCCATGTTGTCCTTGCAGCCAAAACTGTTGACCTTCTGCGATCCGGAATGGGCAGTCGGCACCCGTTGGGTAGGCAACGAGGATGGCTATGCGCCGTCCGAATGCGTTTACGCGGTTTCGCACACTTGGGATTCCATCCGCGACGACGCGGGAAAACCGCTCACCGAACCGGTGTTTCTGCCTGCGGAATGCGATTGCCGGTTGCGCAGCACTTGGTTTTACGATGGGGAGCAGGAGGATCTGAAATCCACAGAGGAACTGTTCGGCATGTACGAAGCATCGGTCGGACATGGCACCAATCTGCTCTTAAACATCGGTCCCGACGCGCACGGTTTGCTCCCGCAGGCAGATTGCGCACGCCTTGCCGCCTTTGCCGCGCGGGTACGCGCGGTATACGAAACGCCCCGTTTATGTGGCAAATTGGAGCAAGTTGCGGAAAATACCTATACCGTTACCCAAGAAGCGCACGCCCCCGTACAGTTAATCAACCGCGTCCGCATCTCGGAAGCCCTGCAAAACGGACAAGCTGTTTGTCATTTCCGGCTGTATGCATGCACGCCAGGCAGCACCACCCGTAAGGTCCTGTTGTTTTCCGGAGAACGCATCGGTCATTGCCGGATCTGCCCCATTCCCGCCATTCGTACTTCCAAACTGATTTTAGAGCTGTGCACAGACGGACAACCGGCAAAAATAGAATCCATCGCCGGATTTTTTGCATAAATTCCAGCAGCTCCAAACAACAAACCCCCGAAGCGGCTTTCGCCATGCTTTCGGGGGTTTTTATTTGACTACCGCTTAAACGGCGGCTCTTTGTGCGTGATCCGTTTCGGCAAGTGCGCCGCTTTCCCGCATTTCTTCTGCTTTTTCTGCGTCGGCATTCACCGTTTCCGGATCGTGATAGGTTTCCACAACCGCGTGCATCGCTTCAAAAATCGGCTGTATTTGGAACGTTTTTTCCGCTTTTGCGACCGCTTCTTTGAGCACCTGCAATTTTTCTTCCACCTGCGCACGGGGAAGCGGAGTGTCATGTTCCACAAAAATCAAGTCGTTTTCCGTTTTGGTCATATTCTCCTGCTTGATCAGCAGTTCTTCCCACAGTTTCTCTCCGGGGCGAAGCCCTGTGAAAATAATGGGGATTTCCTCATACGGCACCTTGCCGCACAAGCGGATCATATTTTCCGCAAGCTCCAGGATTTTGACCGGTTTTCCCATATCCAATACGAACAACTCGCCGCTTTTTGCCATCGTCGCGGCGGTCAGCACCAAGGATGCTGCCTCCGGAATCGTCATAAAGTACCGGATGATCCGGGGATCTGTGATCGTAACGGGACCGCCTTGCGCGATCTGCCGTTTGAACAGCGGAATCACTGAGCCGTTGGAACCCAGCACATTGCCGAAGCGCACTGCCGCAAACGAGGTGGCGCTGTCCGTTCTGCACTGGATCACCTGCTCGCACATCCGTTTGGAAGCCCCCATGATGTTGGTCGGGTTCACCGCTTTATCCGTGGAAATCAGTACAAACTTTTCCACACCGAATTCCTCTGCCAGATTTGCCGTGTGATAGGTGCCGAACACATTGTTTTTGATGGCTTCCGTACAGCTATGCTCCATCAGCGGCACATGCTTATGTGCGGCGGCATGAAACACGACCTGCGGATGATATTGCGCAAACACAACGCGCATACGCTCCGGATCGCGCACCGAAGCGATCTCCACTGCAAGCGGGAGCGCGCCATGATAGGTCTGCAACAATTCTTGCTGAATATCATAGGCATTGTTTTCGTAAATATCGACCAACACCAGCATTTTCGGAGAACATGCGGCAATCTGTCTTGCAATCTCACTGCCGATGGATCCGCCGCCGCCCGTGACCATAACAATCTTGCCGGACAGATAGTTTTGCACCGGATGCGCATCCAGATGCAACGACTGCCGGAACAGAAGATCCTCAATCTGCACTTCCCGGATCACCCGTTCGGGATGCGCCGCCGGATCTATATCGTCTTTGATCGGGAAATCATATATTTTCACTTTGCATTTGGTCTGACTGTAATCATTATAAAGTCGCTGTACCAACTGCCCGTCACAATTCGGTACGGTCAGAAAAATTTCCGCGATCGGCTGTTCTTTCAGCATTTCCAGTGTTTCTTTGCACTCCGGATAGACCTTCAGCCCGCAGATATAATTGCCGATTTTGTTCCGATCCGTATCAATAAAGCAAAGCGGTGTATAGTGAGACGCCGGATGATATTGCAGTTCCTGCGCAAGCAATACGCCGACCTGTCCCGCACCGACAATCGCCACACCGATCTTATGCGGCTCCTTGAGTTGCATGTGCGAAAGCTGATAATACCGCTGATAAGCAAAGCGGGAAAGCAACGTCAGGACAAGTACCGCCGCACACAGCGCGGCATGCCAGAAAAATCCGATTTTCACGGGAAGCAAAAACACAAGCAGTCTGCCCAAAAGAAACGCGCAGGCGTCTGCCGCCACCAACTGAAAATATGCCGTCACATTCGGGAATCTCCAGACGGTGCGATAAATCCGCAAGGTAAAGCGACACACAAACAAAAGCAGACCAAAGCAGGCGACACTCGCAAAATAGATTCCCGCCCGTGGGGTGGTATCTGCGGCGAATCCCCTGCAAAGCGGATAGCCGATTCCGAATACCGCCACATAGAGCAAGCAGTCAATTCCCATCAACCGCCATCGCCGTGCAGTCGCTTTTAATTGTTGCAGGAACTTCATAATATCCTCACTTCTATCCAAAACACAACCGCATGCCGTCATTTTTCACCCAGCGGAATGTGCCTGTCAGCTTTCCATATTTTATATGCAAATTGGTGTAAATGTAACATTTTATCCAAACAAATACCTTGATTATGTTTATTATAACATAGACCATTCGGAATTGCAATAGGAAATCGGCGGATTGACTGCTTTTTTTGGACAAATTTCAAAAAAATCTGCAAAGATGTGCAGCCAACCGTTTTCATACATATTTTTTTGAAAAGAACGCGCAATCCGCTTGACAGTCTCCGGAAATCGTGCTATACTAGCGACAACAAACAACCACAGAGCAAGGAGGTTTCTGTTTTTATGAACGTTTTACAGGATTTACACGTCCACACACATCTTTCCCTTTGCGCAAAACCCACCGCAACCGTCGCCTATTACATTCAAAAAGCGCATGAGTTGGGGCTGGATACCATCGCTTTCACCGATCATTTATGGGATCATCAGGTGGAGGGCATGCCGGACCTCGGCAACGATCCGTTCTATCGTGTACAGGATTTCCCATATATTCTGCAATTAAAGGACGAAATTGCAAAAGAGGATCCGAAAGGGCTTCGGATTTTGTTCGGTGCAGAAGTGGAGTTCTCTCCGCTTGCCCACAAGCCTGCCATCACCGTGGAACATGCAAAGCAACTGGACGTCTTGCTGGTTCCGAACTCTCACACGCACATCATCATGCCCAAAAATCTCTACCAGCCTATGCAGGCACATGCAGATTTTATGCTGCAAGCCTACTATGACGCCATCCGCAGTGATATTGCGCCTTATATCACCGCCATGGCACATCCGTTTGCCGCCGTGTGCTGCCCCTATGATAAGAGACTGCTGTTGCCGCTTATCTCCGACAATCAATACGGAGACTGTTTCAGCGAAGCCGCAGGCAAAGGCATCGCATTTGAGATCAATACCTCTGAGTTTGCAAAGGACGACACCGTCGCCAAACTGGAAGCCGATCCGTATTTCCGCATTCTGAAGCTTGCCAAAGAAGCCGGAAGCAAATTCACTTTCGGTTCGGATTCCCACAGCAACACCGATCACGACCAAGGATGCAAATTCCTGAACGCTTATATCATCGGTAGCCGCCTTGGTCTGACAGACGCGGACATCAAGCGCGTCTGAATTAAATTTTTCAAAACTTTTTAAAACCGACTATTTTTCGATATAAAGTACAATATCATGTACCTTTGTTGTGCTATACTCAGGGCACAAAGAAAAAACGTGTGATGCACACGATCTCAGGAGGTACCTATGATGTTGAATCTTTCTTCTGCCAAAATCGTTCGGAAAACAGCCCGCCCCATCCGTCGGGTACACTGTCTGCTGGCGCTTGCCATTCTGTCGCTTTGCGCATTCGCGGTGATGGAGCCGGCTATTGCCGCCGCACTTGCCCTCACCTTGGGACTGAGCGCAGGATTACTCCGCGCGGTCCGGCGATTCTTACGCGACTATGAGGCGGCTCCCGCTACCTCGGCACAGTCAGACCTCGCAGCCTATTTGAAAAAACCGGAATAAAGGTTTCGGGTTCCAACCTTTTTAAACAAGATCCTCTCCCGGTGCAAAAGCACTGGGGGGAGGATCTTGTTTCTATTTGCGTTTTTCTTCTTTGGACAGATTTTTCAGCAGGGCGGGAAAATCCGACAGATGTTCTACGGTAAAATCCGCTGTTTGCGGCGTAGACGGCTTGCGCCCGCGCAGATAATAGCAGGTTTGCATCCCATAGGCTTTGCCCCCGGCGATATCCGAAGTTAAAGAATCCCCCAAGATCAGCGTTTCCGCCGGTGAGATCGGCAAACTGCGTCCCGCATTTTGTGCGGCGAACGCCGCATCGAAAAATTCGTGCGCGGGTTTGGACGCTCCGATCTTTTCCGAAATGAAGAAACCGTCAAAATACGGTTTGATTCCCGCAATCTCCAAGCGATGCAGTTGCTGCTCGTATGGTCCGTTACTTGCCACGCACAAAAGATACTTTCCCTGTAACGCCGCAAGCATTTCCGCCGCCCCCGCTTCCAAGATCGCACTGTCATACAGACAGGCGCGGAAATATCGTTCAAATACCGTACCGTCAAAAGAAATTCCCAAACGTGCAAACACGCGGTTCCATCGGATCTTTTCCAGTTTGGGAAAAGTCAATTGCTTCTGTTCGATCTGATGCCACAATGCATTATTTTCTTCGGTGAAAACCAAATACATATCCGGCGTATAGGCGCGTAGACCGAATTTGGCAAATCCGGTCTGCATGGTCTGCTTGACATAAGCGTCGAAATCAAGCAGGGTATTGTCTATGTCGATCCAAATGGCTTTGATCATGCGTTTTTCCCCTTTTCCGGTAGACTGTTTTTATTGTAACATATTTCCCCCGTTTTTACAAGCGCAATCTTTTTTTGAAAGTATGATTTCCCGTTTTTTTGGCATACTGCATCCATGGCTTACTTTTCCTATCATGCCACCGCAAAGCATCTGATTGCCGCGGGCAAGCTGAGCCGGTGGTACTTTACCGAATATTACCGCGGCATCTCTCCTGCGCTCATTCTGCATTTTGACGACGTTTCTCATCCGGTTATGCCCATCCGCGCACACCGTTTTGCAGAATATCTTCCGCTTCTGCCGCAGGACAAGCATCTTCCGCCATGATCCAATTGGGTTCCGCCCAAAAGGACTGTTCCAACAACCTGCACGGTGCTTGGAACAGTCCTTTGATTTTCAACCAAATGGGGGACGCATCACGGGGTACGCGTCAGCTTTGACAAATCGTCCGATAGTCCGGCAAACCGACGGAATACTTCAATCTCCTTTGGCTCATACGGTAACCCATTGAAACGGTACAACGGATGCTGCCATCGTGTGAACGGAAAATCCGTTTCTGTAAACGCTCTTACATAGGAATCGGCAATCGGTTGATAGGTTTGCAAAAAGCCCTGCATCAACCCTTCATGAAAAGAGCCGATTTTTTCCAGCCAAAATAGGGGGAGCAGATGTTCTACATCATTCCCCGCACAGCGATTGAGCCACTCCGTACAAAAGAGCGGACGATGGTACTGTTTCAGACGCGCAAACAACGGAACGGCACGCAGGTAAGAATCATAGCAATGGAATGCAATCACATCTGAAAGGGCAAGTACCCGATTTTGCGCCGTGTCATCCGCTTCCGTTTGGGGAAACCGTACGCTTGCCGTCAATGGCTGACAAACACCCTGCTTCCGTAAAATGGCAAAGGATTGTTCCACCACGGGCAAAATTTGTCCGACAGAACGAAAGTTCCAGATTCCGTCCCAAACATTCCACAATAACAGCCGGGGATCCTGCCCATATCGCGCGGCAAGCTCCGTCACCATCTGTACATACCGGGCAAGCAAATCCGGATCGTCGAAAAGAAGCGTTTCCTTCTCTGCCAGATCCCAAGCGCTTTGTCTGCTCTGCATTCCACTGTAATAGCCGCTGTCCGGCGTCTGTTTTCCAAATGAAACCGCTTCGCTCCGGATGGCTGTGCGGTCATTGCCGAGCGTCAACATCACCCACAATCCATGCCGATGCGCCAAAGCAAGATAGTCTTCCAAATTTCGAAAAAAGCTGTCATGCTGTGCATCCCAGACCGCGAATTCCACACAGACGCTGACCGCGTTCAATCCGGTTTCTCTTGCTATGCGGAATTCCTGCTCCAACCGTTTGAAAACCGCTTCATGTCCATATTCCTGCCATAATGCAATTCCATTGACGCAGTTGGAAGGCAGTCCGCTGTAACCGCGAATCCACGGGATTTGCCGATACCATTCCCATACGCGCTCCGTCGTCCATTTTTCTGTAAGTTCCATATAAAATCCTTTGTCAAAAAAAGTTTGTCATATTTCGTCGCCGGATGCGAACAAGAACAGAATACTGCAAAATCCGACATTTTGCAAGGACATATAGGGAATAAAGAGGAAAGTTTCGGGAAAGGCAGACGGAAAGTGAATTTTATAAAAAAGCACTTACCTTTCGGTAAGTGCTTTTTGGAGCAGATGACGGGAATCGAACCCGCGTATTCGGCTTGGGAAGCGGACACTCTGCCATTGAGTTACATCTGCACGATACTTATATTATACACCAAAACTTCCCGTCTGTCAAGAGATATTTGAAGATTTTCTCATTTTTTCTTGCGGGACGGGTGGGAGAAGCTCCCCCGACGGCTTGTTCTGCCACCGGGGGAGTGGAGATTTTATTTGTCCGATTCGCCCTTGGCTTGGGCAATCAACTCCTGCTTCTTTGCCTTCAGGTCGCTTTCCATTTTTTCGATGTCATCTTTGTGCGCCTTCTCGAACTCTTCAAAGCAGCTGTCCTTTGCGGCGTTCACCTTGTCCTCCAGGGTCTTGGCTTCTGCGGTCAGCTTGGTTTTGATCTCGTCCGGGAATTTCGCTTCCAGATCTTTCAGCGCCTGCTCATAGGTGCGCAGGGTGGAAATAACGCTTTCCAGTGCGGCGTTCACGGCGGCGCCGGCATCCTCCAGCGCTTTCAGCGCCTGATTGTAGCGCTCCTCGCTTGCTTTGAAGGAAGCGGAGACGGTTGCGTAGGTTTCGTCATTCACCTTCACGGTCAGCATCAGCTTCTTTTCCTTCAGCAGATCCTCCTTTGCATCCCGGAGCGCCTGCAGAGCTTTCTGATAGGCAGAATCGGGGGAGACCAGCTGGTTGTAGCGCGCTTCGTCCAGGGCGGTGATGGCACCGCTGTAGAGCGACAGCGCCGACTTGTAGGCGCTCAGCGCGACCTGGTAGGTGGCGTTCATGCCGTCAATGATGTCCAGGGTTGCCTGATGCTCCGCAAACTCGATTTTGTAGTCTCTTGCGCGGTAGTAAGCCTCGCGCATTTCGGCGGTCAGGAGCTCGGCGGTCTGCACGCGTCCTGCGGCGAGCGCTTTGTAAAGCTGTTCCTCGGTCATGTCCTTCACCTCGTCCTCGGTGAAGAGTCCGTCCTCAACCACGACCTTGCGCATTTCCTCCAGCGTTTTTGCCTTGGCGTTCTCGACCGTAGCGGTGATTTTGTTATCCTTGAGGAACTTTTCCGCGTCGCTCTTGACGCTCTCGCGGAGCTGCTTTGCGTATTCCGAATTTCCGGAAACGGTGATGGAAACGGTCTGACCCTCCACATCGTCCTTTGCGGTAATCTCACCCTTGACGAGGTAGCCGGTGTCGGTTGCCAGCTGCAGAACCAGCTGGGTTGCTTCCTCCGGCGTCTTTCCGACAAAGGCTTCGCCGGCGATGAGGATGCTTCCGTCATCGTTCAGGGCGGTGACCGACACAACCTTGTTCTGATCGTCCACCATAAATTCGATGCTGGGGTTGATGTCAACGGTCATGCGGGTGTAGGTGCCTGCGGGGGGCGTTTCGGACTTTTTGCAGGACACGAGCGGAAGTGCCATGCCGACAAGCAGGCACAGGCAAAGGGTCAGGGACAATAGCTTTGTTTTCATGGGTTTCTCCTCTCATAAACGGAAAAATATTTGCAGTTGCCGCACAGTCTGCGGTCTGCTTTGGTTCCATTATACCATATTTTTTCGGCTGTTGCAAGGGGATTTTCGGACTGAAAACAGGATTTTACACTTTTGAAACAGAGTTCAAGCCGATTTTATACAGCCGGCTTCTGCCCGCCGTTCCCATCGCCGATCCGCTCGGAAATCATCCGGTAGACGCGTTCGACATCGGCGATCATGACAAATGAATCGCCGGAGAGATAGGTCCGTCTGCCGCCGCGGTAGTTCAGGTTGCGCAGATACATGGCTTCAGGGGAGACCAGCTCAATCGTTCCGGAGCCGTCCTTGACGCACCGCAGAGCCACGCCGGACAGGCGCGAGAAGGCGTATTCCGTGTAGCTGGTGCCGCGGCGGGTGTCCGCCAGGATGATGGCGCGCTTGTCCGTAATGGCGTAGAGCGTGCGGCGGTATCTGCCCGCAACGCCTGCCGTGAGGAACCAGAGCATGGCGCCGCCGGCGAGCAGAAAGGGGATGCCGAACAGCCCGAACAGCCCGCCCATGACGGATGCCGAAACCGTCCAAAAGACCGCAAAGCCGAACCAAAAGATCATAAAGATGATAGGCAGCAGCGGCGGGCGGTAGCTTGTTTTTTCGTAGGGCGTTCCTGTCCAGAGCAGGGTTTCGCCGCCGTGCAGATAGGGCTTGAGGGTCAGATTTGCGG
>DLLB01000020.1 GCA_002477905.1 Clostridiales bacterium UBA7573 | reverse complement strand
ATCCTGCTCAAAACAATCGAGGGTGCCGGTAGTTTCTTCTTGCACAACATCCGGCAGGTATTTTCTAAAAATCTGCTTTCCCGCGCTTCCGCGCTCTTTCTGAAAAACGGACTCCGGGAAATGAAGCATGCATTTGACGCCTCGGAATATGGCGGCGCACCACTGCTCGGTCTTTCCAAACCCATCATCAAAGCCCACGGTAATTCGGACGCTTACGCGGTAAAAAACGCGGTACGGCAGGCAATCGGCTATGTCAATACCGGCGTCACAGTGGAAATTGCAAAGTATGCCATGCGTTTAGAACAAACAGAAGCGGAAGGCAAGGAACCGCTCTCGATCGCACCCGCGCCCGATTGTGCACAACCGGCAGAACCGGAAGTAGCTCCCCCCTCCCCCGCAGACGAAAATCCGACGGAAAGGCGCAAACTGTTTTCCAAACGAAAAAAGGAACCGAATGCCGAGTCAGTGCCGCAAACCAATCCGTCCGACAAGGAGCAGGAAGAAAATCTATGAAAACGGCTTCTGATAAAAACGACACTTCCCTTCTCCCTTTGATGGAACGCATGGGGTATCGGTTTTCCGATCCCACCCTACTGCAAATGGCTTTGACACACTCCTCTTTTATGAAGGAGCAACGGGATCGGGGCATTTCCTGCCCCTGCAACGAACGGCTGGAGTTTTTAGGGGATTCCGTGCTGTCTCTCATCGCAAGTACGCATCTATATGCGGAGCACCCGGATATTCCGGAGGGCGATCTTTCTTCCATCCGTGCCGGGATCGTGGACGAGGACGCGCTTCCGCGTTATGCCAAAGAGCTTTCGCTCGGAGAATTTCTGCGGTTAGGGCATGGGGTGCATGTCACACACAAACTGTTGGAAAACGCGTTTGAAGCTTTGGTGGGCGCGATTTACTTAGACGGCGGATTTTCTGCCGCGCGCGCGTTTGCGCTCCCTTTTCTGCAAAAAGGAATGCAATTATTCTTACAAAACGGTACTACACAGGATCCCAAAACCATGTTACAGCAAATTGTACAGCAAGAACCGGGCAATCAGCTTTGTTATGCGGAAGTCAGCCGCACTGGTCCCGACCATTGCCTGACCTTTACAATGGAAGTGTTACTGAACGGTACACGGCTGGGCATCGGCACTGCATCCTCTAAAAAGAAAGCCGAACAGCTTGCCGCAAAAGACGCGCTGACCTATTTCGGAATTTAAGCTCCATGCGACATATCAATCTTCCGATCTTCATTCCGCATCTCGGATGTCCGCACACCTGCGTTTTCTGCAATCAGCATCTCATTGCCGCGCATGCCGCGTTCTCTCTTGCCACGGCAAAACAGGAAATCGACGCGTTTCTCGCAACAGCGGACAAAGACGCAGAAATCGAACTTGCCTATTTTGGCGGTTCTTTTACGGCATTGCCTTCCGAGCAGATGGATGCCCTGCTCCAACTTGCCGCACCTTACCTTGCCGATCATCGGATCGCGGGCATCCGCGTTTCCACCCGTCCGGACGCGATCAGTGACGTTATTTGCGAAAAGCTCCTCCGCGGCGGCGTGACAACCGTAGAACTTGGGGTGCAAAGTACCGATGACACGGTACTTGCCGCTTCGGAGCGCGGACATACCGCCGCAGATGCAAGACAAGCTTTTGCCTGCTTACATAGGCACGGACTTCCCGTCATCGGGCAGATGATGGTGGGGCTTCCAAACGCCACGCTTGCCACAGAACTGCAAACCGCGCGGGATCTGATCGCCTTTGGATGTCAAGGAGTCCGAATCTATCCGGTTGCCGTTTTCCGCGGTACCCGCTTGGAAACGCTTTGGCAGAACGGCATTTATACGCCGCTCTCTGTGGAAGAAGCGGTAGAACGAAGTGCACAGGTGTTGTCGATCTTTCTTGGGGCAAAACTCCCGGTTCTCCGCATCGGTCTTTGCGCGGAAGATGGCTTTCAAAAAGACGATTCTCTGCGCGCGGGCGGTTATCATCCCGCTTTGGGCGAATTGGTGCGTAGCCGCATTTATCTTTCCCGTATGACGGACGCGCTGTGTGCCAATCCTCCCAAAATCGGCAGTACGGTAAAGATCGCGGTTCGTACCGGACAATGTTCGCAGGCAATCGGGCAAAAGCGGGAAAACATCCGCAAGTTATGTAATCAATTCTCTTTACATGCCCTATCTGTCCTGGAAGATCCCACACTTTCCCCCTATCAAATCCGAATCCTTTAGAAGGAGGCTTTTCATTTGCGACTACTTTCACTGGAACTACAAGGCTTCAAATCCTTCCCCGATAAAACCGTCATTCGCTTTGATCGCGGTGTAACGGTCATCGTAGGTCCGAACGGAAGCGGGAAATCCAATATCTCCGACGCAATCCGTTGGGTACTCGGCGAAATTTCCTCCAAGAATATCCGCGGTACCAAGATGGAAGACGTAATCTTCGGCGGTACGGACAAGCGCAGTCCGATGGGATTTGCGGAGGTTTCCTTAACCATCGACAACCGCGACGCGGACAACAAACTTCCTTTAGATTACGATGAAGTGACCATCACCCGAAGATATTACCGTTCGGGGGAGAGCGAATACATGATCAACCGCAGTGCGGTGCGTCTGAAAGACATCACGGAAATGTTTATGAATACCGGACTTGGGCGCAGTGGTTACTCCATGATCAACCAAGGAAAATCTGCGGAGATCATCTCTCAGAAAAGCGACGAACGACGCAATATTTTTGAGGAAGCCGCCGGCATTTCCAAATATCGGTATAAGAAAAATGAAGCGGAGCGCAAACTCGCAGAGGTCGAGGAACATCTGGTTCGTCTGACAGATATTCTGCGGGAACTGACGGATCGGGTTGGTCCGCTTGGCAAGGAAGCGGAACGCGCCAAACGCTATTTGGAATTATTTGAACGCAAAAAGGAAGCGGACGTTTCCCTTTGGTTATACGATCTATCCTCCGTCAAGGCGCGACTTGCCGAGATGGAAAAGAATTACCAGATCGCAAAGCATGAATATGACATTGCGGAAGATACCCTGCAAGATTTAGAAAAGCAATCGGAAAAGCTGTTCTTGGAAAAACAAGAAAACAGCCGTCGGGTGGAACAGCTTGCACGGGAAATTGAGGACGCCCGCACCGAACGATTTGAACTGGATGGCAATTCCCGTGTGCTGCAGAACGATATGCAACATTTAGAGACGCAGATAAAAGAAGCGGAAGATTCCATCCGCATCCACAATGCGTCGCTTGCCGACACCAAAAGTCGCGGGGAAAAAGAAGCGGAAACGCTTGCCACGCAAAACGCGGCTTTGGAAGCGCTGAAACAATCCCGTTCTACCGCAGAACAGGAGCGAAATGCCCTGGAAGAAGCGGTACGGCACGCGGGAGATGAAATTGATGAGAATTATCAGAAAATACAAACCCTGCAAACAGAATTGACCGACATCAAGGTACGCTTCTCCGCTTTGGAAGCCGCTTCCGATTCCACCCGCGAACACAAAGACGCCTTGGAGGCGGAACGGGTGCAATATCAACAGACGCTGACGCAGATGCAGGAACGTATGAAGCAGGCAGAAGTATCACTTGCGGATTACCGCACCCGCCAAGCGGAACTAAACGGGCAATTACAAGCCATTGACGAAAAATCCGCCCGGCTCTCCGAACAGAGGGAACGAAAAATTCATGCACAAACCCAGTATCACATTGATATTACGGCGGGAAAACAACGATTGGACAGCCTGAAGCGGATGGAAGAACACTTTGAAGGATATGCACAGAGTGTACGCGCCATCATGCAGGCTTCGGAAAACGGCAGACTATCCGGTATTTTTGCACCGATCTCCAAGTTGATTTCCGTAGACGCGCGTTTCAGTCTGGCGATTGAAACCGCGCTTGGCGCAAATTTACAAAACATTGTAGTCAAAGACGAAAGTGCGGCAAAGGCGGCAATCACATTTTTAAAAACCAACAATGCCGGACGTTCTACTTTCTATCCCTTGACTTCCGTGCGCGGACAAGCGCTACGGGAAGCGGAATTTTCCCATTATGCGGGATTTCTCGGCGTGGCAAGCACACTAGTCCAATATGATGGAAAGTTTACGCCCGTGATGGAATCGCTCCTTGGCAAGACGTTGGTTTTTGACAATCTCGATCATGCGACAGATATGGCAAAAGCCAACGGATACCGCACCCGCATCGTAACGCTGGACGGTCAGATCATCAATGCCGGCGGTTCCTTTACCGGCGGTAGCGCAAAACGCGATACCGGCATGCTCACACGCGGCGCCGAACGGGAACGCATGGAAAAAGAAATCGCAAAATGGGAAAGCGAAAAAGCACAGTGCGACGCGGAGATTTCCGCGATGTCTGCGGAATTTGAACAGCTCAAATCCGATCGTGCCAAGCTTTCTTCCAAAGCAGGTCTGCTTTCCTCCATGATGCAGGCGGAAGATACCCAGTATCAGATTCTGAAAACCCAGTATGAAAGCGACCAAGCACGCGCGCAAACATTGACAGAGGAGATCAGCCGTTCGGAAAAAGCGGGGGACGCTTATCAGGCAGAATTTGCGCAATTGACCGCGCGGGAACAGCAAATCGGCGTGGAATTGGAAAGCGCCAAAGCGGACAGCGCAAACTGTTCTGCAAAGGAAGAAGCCAAGCGCAAGGAATTTGACGCAAAGCAGGACGCGCTGAGCCATATGATCCTGCAAATCGCGCTTGCGGAAAAAGATCTGCAAACCACGGTGACCGCCTTGCAGACGTTGCAAAACACGGTGTTGGCATTGGAAGAACAGATTCAACGGGAACAACGCGTAAAAGAACAAGCGGCGCAGAAATTGGAGCACGCGCGAAGCACTATTTCCGCCAATACGACCGTATCCTCCGATATGGACGAAAAGATCAAAACCTTACAGCAGCAGCGCGCCGCATTAATTGCGGACGGGGAACAGTTTGAAAAGCGGGAAAGCGACATCAAAGCCATGCAGAAGGATCGCAGCGATCACCGCGACCGGTTATTCCGGGATTATACCAAACTGGAATCGCAAAAACAGGCAATCAACGAAGAACAGGATAAAATGACGGCGAGGATGTGGGAAGAATACAATCTGACCTTCTCTACTGCCGCAGAGTTGCACTATCCACCCGTAACGCAGGAAACCAAAAACACCGTGACGCAGGTTTTAACCGAATGCAAAAACAAATTGCGCGCACTGGGAAGCGTCAATGTCAACGCGATCGAAGAATACAAAGAAGTCAAGGAACGTTACGATTTCTTAAACGCGCAAGTGACAGATCTCAACACCTCCAAGGAAGAATTCAGCAGTACGGTGACACGTTTGGAAAAAGAAATGCGCACCCGCTTTTTGGATGTGATGGCACAGATCAACACAAACTTCCAGACGGTGTTTGCGGAACTGTTCGGCGGCGGTCATGCGGAGCTAATTTTATCCGAACCGGAAAACGTTTTGGAAAGCGGCATCGAAATCAATGTGGCGCCCCCCGGCAAAATCATCAAAAAGCTGTCTTTGCTCTCCGGCGGCGAACAATCTTTCGTTGCCATTGCATTGTTATTTGCCATTCTGAACGTCAATCCGACGCCATTCTGTGTACTGGACGAGGTGGAAGCCGCTTTGGATGAAGTCAACGTGGATCGTGTGGCAGAATATGCAAAACGGTATTCTCAAACGACGCAGTTGATCTTTATCACCCACAGACGCGGCACCATGGAAGCGGCGGATATGTTGTACGGCGTCACCATGGCAGAACGCGGCATCTCCAAGGTATTGTCACTGAACATAAACGAAGTGGAAGGAAAGCTGGGACTGGCAGGCATTTCCCGCTAAACCAATGGAAGCACGCAGATTTGTGCGCGTTTGCAATCCATAGGAACGGAAGAAAGGAACGGATTATGGGATTTTTTGAACGACTGAAGGCAGGTCTTACCAAGACAAAAAATGCGGTATTCGGTCAGATTCACAATCTGCTTAAGCATTTTGTGCGGGTAGATGAAGAAATGATGGAAGAATTGGAGGAGCTTCTGATCTCCGCGGATGTTGGCGTAAATGTCGCCATGGAAGTAGTAGAAGAACTCCGAGAAGCCATCAAAGAGGAAGGATTAAAAACACCGGAGGCGGTAGAAGAAAAATTCCGTGCGATCCTGCTCGGAAAAATCGGCGAAGGCGAGCCGCTGAATCTGTCCACTACGCCGTCC
This sequence comes from Clostridiales bacterium UBA7573, assembly GCA_002477905.1. Lineage (GTDB taxonomy): Bacteria > Bacillota > Clostridia > Oscillospirales > CAG-272 > UBA7573. The sequence goes on along the minus strand of DLLB01000020.1, from coordinate 420 downwards.
GTAATTTTGGTTATCGGGGTAAACGGCGTGGGCAAAACGACTTCCATCGGCAACATCGCCAATTTGCTGAAGCATGAAAAGAAAAAAGTGTTGCTCGCGGCAGGCGATACGTTCCGTGCGGCGGCAGGCGATCAATTGGAAGTCTGGGCAAATCGGGTAGGCGTGGATCTGGTACGGCAGGCAGAAGGTGCAGATCCCGCGTCGGTCGTATTTGACGCGATTCAGGCGTCCAAAAAGCGCGGCAGCGACGTGCTGATTATCGACACTGCCGGCAGACTGCACAACAAAAAGAATTTGATGGATGAGTTGGCAAAGATCAACCGCGTCATTACGCGGGAATTGCCGGATGCGGCACGGGAAACATTGCTCGTATTAGACGCCACCACCGGTCAGAATGCCGTGTCGCAGGCAAAAGCCTTC
>DLLB01000067.1 GCA_002477905.1 Clostridiales bacterium UBA7573 | reverse complement strand
CGATGCGCGCCGCCGCCGACCAATAAATGTCCGTTTGCGTTGCGCAAGGACAGTCCTTTCTCATCTTCGCAAAGATACATTCCGTGATAATCCGGTGCGTTTGCCGCCGCAATTACATAAGAACGGTTTTGATACAGCTTCAAAAAATACCCGCCGTGCTTGTTTAAGATCGGAAAATGCGTCGCGACAATGATCGCCTTTGCCCGCACGCGCCCGTGCGCGGTCAACGCCGTCAGCTTCACAAATTGCCGCACTGCCGAATGCTCATAAATCTGCAAACCGGGCAGAAGTCCCGCGACAAAACGAAGCGGAGAAAACTGTGCCTGCTTGGGGAAGCATACCGCACCGGCAGTCGGAAACGGAAGCGGGACTTCGGAAAACAACTGTGCCGGCACGTCCAGTTTTGCAAGCGCACGCATTTCCGCCTCCAGTTTCCGCGTATCGGTAAGAGAGTAGACATAGGCGTTCTGTTCCGAAAAATCACAGGGAATCTGCGCGGCAAGCTTCCGGTACTCCGCAAGCGCCGCTTCATTTGCCTGATAATACTGCTGTGCCGCCAAAGCGCCGTAGCGCGCGATCAGTTTCTGATAGCACAAGCCATGCATAGAAGTGATCTTTGCCGTGGTATGCGCCGTTGTCGCCGCGCAGATGCGATCCGCCTCCAATAGCACACACGGGACCTTTGCGCGCGTCAGCTGATACGCGCAAAGGATGCCCGCAAGTCCGCCGCCGACCACCAACACATCCGTCTGGATCTCCCCGTGCAAAGTCGGATAAGCCGGGAGCGCGGTTTGCATTTGCCAAAAAGATTGCATACAATTCACCCGCCTGTCAAAGAATACGGGTAGTATACCCAAGTTAAATGGTTTTATCCGGAAATCATGCAGAACCGGCAATCAGCAAGCCACAAACTCTACCGGTCTATCCAAAAACACCGGAACGCATCCCAAAGATGCGTTCCGGTGTTTGGTTTTTAATTTGGTCAGCAATACATCTGATTTGCCTGCATATAAGCGGAAATCATCTGCCCGTGCTCCTGTTCCTCTTTCTGAATGTGGTTGAGCACATTGCGCAGCGCCACATCGGAAAATTCAAAAATACTGGTGTCATAAAGACCGGAAGCATGTTTTTCGGACGCCAGCACATCCGCGCAAAGATAGGTGTCCGCCTGTTTGTCCTCCGGCGTCATCGGATGGCTTTGCGGTTGGAATTTCGGCGCGGACTGCCCTGCGCCGCCGGTTGCAGGCGTCTGCCCCGCCGCAATTTCGTCGATGGTTTGCAAGTGCTTGCGCTCAATCTGCGCAATCTCCGTAAAGAGATTCTTCAGTTGCGGATCTTTCGCTTCTGCCGAGTGCTTGGTGTATTTGTCAATGCAAAGCTGTTCCTGCGCACGCAAATCCTTGAGTAATTCCGTTTCCTTCTGTGTCAGAGATGCCATAGAAAATCCTCTCCTTTTTTGATTTGATCGGGTTCTGTGGAGAGTATCCCCATCTTCGGAAAATCTATGCGCAAAAACGAAAAATCCATCAGGACAGTTTCAGGGTTTCAAAAGAAGCGACCGGCGCGAGCAATGCCGCGTCCCGCGTCTGACTGGTAAACAGGAATAACTGCGCACCGCCAAGCGCCGCGCTTGCTAAGATCCGTAACATCGCGTCAAGGCGCGTATCATCCATACGGGCAAAGCTCTCGTCAAAAAACATCGGAACTTTTTCCCGCATGAGCAACCGCATCAATGCAATCCGCAGTGCAATATATGCCGCATCCTGCGTACCGCTGCTGAGATATACCAGATCATGCATATTGACGCCGCCGGCTTCCGTGGAATACCGCATACACAGATCCGCCGCCACCCGCAGTTCCGTGTACTTGCCGCCCGTGATACTGCCAAGCAACTCTCCGGCGCTTTTGGACAACCGCGGAGATAAGCTTTCGCGCAAATGCACTCCCGCATCCTGCAATTTCTCATAAGCAAGCTGATAAGCATCGCACCGCATTTGCAGTTGCTTGCACTGCGCGAGATTTGCCTCCAGCAGTGTCTGTATGGTAGCAGGTAGTTCCGTACTTGCCTGTAATTTGGTCAGTTGCAGTTCCACCGCCTGCAATTTTCCTTGCAGATCTTTCAGATCATACTGGAGCTGCACCAGATCGGCGCGCACTTTTGCAATCGGCACTTCCGCCGCACGTTTCGCGTCAAAGGGCGTGTTGGCATACTGCTCTGCCAACACCGGATCATACGGCTCCAACAGGGCTTTTGCGGTGTCCAGCGCCGCGCAGGCTTGTCGGTACGCTGCTTCCTTTTCCGTCACCTCCTGAATGGCGCGTTCGGAAAAACGGATCGCGCTTGCCGCATCCGCACTTCCGACACGTCCGTACAACGCCGCCGCATCGCTCTGTGCGCGCCGGGCGTCGCTCTCCCGCTGTAATTTGGTTTGACATTGTTGCTCGTATTCTTCCGTGCGTCTCTTTATCAGATCCCGATAATCATGAATTTTATCCAGTTGCATATCCAAGGTCTGTCCGTCCTGCAATCCGTAACGGGTGGAAAGGGACAGAATCTGCCAGCTTTTCTTTACCCGTAAAACCGTACACAGCACACCAAACACAACGGCTATCCCCGTCAATGCCGCCGGCACAACGACGGGAAGAAAACGAAACGGCGGTACCCGGAAAAGGCGCAGGGCAAGACATGCGCCGAAGAAAAGCGTCAGCGCCGCGCATAGCAACAACCCTTTCTGAAGCAGCCGCTTTTGCTTGGCACCATTGACCGCACGCACACGATCCTGTTCCATGGATTCCTTTTCCGGAAAAGTGTCGGGTTTCGGAATGTTCTGCCGTGCGTATTCACAAGCCTGTACCGCTTCCTTCTCCGCCTGTTCGGTCAGTGCCTGTTTGGAAGCCGCATCCCGCAATTGCGTCAAAAACGCGGAATCCGGTAAAAATTCCTCCACGGAAAAACAGCGTTTTGTTTCGGAAAGTTCCCGCTCTGCCCGCAGGACCGTCTGCCGGCAGTCCTCATAGGTACGATACCGTTGGCGCAAATTTCCTTCTTCCCAAAGTTTTTCGGCTTCCCGCGCCGTTTCTATTCCGTCTTGACAGGCTTTGATTTTTTCACGGTACGCCGCGGCGTCGTTCTGCAACGCGAAAATTTTTCCCTGCGCATCGTTTGCCGCCTGGAGACGTTGCCGAAGTTGCGTCTGCTCCGCTTCCATCTCTGCCAGTTTTCCGCCGTCCCCGCGCTTGTGCCGCAGTTGGGTACGCGCGGCATCCAATCGCTTCATTGCCCAATCAATGTTGGTCGATTCATCCGCGGAGAACAGCAGGCGCTCGATCGCGCGGCTGACATCTCCGCCGCCGACACCCGCGCCGTCTATCTGCCCGACAAACGCACTGCGAATAAACAATTCCTCCGGCAATCCGAGAAACATCCGCCAAGGCTCCGTATCTTTCGGCAGTTTCACCTCCGCAGGCAAACGAAACACCGTCACATTGCCCCGCCCGGATCTGCCGCTCTGCCGCTCGATGCGATAGCGGCAATGATCGTCGCCGAGCACAATCATACTGCCCCCCGCAAAATCCGCGTCCCAAGGCAGATACAGATTCCGTTTGGTCTTATCGGAAAAACCGTACAGCATAAAGCGGATAAACGCACACAAGGTGGATTTTCCGGCTTCGTTTTTTCCCTCGATCAGATTGATCCCTTCCCCAAAGGAAAATGTACGGTCGGTCATTCCGGCAAAGCGATCTATATGAATCTGTTCAATTTTCATACCTGTTCCCCTGCCTTTTCATAACTGGATTCCTTCCGGATCATCTCCGGCAAGCGCGCGCAGTCCCGCTTTCAATGCCAAAGCCGCCACCTTGCGCTGTTCTGTACTGCCGCTTTCCAAAAGCGGTTGCATCTCTTTGAAAAACGCTCCCCGAATACCGGGATCCTGTAACAGTGCGTCCGCATCATAGATCGGCATGGTGCGGTTGTCCGCTTCTATTTTCAGTAGATCCGGGAAATTATCCGCAAGATCACTGTCTGTCAGTACAAAATCCGGCGTTGTACTGCCGGTGAGCACAACTCGCAATGCCGTATATTCGTCAAACCCGCGTTCCGCGATCCGCGTGCGGATGGCTTCCACCGCTTCCGTGCCGCTTCGCATGCCGTCCGCGCTGATCGTCTCGATCTCGTAATGCCTGCCCGGCAGCTCCACAAAGGTTTCCCGCAGACTGTCCGGCTCGATCTCTATGTAGAAAAAACCCTTTTTTCCGATCTCACCAAAGTCCCTTGCGCACAGACTTCCGCTGTATGCATAAGCGGTATGCTCCAGATGCTTCACGCCCTCTGTGTTATGGATATGCCCGATCGCGGCGTAGCGCACACCGCTGTGCGCGATATCCTGCAAGGAAATCGGACCTTTGGGAGAAAGCGGATTGCCGATTTCTCCGTGTATACAAAGCAGTGCGGTATGATCCCCTTCCGCACGGAACCCCGCCAAAGGAGACGCAAGCAATTGCGGATGATCGAATCCATAACCGTAAACGTCCACCTGCAGTTCGGGGAATGAATACCGCGTCATTTGCGGCTTGGTAAACAAAAACACATGATCCGGAAGCGCAAGCGTCTGCCAAACGGACGTTTCCGTATAGGGATCATGGTTGCCCGTAGCGATCACGATTTTGCAGGTCGGGATCTTTGCAAATTCTTCGCAAACAAATTCCGCCGTCTGACGGCTGACTTGCGGCGCGTCAAACAAATCACCGGCAATCAGTAACAGATCCACGGACTTTGCTTGCGCAAACGCGATCATTTGAGCAAAACGGGCGCGAAGTTCTTCTCGTCGCATTGCCGCCTGATTGCCGGTAAACGGCGTGTCTAAATGTGCGTCGGCACAATGAATCAGCTTTAACAAAACAAATTTCCTCCTTTGCGCAAAACGGCAGACTGCCCTGCCGCCAATCGGGGTGGACGAAAGAATTTTATAGAAAATATATTGTGTTTATTTATAGAATATATTGTAGCATATTTTTTCATCTGTTGCAAGGATTTGCAAGGATTTTTTTGAAAAAACGGATTTTTCCCGTCGTTTTTCCTGATTTTCTTTTCTGTCCCGATTCCTTTCACAAAAAAATCATTTTTCAGCAGATTTTCTTTCAAAACCCCTTGACAGCACGCAAAAAAAGTGGTATACTATAAAAGCGCAATTTCCGATGGAGGCGTAGCTCAGCTGGTCAGAGCGCACGGTTCACATCCGTGAGGTCATGGGTTCGAGCCCCCTCGTCTCCACCAATGTCAAATACTCCGAACCCCTGAGAAATCGGGGTTCGGAGTATCTTGTTATAAAGGGTTTCTTCGGAGTCAAAATACAAAGAGGAATATCTACGGGCTTATCCGTACTCCGCACTACGAATGGCTATCGCCCGCTCCGACATAGAATCTGAACCTGTCTTTGTACCTTACAGATCCTACCACTGACCCGGAGCGACGATTGTTTCAGGACCTACGCAATTCACTTACGGTTTGCCATGGATTGCACCGAAAGTATACTCTATTTCAAAAAGGGGGGACGCCATGCTGCACAAGTCCGTAAAAAACG
>DLLB01000074.1 GCA_002477905.1 Clostridiales bacterium UBA7573 | reverse complement strand
GAAATCATGTATCGGTGAATGGTTCTGCCTTCACTTGTGCAGACCACTTTAACCGCTAATATCCTATCATTCATTATCGACACTCCGATCCGAACTGCGAAGGGGGATGCATTTAAAAAAATGCCTCCCCCTTTTTATTTTGAAAATCAGATTGGATCTTTTTTGGCTTTCATAATTTGTCCGGACGGTCAATATATTGTATCATCCATGCAAAAGGAGTGTGAAATTCATGACCATCCCGGAAATTCCGCCGAACCCGCAAGGACTAAGCGCTGAGGAAGTCTTACTGTCTCGCAAAACGCACGGAACGAACCGATTAACCCACAACCCACCCAAAAGTTTTTTGCGCCGTTTTATAGAAAATTTCTCTGATCCGATTATCCGAATTTTACTTGGCGCATTGGCAATCAATCTGCTTCTACTGTTTCGCGATGGAAATCTTTATGAATCCATCGGCATTGCGATTGCAGTATTTCTATCCACTTTCGTTTCTACCATATCCGAGTGCGGAAGCGAAAAAGCATTCCGTAAATTGAAAGAAGAAAGCGAAAATACCGTATGTCAGGTCATCCGGGATGCAACTGCGCAAATGGTTCATGCGGAAGAACTGGTGGTCGGGGATATTATCCGATTACAAGCAGGAGAACGAATTCCTGCGGACTGTAAAATTCTAACAGGAGAGTTATCGGTCAATCTCGCGGCAATCAACGGAGAAAGTGCTCCGCAACGTCGTTTTCCTGGGCAAAATGCGAAAGACTGGTCGGTAGATGCAACTTCTCTGCTGTTCTGCGGAGCAACGGTGACAGAGGGGGAGGCAACCGCGCAAGTGTTGCGCGTCGGGGATCACACATTGTATGGCAGTATGGCGAAAGAAATGCAGGAAGAAGGGCTGGATAGCCCGCTTAAAGAAAAACTGGGACATCTCGCAAAGATTCTAAGCCGTATCGGATATGCCGCGGCAGTATTGGTCGCGGCAGCAGATCTTACGCATGCATTACTTTTTGAACATTTGCAGGGGATTTCTGCAGTTTTCTCTGCGGTTTTACATGCGCTGACGCTTGGAATCACCGTGGTGGTAATGGCGGTGCCGGAGGGCTTGCCTATGATGATTACCGTTGTCTTGTCAGCAAATACACACCGAATGATGAAAGATCATGTGATGGTGCGAAAATTGGTCGGCATTGAAACTGCCGGCGGAATCAATTTATTGTTTACAGACAAAACCGGTACCTTGACACGTGGAAAACCGGAAGTCGCTTCTGTTTTGCTTGGCGACGGTAGCCGTGCTGTCTCTCTTTCAACCGTTCCAACTCCGATTGCCAAATATCTTGCAAACGGATGTCGGCTGAATTCTTCGGCACAGTTGAATGCGCGGCAACATACAATCATCGGTGGAAACGAAACAGAACAAATGCTGTTAAAATGGGCTGGCACGCACTTCCCATCTTCCGCGAAACGTATTGCATTTCTTCCGTTTAAAAGCGAAAATAAATTCTCTGCGGCAACACTTTGCGATGCACAGCATACCTATACGCTTTTTAAAGGTGCGCCGGAACTGCTCCTGCCGCACTGCGTACACTACTGTGCCGCTGATGGCGGCAGGGTTCCGCTTTCTCCGTCCGCCGCAATTCATCAGGTATGGGAAAACTATGCCCAAAACGGAACGCGTGTCATCGCAATGGCAATGCGCGACGGTACCTTTGCAGAACATGAATCCTTCGGCAAACTGACATTGCTTGCGTTATTCTGCATTAAAGATGAACTGCGTCCGGAAGCAAAAGGGGCGATTTCACAACTACAAGAAGCGGGAATTCAAGTAGTCATGTTGACGGGGGATACGCCCATAACCGCCTGCGCGATTGCACGGCAGTGCGGAATATTACCACAAGATACAACAACGCAAGCCATTTTGACAGGGGCAGAATTAAACGCTTTATCTGACGCACAATTAAAACAACAGTTATCGCAAATTCGGGTAATTGCGCGTATGATGCCACAAGATAAAACCCGATTGATCCGTATTGCACAAGAGTGCGGGCATGTGGTGGGAATGACCGGTGACGGAATCAATGACGCCGCAGCACTGAAACGCGCCGACGTCGGATTTTCCATGGGAAGCGGTACGGAAATTGCAAAAGAAGCCAGCGATATTGTGATTCTGAACAATCACATCGCATCGATTACCAAAGCCGTTTTGTATGGCAGAACCATTTTTGAAAGCATCCGAAAATTTATCATCTTTCAATTAACCATGAATCTTTGTGCTGTCGGCGTTTCGGTAATTGCACCGTTTATCGGGATCGACACACCCGTTACAGTGATGCAAATGCTTTGGATCAATCTGATTATGGATACACTTGCCGGATTGGCATTCGCCGGTGAACCGCCGCTTGCAGAATCCATGAAACGAGCACCTTATCAACGCAATACACCGGTTTTGTCCAAACCGATGATGGAGCAAATCGTCTATACCGGATTATACAGCATCGCCCTATGTCTCTTTTTTCTGAAAAGCCCCTTGATTCGTACGATGTTCCGGCCGCAAATGGGAGAAACGGTCTTACGCAGTGCATTCTTTGCACTCTTTATTTTCACAGGAATTTTGAATGCATTTCATGCCCGAACGCCTCATCGCAATTTTTTACGCGGACTATCGAGGAACCGATCATTTTTACTGATTATGAACTGCGTTATGGGCGTACAGATTGCATTGATCTATTTTGGCGGCAGTGTATTTCGGACGGTTCCTTTGACGGTTGCGGAGTTGAGAACCGTGATTCTCTTTGCCCTAACGGTCTTGCCTGCCGGATGCATCTACAAATGGATGAAAAAGACGGAAGATCCATCCAAGCAAAAAAACAAAAAACTTTCAAAAAAAGAGGGGATTTCTTTGCTTTCTACTCCGGAAAAAGCACTTTGACAACCGAATCTGCAAGCAAGTACAGAAAACATCTGTACTTGCTTTTCTCTTTTTCGCAAAGCGGTCGTTCGGCATTGTCGAATTGTCAAATCAAATCAGGCGAAAAAACCTAAAAAATCCTGTGGTTTACTTGACTTCTCTACACGTCTATGCTATGCTGAATATAGCAAACAGGCTGATTTGCAAAGGAGAGATTACAATGAAAGTTACGGATGTGAAGACCTTCGTGGTAGATTGTTTTCGTACCAACTGGGTATTTGTGAAGGTCTATACCGATGAGGGGATTGACGGCGTCGGAGAAGCGACACTGGAGTATAAGGAACAAGCTCTGCTGGGTGCCGTCGATCACATCCGGGAGTATCTGGTCGGCAAGAATCCGCTGGATATCGAGAGGCATTGGCACGCGATCTATCGAGATGCCTACTGGCGCGGCGGTGCTGTGCTGATGAGCGCGCTCTCTGCGGTGGATATGGCACTGTGGGATATCCTCGGCAAGCATCTCGCGGTACCGGTCTGGCAACTGCTTGGCGGTAAGGTGAATGACCGCGTGCGCATTTATGTCAACGGTTGGTTCGCCGGTGCGCGGGAGCCGGAGGAATTTGCCGAAAAGGCAAAAATCGCCGTTGCCCGCGGCATCCGTGCCATGAAATGGGATCCGTTCGGGAAAAGTTATCTTTCGATTGACGGGGCGGATCTGCGCCGTGCCATCCGCTGTGTTTCCGCCGTGCGGGAAGCGGTAGGGGATGATGTGGATCTTTTGATTGAGGGGCACGGGCGTTTTGATGTGCCGACTGCCATTCGCATTGCACGGGAACTGGAGGCGTTTCACCCCATG
>DLLB01000004.1 GCA_002477905.1 Clostridiales bacterium UBA7573 | reverse complement strand
CGGGAATGTACGCTCCAACTGCTGAATCAGATAATTCTCACATACGCCGTATAACTCTGCGGCATCCTGCTCATTCAGCGAAAAAGCGAATGCGCGCTTCGGATCGGCATAGCAAATATATCGCATCGCAAGCAACACAGCCCAAGGCAAATGCCGAAAAACCGCCGCCGGCCGATCCAACGCATAACCGTCAGCATCGGTTTGAAACGGCGCTTCCTTCTGCATTTTCTCCATACAATGTCGGCATTGCATCACGCCGCCGATCAAATCCAACCAAAATTCGGAGTCTGCTGTATTGCATCCACAGACGCTGCAACGCTCCAGATTCGGCATGAACCCTTCCTCCACCATACACCGCAGTTCAAACACCGCTTTGATATGCGCCACCGGATACTGCCGCTTGGTTAACAAATACAACGTATTGAGAATCAGTTTCAGCATTGCGGCTTCTTCGCTTTCTTCTACGCATACATCATTGGTCACTTCCAATGCATACTGCGCAACCGCAAGGGCTTCCAGATCTTCCCGCACTTTATAAAAAGATTCTATGACTGCGGCTTCTTTCAGCCAAAACTTCCCGTTCTTTTCCTCCAGTATAAATTCATCATAGCACATCGGTTGACACGCATGCATATAATGATTCCGATAACGGCGGACGCCGTTTGCACGAACAAACAGCTTCCCGCGCTCTGCCGTGAGGACATTCAGATATTTGTCATTTTCGCCTGCCGGCATTTCCCGTAAAATAAGCCCATTGATACAAAACGGCATACCGGATTATTCCTCTGCACGGAACCCAAATTGGTTCAGCATAGTCACGCTGTCCCGCCAGTTCTCTTTCACTTTCACCCACAGATCCAAAAAAACCTTCGTGTCAAAAAAGATTTCCATGTCTTCTCTTGCGTAAGTACCGATTTTTTTCAGAGTTGCACCGCCTTTTCCGATAATAATGCCTTTATGCGATTCTTTTTCGCAAAAAATTTCAGCGCGGATACGGAGCATTGCTTTTTCCTCTGTAAAAGACTCTATCACCACTGCGGTGCCATGCGGAATTTCCTCATCCAATAGCCGCAGCAACTTTTCCCGAATGATTTCCGCCGCGATCTGCCGTTCCGGTAAATCGGTAATTGCGTCTTCTTCAAACATCCATGCCCCCTCATGCAAAAGCGGGCGACATTCCGTCAGTACGATCGAAATGCCTTGGTTTTTCATCGCACAGACCGGAATAACAGACACAAAGTCAAATACTTTGGAATATGCGGCGATTGTTTGTCCGACCGCTTCGCGACTGAATACATCGGTTTTATTGATTACCAGCAGCACCGGCAACTCATTTTTTTTGCAGCGTTCCAAAAGTCCCATCTCAATATCGCCGACCTGCGAATTGGGCTCTACCACCAAAATCGCCGCGTCAACCCCAAGAATCGTATCCCGTACAGAGCGAACCATCCGATCCCCAAGCCGTGTTTTCGGATGATGCATTCCGGGCGTATCCAAGAAAACATATTGTGTATCGCCTTGTGTCAATACCCCGGTAATTCGGGTACGGGTTGTTTGCGGTTTTTTGGAAACGATCGCTAACTTTTCACCAAGCAACGCGTTCAAAAGCGTACTTTTTCCAACGTTCGGACGCCCAACAATCGCAATCATTCCAGTCTTCGTAGTCATTTTTTACACTTCTCCCTTTCTTTCCTGTTTGTCCCGTGTCAGCCCCATTGTAGTTAGGATTGCTTCCTGCCGCGTAAACATTTCCGTTTCTTCTTCCGGATTCTCATGGTCGTATCCCAACAAATGCAATACGGAATGCACACATAAAAACGCAACCTCCCGTTCAAGGGAATGCCCATATTCCTCTGCCTGCACCTGCGCCTGCGCCAACGACAACACAATGTCGCCAAGAACAACCGCTCCATCGTCATAATCCCCGACTCCGGCATCTTCCTCGGACAAAAGCGGAAATGACAAGACATCCGTTTCCCGATCGATCTGTCGATGCTCGGCATTCAAAGCTTTGATCTGTGCAGGGCTGACAATCGTAACGGAGACTTCCGCCGATTTTTCAAAATCTTCAAAATCCAAGGCGGCACGCACCGCACGACGGATCAAACCCCGTAACTTCGGCGTAACGGGCAACTCCGCCTGTTCATTCGTAATCATTACCCGTAAAGAATTTTTCGAGATTTCACCGGATTCACATTTTTTCTTCAGATTTTTCATTTAAAACTTCCTTCTTTTCTGCTTGCGCGTTCTGATATTTTTCATATGCAAGAATAATCTGCTGTACCAATCTATGCCGTACCACATCGCGTTCCGTAAAAAGATGTACGGCAATGTCGTCAATTTCCCGCAAAATCTTTATAGCTTCTACAAGACCGCTGCGGGTACCGCGAGGCAAATCGGTCTGCGTTACATCACCGGTAATCACCAATCTGGAGTGTGCGCCAAGTCTTGTCAGCAACATTTTCATTTGTTCCGGCGTCGTATTTTGCGCTTCATCCAAAATAATAAAGGCATCGTCCAATGTTCGCCCGCGCATATAAGCAAGCGGTGCAATTTCAATCGTTCCCCGTTCTTGGTACCGCATACAGTTTTCCGCGCCAAGCATTTCATAGAGCGCATCGTATAATGGACGCAAGTACGGATCAATCTTGCTCTGCAAATCTCCCGGCAAATAGCCCAGTCTTTCCCCCGCCTCCACTGCAGGACGCGTCAAAATAATCCGACTGATTTGTTTGCTTCGCAGTGCCGAAACTGCCATCGCCACTGCCAAAAAAGTCTTTCCCGTGCCGGCAGGTCCGACGCCAAAAACAATCGTATTACGCCGAATGGCGTCTACATACTTCTGTTGTCCCAGCGTTTTTGCCAAGATCGGTTTTCCGCGCACGGTCACACACAGACAGTCTCCGTCAAACTCTTTTAATTCCGCTTCCTTTCCATCCCGCACCATGCCAATCACATATTCTACATTCTGTGCACTGAGATGAGAATGCAACGCCGTCATACGTTTCAGATAGTTCAATGTTAAAATTGCCCGCTCTGTTGCCTCCGGCTCCCCTTCTACACAAATTGCACTGCCCAGCGTTTTTTCCGTACTGCGATTGAGGATTGTGACGTCGAATGCCTGCTCTATCATTTTAACATGGGCATCCAAGTCCCCGAAAATTGCCGCAGTCTGTTCGGTAGAATCAGTCAGAATCGCTTTTTGCACCATATTCTTCTCCTGTATCTATTTTATCAAGCCTACTGTATCTGTTTTGCAGCCGTCCGTTTTACGAAGCCGCAGTTTCAATCGTACGAGCCTGTGCAATGTCCGTAATCAGCACGACTTCACACACAATCCGGTATCCCTGCCCTGCTTCTCCTGCGAACAAGATCTGTCGGCTTTGAATATCCGCCTCTAAAGATAAGGCAGATAACTTTGCATACAGCATTTTTTCCGCCTGTGTTTCGCAAGCTGATTTTTCATTTACCTTCCGTTCGGTTTTCGGAATTAAGAAAGAGGTTTGAATTCTGGAAAACGGCAATACGGTTCCCCCGGGGAAAGTCAACGGAAGCTCTGTTTGTATTGTATCATAAGTTGGGGGTAAATTTCCACAGTTTTTTGAAATTTTTATGGTTTTTCCGAAAATTTTAAGCATTTTTTCGCTTCCTACCGTTTCATAACCAGTAACAACCGTCTCCTCATAGGGAAATTCCACGGTAATGGTGCGCACAACCCGCGCGTATACATGCCCCGTCGCATGTGTCATAAAAGTATTTCCCTGTGTATCTTCCATCACACCGCCGACAAGCAATGTGCCGGCACGAACAACTTCTCCCGGTTTGACAAGCAACGTGCCATCGTTTACTGTTGTATAAACAATGACGCCGTCTTCCGCCGCAATCAAGTTGCAGGGAGTGGAATCATCCACCTCCTCTGTCACCGCCCGTTCCCGTACCACAACATGCAATACGTTGCCTCTGCGGTTGACCGATACATAAGATAACCCCGGTTCTGCCTGTAAATACCGGTCGGAAATGGCATACCTGTCTAAACGTGGAAGGTAACTGCCAACCCCGCACCCAAGTGCTTCCAAACCTTG
>DLLB01000073.1 GCA_002477905.1 Clostridiales bacterium UBA7573 | reverse complement strand
AACCGAGGAAGTAGTGCGGGAAAATCGTGACAAAATCCAACAACTTCCGGAACACTGCCCGATCGATCTTCATCGGAATATGCTTTTCGTTGAACACGATGCAATGTTCGTTATAGTACACATACGGCGAATACTGGAAGAAGAAAGTCTGCCCATCCATCTTGAGCGGCACAATCCGGTGATTTTGCCGGGCGGGGCTGTTGACTCTGCCCGCGTAACCTTCATTTTCCCGACAAAGCAAGCACTTTGGATAGCCGCTTTGTTTCGCCAGTTTCGCTGCTGCGATGGCTTTCGGATCTTTCTCCGGCTTGGAAAGATTGATGGAAAGATCAATTTTGCCATACGGCGTATCACTGGTCCAGCGTACATCTTTAACGATCCGGTCGCGGCGGATGTAGTTGGTATCCCCGCTGAACTGATAGAAAGCATCCGTCGCTTTTTGAGGAGAAACTGCATAATCCTCTGCAAATTTCTGTCGCACAACGCTCGGCGGCGGCGTCAGAGCGCCCATCAGTTTCGTGTCAAACAGATCGCGGTATACCACGCTGTCCTCCGTCAGATGCTGTTCCACCGCATAGGCAAGTAATTCGTCCAAAATTTCGGGCAATTCCGTATGCTGTACCCCTTGCGGTAATACAAATTCATCCGCATGTAATATCTCAAGCAAACGATTGACTGTGTAGGTCACATCCGGTTCTTTTACCAGTCCCGTGCGCAGTCCGTAGTTCACCAAGTCCCAAATACTCTGATTATAATCCATCTGTGGCACTCCTTATAAATCCTCTACCGCAAATGCGGTGGTATAACAATAGTGGTCGCCGCGGCGCAAAATCGCGCCGCCGTGATTAGGGCTGTCGGGGGCAAACTGGGTTTCCAAGCAAACGCCGCCATTTTTCTGTTGCGCCACTCCGCCCTTGAGCGGAATGGGATTTGTCATGAAGTTCGCCGTATAAATCTGAATACAAGGTTTATTCGTATAGCAGGTAAGCTTCCGCTTTCCGTTGGACAAAATCGCCGCTTCGGTCAGATTGGTACCGAAGATCTGCTTTCTCGGCGCATTTGCATTCAGAATGAAATTATGGTCATAGCCATTGCCGAGCTTCAACTGTGCGTCGGATGCGCCGATGTCCTTACCGATCTCTTTGGCATTTCGGAAATCGAAAGGGGTAGACGTTACAGACTGCTCTGCAACAGGAATCAGCTGATCGTTGACGGCATCGAAAGTATCTGCCGGAATCTGCAGGGTATGATGCAGAATGCTACCGCTCGCATAGCCGTCCAGATTGAAATAGGCATGGTTGGTCATATTGAGAATCGTATCAGCGTCGCTGTCCGCCTCATAGCGGATGCAAAGTCCTTGTTCGGTAAGCGTATAGGTCACTGTTACATCCAGATTTCCAGGGTAATGCGCTTCCCCGTCCGGACTGTGGTAAGTCAGGGTAAGCGATTCAAAACCGTCCGCCGACCTGGGCGTTACCTGCCAAAAACTCCGCCGGAAGCCCGTACTGCCACCATGCAAATGCGTCACGCCTTTTTCATTTTTCTCAAGCTGATAGGTTTTGCCGTTCAACACAAAACGGCCGCCGCAAATGCGGTTGGCATATCTGCCGATCAAGGCGCCGTGGCATCCCTCGCCTTTGTCGTAACCGTGATAATCGTCAAACCCGCATACAATATCCAGTCCGTCTACTGTAAACTTCTGCAAAATACCGCCGAAATCCAGTACCGTCGCGGTAAACCGTCCGGCTTCCATCGTATAGCCGTGAATTTCTTTTCCCGCATCGGTATGATCGAATAAAAACTGTTTCATATGATAGCATCCTTTCCGTGCAAATCAAAAATCATACTGCGCTTATGATACCGCAAAAACGATTTTTTGTCAAGAGATTTTCCATCGGATTTGCATTTTCCTCTTTCTTTTTTCCGTTTTTTGTGCTATACTGAAGATACCGTTACAAAACCGAGGTAAAAAACGAATGAAAGCCATCGTCACAGGCGCAAGCGGCGGACTTGGCGCGATGATCGCGCGGGAGCTTGCCGCACGCGGATTTGAGCTGATCCTTGTCGCACGCAGACAAACGGAAACGGAAGCGCTCGCGCAGTCCCTTACGGTCAAAACGGCGGTGCTTTCCTTGGATTTATGCAAGGAAGCGGATTGCTTTGCCCTGTATGAAAGCGCAAAAGGAAGCGGTGTGGATCTTTTGGTCAACAACGCAGGATGCGGTGTATTCGGTTCGTTTTCCGAAACCGACCTTTCCAGAGAACTTGCCATGCTGGATCTGAATATCCGTGCGCTCCATATTCTGACCAAGCTCTTTTTGCAGGAATTCACCGCACGCGGGCATGGAATGATCCTGAATGTCGCATCCGTGGCGGCATTTGCACCGGGACCTTTGCTCAGCGCCTACTATGCGTCCAAAAGCTATGTGTTACGTTTGGACGAAGCGATTGCGGCAGAGCTGCGCTATGCACACAGCGGCGTCAGCATCTGCACGCTCTGTCCGGGACCGATCGCAACCGATTTCAACCAAAACGCGGGAGTTTTACCAAGCAGACACGGCGCAAATGCGCAAAAAATCGCCGCTTACGCTGTCAAACATACGCTGAAAGGAAAGAGCCGAATCCTTTTGCCCGGATTGTCCGTGAAACTCGGTGCATTTGCCACATGGCTATTGCCGGCACGTTTGACGCAAAGATTTCTGTACCGGTTCCAGCAAAAGAAGCGGGGGAAACGCACATGACCGCGCAAAACTCATGGTATCCGGACGATCTCACCCCCTCAGAACAAGCGCTTTTACGTCATTGTACCTTATGCCCCCGTCAATGCGGCGTCAATCGGCTTGCGGGGCAAAAGGGCTTTTGCCGTGCAAC
>DLLB01000084.1:9951-10671 GCA_002477905.1 Clostridiales bacterium UBA7573 | reverse complement strand
GGAAAAGTAAAAGATCTTGCCTGCGCCGCGACGGAAGGTACAACCGGAACGGAAAACTTCGCCGCCGCGATACCAGCTGATAAACACATTGTCATCCGGTGTCGGAATGCCGAACGGTTCGCCGTACATTTCCTCCCGCTCCAGTTCAAAGGAAGTGGGAATCCCCTGTGCGATCGGATGGGACGGTGTGCAAACCCAGACGCGCTCTCTGTCTACGCCACTCCAACTCAATGCGCCGGAGGTGCCGAGCGTATACCGGAAGGGTTTGGAATTATGGGCAGAGTGCAACGCAAGAAAGCCCATGCCGCGTAAGATATGATCCCGTACTTTCATCGCGACTTCCTCGCTGACTTTTTCATGTGCCATATGTCCCCACCAAAGCAATACGTCGGTCCAGTCCAAGACTTCGTCTGTCAAGCCGTGTTCCGGCATATCCAAGGTGGCGGTACGCACTTCCATATCTTCTTCTTTTCCTAAGAATGCGGCAATGGCGCCGTGAATGCCCTCCGGATAGATCTTTGCAATGTCTTCCTCGCACTTTTCGTGCTGATACTCGTTCCAAACTGTAACGTGAATCATAAGTTCCTCCTTACCCGATTTGGGATGTTAGCATGATTGTATCATAAAGAAAACGAAAATGCAAGGCATTTTTGAAAAAATATCCTGCGTGCGGAAAGATTTTGTCAGAAGTTTTTCCCGAATTTGTTACCCGCCGTTCAT
>DLLB01000084.1:0-9898 GCA_002477905.1 Clostridiales bacterium UBA7573 | reverse complement strand
CCCGCCGTTCATAAATTTGCTGTATAATGAATTTATCCTGAGAATCGATCATACGGAGGATGACTATGTTACCGGATCCTATTTTTTGGCGCGTTCATATGTACGGCGTGATGATCGCCGTCGGTCTGCTTGCCAATTTTCTTGTCCTGTATGGATATGGGAAAAAAACGGCTATGCACACGGACTTTTTGGATTTTATTTTTTATAATGCGATCGCTTCGATCGTCCTTGGATTTGGGGCGGCGGCGCTGTTTCAGGCGTTGTATAATTATATCGAAGATCCCGCGGGAGGCTTTCATTTCGGCGGAATCACCTTCCTTGGCGGACTTGTCGGCGGTGTTGCGACGTTCCTTTTGGGATATTTTCTGTTCCGTCGGCGCCTGCACGGCACCATGCGGCAGATTTTGAATATTGCGCCCTGCTGTATCACGATTGCACACGCGTTCGGACGCGTCGGTTGCTTTTTTGCCGGATGTTGTTACGGAAAAGAAACGGACAGTGTGTTGGGCGTTAAGTTTCCGCGCCTGCCGCGTCCGGTGTACCCGACGCAACTGTACGAGGCGGTGTTCTTGTTCCTTCTGTTCGGCGTCTTGTCCTATTTGCTTCTGAAAAAGAAATTCCGGTACAATATGCCGGTATATCTGTTTGCCTACGGCGCGTTCCGGTTTGCTTTGGAATTTTTGCGCGGCGACCATCGCGGACAGTTTTTCGGCGTGATTTCCCCGTCGCAGTTCTGGTCGCTTGCGTTTATCCTCATCGGCGCAGTGATGCTGTATCTGCTCAAACGTCTGTATCGCGTTTCCCCCTCCGCGCTTCCGGCAGAGGATTTGCCGCTTCCGGATGATCTTTCGGAAAACAAATCGAAGTAAGTCGAATCCTGCATGTTTTCAGCACTTTTTTTGTTCGTACTATTTCATAAATCAAATCTAAAAACAGGAGGACATACCCGTGAATACCGCATTCCGAAAGCACATTTTCCGCGAAATTACCCAAACGCTTGGACGGTATCTCGCACTGCTTGCCATCGTTGCGCTCGGCGTCGGATTTTTTGCGGGATTGTCTGTCTGTCAGGATGCCATGCTGGAAACCGGCAATCGGTATGTCACGCAGTACGCTCTGTATGATTACCGTCTGCTGTCTACGCTTGGCATTTCTGCGGAGGATGTGCAAAGCTTTGCGGCGCTTCCCGGCGTGAAAGCCGCAGAAGGGGCATATCAGCTGGATGTGCTTGCACAAAAGGAAGGCGCACAGTTGTGCGCCATGCGCCTGCATTCCATGACGCGGCAGATCAATCAGTTACAGGTGCTTGCCGGTACGCTTCCGCAAAATCCGGGGGAATGTGCGGGCGATTCCCGCTATTTTGACGCATCGGATCTTGGAAAAATCATTACGATCTCGGAAGAAAATGACGCGGCTACGTTGGATACACTTTCGCAAACCACATTCCGGCTTACTGCAATCGTCAGCACTCCCTATTATATTAACTTTGAACGGGGGACGACGACGGTCGGCAACGGCAGTCTCTCCTGCTTTGTTTATCTGATGCGAGAGGCATTTGCGCCGGAAACGAATACCGAATTGTTTTTGACATTGACAAACGGCGGATTTCTGTACAGTGACGAGTACCGACAAGCAGTGCGCGACGCGGAAGCGTCTGTGCAGGCATGCTTGGCAACGTGTACGGAACGGCGAAAACAGGAAATCGCAGATGCGCTTGCGCAGAAATTTCAACCGCTTTTGCAGGAGCTTGCCGCGGCTGGAATTGCGGCATATGACGGAGAACCGACGGATTTCCCCGCTCTGCGCACTTATTTTGCCAAAACCGAACAGACGTTACAAGGGCTTTCCGCGCTGTTTCCGCCGGAAACGGACACCGGCGCACGGATTGCACAGGCATTGAACGCGATCGCGCAGGCACAGACGGCGATGGATACCACGGAAACGGCGCTTGCCTCTGTGAATACCTACGTACTGACACGGGATGCCAACGTCGGGTATGTTTGCTTTGAAAATGACGCGCAGATCGTCAATGGGATTGCCAAGGTGTTCCCGCTGTTTTTCTTCTTGGTCGCGGCGCTGATCTGCATGACGACGATGACGCGGATGGTGGAAGATCAGCGTACACAGATCGGCGTATGCAAGGCGCTTGGCTTTCGGGGGCAGGAGATTGCATGGAAGTATCTGTTCTATGCCGGAAGCGCGGCAATTCTGGGGAGCGTCGGCGGATTTTTCCTCGGTACTTATGCGATGCCGGCGGTGATTTGGAAAGCCTATAATTTGATGTACGGTTTTTCCGACCGGATCTTATATGTATTTTCTTTGCCGTTATTCGGTATTTCTCTTGCTGCGGCGTTGCTGTGTTGTGTGGGAACGACGCTATTGTGTTGTGTATCGGCACTCAAAGAAGAACCCGCCGCGCTTATGCGCCCGCGCGCACCGCAGAACGGAAAACGGCTGTTCCTTGAACATTTTACGAAGCTTTGGAAAAAGGTCAAATTTTTACACAAGGTGTCCATCCGCAATATTTTCCGTTACAAAAAGCGGTTGATTATGATGATGCTCGGCATTGGTGGATGCACGGCGTTGCTTCTGACCGGCTTTGGAATTCGCGATTCCATTTCCGATTTGATGACCTATCAGTACGACGAGATTTTGCATTATGATTATGAGATCACCTTTGCAAAGCCGCTTGATGAAACAACCAAAGAACGGTTTCTTTCGGAAAATGCGGATTTTGTGCGAACGGTTGCATTCCTTTCCCAAAACGCAGCGGATGCCCTGCAAGCGGATGGGAAAGTAAAATCGGTACGGCTTTGCGGTGCAGATGAGGCGGTAACGCGCGTGATTGACTTCCATCATCAAAAAAAACCGGTGGCGTATCCGGGTGCGGGACAAGCGCTCTTGAGTGACGCGCTTGCAAAGAGTCTTGGTGTTGGCGTCGGCGATCCGGTCACCGTCCGTCTGTCGGATATGACGGAATGTACCTTCACGGTGTCCGGCATATTTGATAATTACATTTATAACTATGTGTTTGTCAATCTGGACGATCTGAAAGATACAACCGCGGAAGCAAAGACCGCTTATCTTGCGGCGCAGGACGGTGTGGATCTGAAATCCTTTGCGGCACGGCTTGGGGCGCAGGAGGAAGTGGGAGCGGTCGTGGTCAACGCGGATATGCGCGCACGCGTAGATCAGATGATGAAAAGCATGGATGCGATCGTTTGGATGGTGTTGGTGTGTGCCGGTGCGCTTGCATGGATTGTGCTGTATAATCTGACCAATATCAATATTACGGAGCGTATACGGGAAATTGCGACGATTCGGGTGCTTGGGTTTACCGATCTGGAAACTGCGTCGTATGTGTTTCGGGAAAATCTGATCCTCACCGCTTTCGGCGTGATCCTCGGCATCCCGCTCGGTATTCTGTTACATCGCTTTGTCATGACGCAGATTCAGATTGATATGATTTCGTTTGACATTCGGATTCTGCCGCTCAGTTACGGATTGTCTGTGGTGCTGACCTTCTTTTTTGCCGCATTGGTCAATTTGATTATGCGGCGCAAATTGCGGAAGATCAACATGGCGGAGGCACTGAAATCCGTGGAATAAACGGCGCACGATCCGGAAAGTCTAAAAAACAGAAGGAAAAAAGAAAGGATGAATGCTATGCAACCCATGCAAATTACAGATGAAAATTTTGAAACGTTGGTCGTCAAAAGCGAGAAGCCGGTGTTGTTGGATTTTTACGCAAACTGGTGCTATCCCTGCAAAATGCTGTCTCCGCTTGTGGAGCAGGTGGCAGAGGAGCATCCGGAATTTTTAGTTGGGAAAGTGGATGTGGATACATCGCCGGTTTTGGCGATGCAGTTCCGGATTGCAAATATTCCGATGCTTTGCATTTGTAAAAACGGCGTTTTGGTTAAAAAGAGCGTCGGCGTAATCTCCAAGGCAGAGTTGGAAGCTTTTTTGCAGGATTAAATAAGCAGCGCAAGGGCTTCCCAAAAGGTGCAGGAGCATCGGAGCCCGAACGAGCGGCGTAAACGGATGCAAGGACGCGGTCTTTGCAAGCGGAAAAGCAAAATCAAACTCTACTTGGAAGGGATCCGAAGAATCCCGATCTGCAAAGACAGCGTTTCCACCATCCGACATGGCAGAAACGCTGTCTTTCTTTTTTATTTTCTTTGCTTTCCGGTTTGCACATTCGATCCGTCCGCCAAAGGTCGTTTGACACTTGGAAAATCCGTTACAGATATTTGCAGAACAGCTTTTTCAAAGGGGTGGCAAACGAAAGGATCATGCCTGCAACCGCGCCTACGCCTGCTTGCAGGATCTGATAAGGGAGCTTTGTCCAGGCATATTCCGGCGTACTGTAAATATACGCGCGTCCGAAAGAATAACCAACCACCATGATGACCGCGCCGCACAGTACGCCCAAAAGTGCCGGTATAAAACGTGGAGCGGCGCCTTTGCGGTGCGTGAGAAGCGAGATGACCACTGCCTGTAATCCGTGGGTGACCAGAGATACGAACATCGGAGCGGGATAGAACAAAAGATCTCCTAAAAATGCACCGATGCCGCCGACGGCGAACGCGCTGAGCGGATCGAGGAAGATCGCCGCGGTGCAGATGATGACGTCATTCAGATATAAATGCCCGCCCGGCACAGGAATGCCGAAAGAGCTCATGATCACGTTCATTGCCATGAGCATGGCGACAACGCAGAGCTTTTGTACCGTGTAGGGCTTTCGTTTTGTGCTGACAGTGTTGGGTTCCAAAAAGAGTACCTCCTTTTTGTGCAAATGGCGGTATTGCCACTTGACAAGTTCTTTTTTGTATAGTATACTGATATTCTGATCTTATGTAAATAACCAAAACAAATAAAAAGGATGATACCAGATGGAAACACAGCCGCAGTACCTTGCATTGTATCAGAAAGTGCGGGAGCAGATTACAGCAGGGGATTTTGCATATGGCGCAAAGCTTCCCTCCAAACGGGTGCTTGCCGAACGGGAACATGTCAGTGTCATCACAGTGGCGCACGCTTATGAGATTTTATGTGAGGAGGGATATGTGGAAGCCCGCGAGAAAAGCGGATATTATGTCCGTTATCGCGCGTCAGACGGCTTTGCCGTACAGCCTCACGCGGATTTTGCAAGATCTGTACCGGACATGCCGCAGGGCACGCAGACATTTTCTTATTCTGTACTTGCCAAAACCGTACGCTTTGTTCTGTCAGAGTATGGAGAACGGGTGATGATCAAAACCGAACACGCAGGATTGCCGCTTCTGCGGGAAGCGATTGCGGCATATCTTGCGCGCAGTCGGGGCATACATGTGGAAGCAGAGCAGATCTTCATTGGCGCGGGGGCGGAATATCTGTATACCATGCTCATTCGACTGTTGGGAACCGACCGTGTGTATGGTCTGGAGGATCCGTCTTATCACAAAATCCGGCAGATTTACGAGGGGAGCGGCGTTGTCTGCCGGATGTTGAAGCTTGGCACGGATGGAATTTTATCCGCCGATCTGGCACAGACTGACGCCAGCGTGTTGCATATCACCCCTTACCGGAGCTTTCCGAGCGGGGTGACGGCAAGCGTGCCCAAACGGATGGAATACGCGCATTTTGTGCAAATGGGGGATCGGTATCTGATTGAAGATGATGTGGAATCGGAATTCACCCTGCTTGGCAAAATGGAGGATACGGTGTTCTCCATAGATACAAAAGAGCGGGTGATCTATCTGAATACGTTCACGAAAACCATTTCTCCGGCACTGCGCATTGCTTACGCGATTCTGCCGAAGGCACTGTTGCCGCGCTGGCGGGAGAACGCCGGATATTTTTCCTGTCCGGTTGCAACTTTAGAGCAATATCTTGTCGCGGAGCTTTTGCGTCGCGGCGATTTTGAACGGCAGATCAATCGGGTGCGCAGGCAGAAGCGCCGCCTTGCGGCAGAACAGCGCAGTCCGCGGGAATGATACGGAAAACAAAAAATCCGGCGATTTCCGGAAAGGACTTGCAAATGATTGCCGGATATGCTATGCTTATAGAAAAAGGTATCTTGTGCGACGCCTGTTTGCATAAAAACGGGTAAAAAACAGAATGCGGGAGATACTAAGAAAAAACGGAGGAATGGAAATGAAAGAACCTGCTCGTTCTCCGCGCCCGACTGCGAGCGCAATTTTATTCGGAATCGGAACGATTTTCTATGCCGTCGCAATGGTATTTCTATACGCGCTTTATGACGCGAAGAATTTTGATCCCTCCGATGCATCCGCCGCGCTTGGGTATGTGGTGGTTGCGATTGTAGTGCTTTTGCCGGCGCTTGTTTCTGCCGGTGTGTCTTTGCTTTTGCAGATCCCCGCGTTGATCCTCTCCGTCCGGTTGATCCGGTACGGAAGCGGAAAAACGAAGATTTACGGCATAGTCGCAACCGTGATGACTTCCCTCATGATCGTGACGTTGGTGTGTTCCTGCATTTTTGTTTTCACGCATTTGGACGCATCTGCACCACCGGCGCAGAATCCATAAAAAATCCGGTTACCCAAACAAGTCCCGTTGGCGTTTTATACGCCAACGGGACTTGTTTGATAAATTGTAGAGGACATACCGTCCAGAGGTTTTACGTCAAAGGGTTCCGATTTCAGCGGACGGTCTGCATGGTGTAGAACTCGCCCTGCAATGCCATCAGTTCCTCATAGGTGCCGATCTCACAGCATTTTCCGTCTTTGATGACCGCGATGCGATCTGCGTCCCGAATGGTGGAAAGCCGATGTGCCACAATGAAGGTGGTTCTGCCTGCGGCAAGTTCGTTGATGGCTTTCTGAATCAGCTTCTCGGATACGGAGTCCAAAGCGGAAGTGGCTTCGTCGAAGATGATGACATCCGGATCGCGCATCAGTGCGCGGGCGATGGAAAGCCGTTGCCGCTGACCGCCGGAGAGGTTGGCACCGTGCTCATCCAGCATGGTATCCACGCCGTTCGGCAAGGTGGCAATGAAATCCGAAAGCCGTGCCGCTTCCAGTACTTGTTGGAGTCGTTTTTCATCCACATGCGGCTGCCCGTAAGTAATGTTGTCCCGGATGGTACCGGTGAACAGCACGCTGTTCTGCGGTACGACTGCGAGGTGTTTGCGGTAACTGTGCAGATTCAGTGTTTCAATCGGGTTGCCGTCTACCAAAACCTCCCCACTTTGTGCCAGATTGAATCCCAGTACCAGATTTAAGATGGTAGACTTGCCGGAGCCGCTTTCCCCGACAATGGCAATCGTTTCTCCCGCCCGGACCTTCAGATTCAATCCCTGTAACAGCGGCTGATCCGCTTCATAGGCGAACGCGACGTCTTTGAATTCGTATTCTCCACGCAAATGATCGACTGTTTTCTTTCCGGTATTGTCTTCAATATCCCGCGCACCGAGGATTTCTCCGATGGAGCTGACGGATTCCAATCCTTTGGTCAGAATCGGCATCAACCCGATCAAAGTGGAAACCTGACCGGTCAGTGTGGTGAAATAGGACTGATACAGCGTAATATCGCCGACCGAAACTGCCGCCGGATTGCGCCATGCCATATAGGCAGTGAATGCCAGACATAACAGCTGGAACAAGTGGAACATTACCCACGAGCAGGAGCCGAACAGGGCATGCACCATGTCCAGCCGGAAGCCGGTATTGGCGACTGTTCCGAGCAGAGAAGTCATTTTCCGGATCTCCCGCTTTTCCAAAGCGTGTGCCCGCGTGACTTCCGTCATACTTTCCATATCCATCAGTCCTGCGGAAGTGACTTCCATGTTTTTACGGTATTCCGCGTTGGATTGCCAAATGGTTTTCCGGAATGCGCGCACAGTCATCACGGCTGCCGGAATACAGAACAGGAAGAAAAAAAACACGGTCAGATTCTTTTGAATTACCACCACAAGCGCTGTGATCATGTTAATCAGCACGCCGGGGATGTTAGAGAATAATTGCTGCGAGAGAGAGCAGACCATTTCCACGTCCCGCATCATTTTGGACTGGATGCGTCCGCTTTGCATTTCTTTGTGGAATGTAATGGAGAGTTGCTGTAATTTTCGCACCATCGCGCCGCGTAAACCGGCTTCCACCCGTCGCATGACGATGGCGTAATACTTGGTATACAGCATATGCGTCGGAATATTTAAGACAAGCAATCCCACCAACACCGCAATATTGATAATCATCATTTTTACGATGTTGTCCGGACGGTTTGTGACTAAATCAATGATATTTGCCGTGACGATCGGTGTCGCCAGAACCGGACTGGTTTTCAGAATGTAAAAAAACATGGAAATCAGCAGTTCGCGCCAATACTTGACATAAAGCCGAAGCAAAATCCGGATCGGTTTTGTTTCGTTTTTTACATAAGTATCAATGACCTCCTGCTCCAGATCCATGATTTCTTCATCTGTATATACCTGTGTGGGTTCCGCGTCTTTTCCTTTTTTTGCGGAATCTTTTTGAGGGGGTTTGGTGTCTGCCGATTTGTCTTTGATCTCGTTCATAACGAATCCTCCTGCGCGAAATGCGTGTACGGTTGTGATCGGATTTTCATCGGTACGGGTACTTTATCATACTTGTCGGGAAAAGTCAATAGATTTTTCAAAATTTCATAAAATTTTCTGCAAAGCCTTGACGGAAAGCGGATTCTGTTCTATAATCAATACAAAAAGTCATGCAAAAACAGGGGAGGAGCGCGTAAAAATGCATGGTTGGATCTTTTTGGGCGGACCGGATTTTGACGGTACCGCTTTATGGGAGCGACCGCAAAGCGGGGATCTTGTATTTTGCGCGGACAGCGGCTATGCGCGGGCAAGAGAAATGGGAATTGTTCCGGATCTTCTGTTGGGAGATTTTGATTCTCTTGCCGCGGCGGATGCGCAGAATGCAGATGCGCTTGGCATCCGGCGGCTTACCGTGCCGGCACATAAGGATGACACCGATACACAGCTCGCCATAGAGGAAGCCATTTCCCGCGGCTGTACCCAACTGACCTTGGTCGGCGGTTTTGGCGGACGCGTGGATCATTTTGGCGCCAATCTGTTGCAATTAGAGGGTTATCGCCGCCGCGGGGTGAAGATCCGGCTAATGAACGGGCAAAATCGCGTCCGGTGTGCGATTTCGGAAAGCGTGACGTTGTGCGCGAAAGACGGATATACGTATTTCGGGGTGCTTGCGCTGACAGATACTGCCAAAGTGTCGATTGCAGGCGCGGCATATCCGCTTACGCACAAGACGTTGCGGCGCGATTTCCCGTATGCCGTTTCTAATGAATTTGTCGCGCCCACAGCAGAAATTACCGTACATACGGGTGCTGTGCTGATTGCGGAAAGCGAACGAAAGAAACCGGACGCAGAAGCAAAGCTTCTGCTTTCAAAAATTCCGAAAGGAACGGAAATCTTTTGAAAACACCTTGATTTTTCTGCTGTTTCATGATAAAATAAAGATACTTGCGTACCAAGATCAAAGGTTGTGCCGTGCGTTGATTGCATAGGACGGCGCAAATTCAGAAAGGATACCGGCAAGAGCCGGAAAAAGAAGATGAGGAAAGTAATTTTAACAGGTGACCGTCCGACGGGACGGCTTCATGTCGGGCATTACGTCGGATCTTTGAAAGGACGGGTACAGCTTCAGAATTCCGGACTGTATGACGAGATCTATATCATGATCGCGGACGCGCAGGCGTTGACAGATAACGCGGAGCATCCCGAAAAAGTGCGGCAGAATATTTTACAGGTGGCACTGGACTATCTTGCATGCGGCATTGATCCGGAAAAATCCACGATTTTCATTCAATCCATGATTCCGCAACTGACGGAACTGACTTTTTACTATATGAACTTGGTCACGGTTTCCCGTGTCCAGCGCAACCCGACTGTCAAAGC
>DLLB01000049.1 GCA_002477905.1 Clostridiales bacterium UBA7573 | reverse complement strand
GAATACGACAGAATGTTTCCCCGCATCCTAAATAATGAAAAAGTTTTAACCATGACGGGATTAAAACAATCTGAGCTAACTTCTCTTTTTGATGGGTTGCAAAAAGAAAAGGAAACGCTGCGTGATTTCAGAAACTGAAAAAGTGAAAAATCACACAAAAGCTTTCCGGTTGTATGATTCCATTTAAAACGATTATTTTTTCTAAAATCTTTTTCTGAGGCTCTGATTTCCAGCCATTTCAAAAGCATCTTTTTCTTTTTCAGGATCGCATTGGGAAAAGTTCCATACAAGTTTTGATTCCTTTTCCTGATTATTACAATCTTACAAATAGAATTTCCTTGTAAAGAAAAAATTTGTCGAAAATTCCGATAAAATCGAAAATTTCATTTGACATAGCGGATCATTTGTGCTATAATATTGGGCAGATTTTTTTGAAACAGGAGTGATTTTCATGAAAAAATTTTTGGTATCTTGTGTGTCGATTGTAACGCTGTGTATTTTGCTGATTTCTTGCAGCAATGACGAGCCTTACAAAAATTACGCTTCTGCGCGCGTCACGTTAAATACCATGACTTTTGAACTGACCGAAGATCGGATGGACAAATGTGACAAAGAATTTTTCATTACAACTTATGAGGAATACGCCAAATTGAATCTTTCTCTGTTCTACAAAGAATCCTTTTTCGAAAACGGGAATTTGCTTCTGATCGTGCGCAAAGTGCAGGATGAGAAGGAATATCAGTTGATGAACACACTGGAAAATGAAAAAAAGTTGTATCCGGTCTTGGCACATTATAAAACGTCTGAAACAACGGAGACAGCGGATAAAATTGTCGTCTTTTTCATTGAAATTCCAAAGGAAAGCGGCTATACTTACAGCGGCGAATTATCCATTCAGGAAAAATAAAAACAGAGGCAACCGTTGCCTCTGCTAAAGTCACCATCGCCGCATCGGAGCACCGATGCGGCGATGGTGATTTTATTTGGATCGTGTATCCTCTTGTGGTGTTTGCGATGATGGTATTGAAACGGAGACTTTGACCGTATCCAAAGGTGCATCATCCGATACTTTTTCATTACAAGGCGTTTTGCATACCGAATCCGTATCGGAAGGGGTAAACGTATGCGGCGCCGTGTTTTCGGATTCTTTTTTCTCCAATTTCACCGGAAGATCCTGAATTTGCGCTCTGATTTCCTGCACATTCACCGATTTCCGCAAGAACGGTTTTTCCGTAAAGGCTTTCTTTAGGCGGCGCCGGAAAATTCCCTCGCGCTCCGCGCGTGCAAGGTGCCGCTCCCACAATACGATCACGCCGCGCGACAGATAACTTCCGATTTTGTCGCTGTTTTGCCGCAATTTTTTCCCGATTGCTTCCACCTTGGACATCTGGCGGTTCCAACCGACAATCGTGCATACCGTTGCGACGGCATCCAAAACCGCAAGAGACAGAAGCGCCCCCACAATCACCCAGCCAAGCGGTTGCGGAATTCGCTGATACAAAGCGTCCTGAAGCGGGAAAACAAACCGTACCACAAGACAACACGCTGCGCCCCAGATCAATGAAAACTTCAAGCAAATATAGCCGCCAAGCGATAAAAACTCACCGGTGTAATCCCACCATTTATGATGGAAAATACGATCGAGCAAGAAACCGGTCAGCCATTCCAGCCCCGATGTGATCAAAACCGAACATACAAATAAAAGCGGAAACGGTAAATCGGAGATCGGCGTTAAAAGCAAATGAATGGAAGCAACGCCGAAACCGTAGATCGGACAAAGCGGTCCGTTCAGAAATCCCCGGTTCACAAATTTCCTTTGCCGACAGGCGGCATATGCAACCTCCACACACCAACCGACAAACGCGTACGTGAGAAAATAAGTGCAGAACAAAAACAACCAAACCGCCCCTTTCTCATATGCTTTTTTATTAGTCTGCTTCCGGTGCATTTTTTATGCATCCACACCGCAGTTCATTTTATTTTACCACGTTTTTTTACAAAATGCAACCCGTTTTCGGCAGATTTCGCAAAAAAGAGGGAAACTGAATGCACCCTCTTGACAAGGATTCGGTTTCGTGCTATACTGAACGTAATTCTTTGAAGAGTAGGAAGATAAGCGTAAAGTGTCTGTTGTACGGGGAGTTGGCAACAGAACGAAAAGGAGCCGGTACGGTTCTCCTTGCGGTCTATCTTCCGCATCCCGCTTCATACGGCAAGAACGGATCACTTCCATTCCATAGCCATATGTGTGCGGAAATGGAGGTGTTTTTTTATGACAAATCAATCACAGGCAAACCAATCACGCAAACCAACAAAATCCCCTAAAATCAATGTCCGGACGCTCACACTGTCCGCGATGCTGATGGCAAGCAGTGTGGTGATCGGAATTCTCTGCAAGAATTTTTTCACCTTTGGCATATACTACCGCATCACGTTTGAGAATCTGCCGATTCTATTGTGCGGTATGCTGTTCGGTCCGGTGATGGGCATGCTTGCGGGGGCAGGCGCAGACATCATCAGTTGTCTGTGCTCCACCAACCCGAATGTCAATCCGGTCATTACGCTTGGCGCCATGACGGTCGGTCTGCTTGCGGGACTCTGCTTTCGGATGATCCCCAAGACGCACCCGCGCCTGCGGCTGATCGCGGCAGTTGCAATTCCGCATCTGATCGGGCAGGTCGCCATCAAGTCCGTTGCCAAAATTCTGTTTTTCGGGATGCCGTTTTTCGGATGCTTCATCGGGCTTGGTATTTCCGCGGTAGTGGGAACTCTGGAAGCACTCGCGATCCGATTGCTTCTGCAAAAGCGAATCTTTGCAAATTACACAGATACCTTATCTGCAGAAAGGAAGCAGGAACCTTGACTTACGAAGAAGCTCTCGCCTATATTCACTCTGTCAGTTGGCTCGGCAGCCGTCCGGGGCTGGAACGTATTACCAAACTGATGCATCTACTCGGCGATCCGCAGAACAATCTACGGTTCATTCACGTTGCCGGAACCAACGGCAAAGGCTCGGTATGTGTCATGCTCTCCCACATTCTCACTGCCGCCGGACATAAAACCGGATTATTCACGTCTCCTTATGTCCGCTTTTTCAATGAGCGGATGATGTACAACAACACGCCGATTACAGATAAAGAGCTTGCAGAAATTACCGCCTATGTGAAACCGTTTGCAGACAGTATGCAGGACTCTCCAACAGAATTTGAATTGATTACTGCGATCGGATTGGTCTATTTCGCACGCAAGCAATGCGATTATGTCGTTTTGGAATGCGGGATGGGCGGGCGTCTGGATTCTACCAATGTAATCACGACTTCGGTGCTCTCCATTATCACCGGCGTCGCGCTGGATCATACCAGATTTCTTGGGGATACTGTGGAAAAGATCGCCGCGGAAAAAGCGGGAATTATCAAACCGGGCGTTCCGGTACTGTTCGGCGGTAACGATCCGGATGCGGCAAAGATCATCTCTTTGCATGCGCAAGCCGTCGGCTCACCATATTATGAAACGGATCGCTCCATGATCCATAATATCCGGTGCAGTCTGACACATTGTACCTTCGATTATAAGTTACACTTGGATCAGCGCATTTCTCTGATCGGCGTCTATCAGCCGTACAATGCCGCCGTGGTATTGGATGCCGTATCCATTCTGCAAAAAGAAGGCATTTTGATTTCCGACTTTGCCCTGCAAGAAGGACTTTTGCACGCAAAATGGCCGGCTCGTTTTGAAGTACTCTCGCAAAATCCCACCGTGGTCTATGACGGAGCGCACAATCCGGAGGGAATCGGCGCCTGCATCCGCAGTATCGCGAAACACTTTCCGAATTTGCGGGTTCTGTTTTTAACCGGCGTCATGGCAGACAAAGACTATGAATCTATGGTTTTTGATCTTTCCCGTTATGCGAAAGAGGTCTTTACCGTCACGCCGGACAACCCTCGCGCCATGTCTGCGGAAACCTACGCACAGATTTTCCGGCAGCGCGGGATTCCCGCCACCTCCTACCACACCGTGGAAGAAGGCTTACAGGCGGCATATCAGACCGCGCTGAAAACACACCGTCCGCTGATCATTGTCGGCTCTTTATATATGTACGCCGAGATCCGGGAAGCCGGAGAAAAACTGCATCTGTTCTGAAAAAGCAGTCTCGGAAGGCTGCGTTTTCCTGATGAAAAAGAAAGGAGCGTTTCGTGGACTTTTTTTCAAAAAAAAATATCCGGATCATCCTGCTGTTGATCCTGTTCACTGCTGTGGTTTTTGCCGCCGTCTGGAATCTTCCCGCGCTCTGGTCGTTGCTGTCCAAGCTGCTCCGTGTACTTTCTCCCGTGATTCTCGGAATCTGCATTGCCTTTGTTCTGAATGTATTTGTTTCTTTTTTTGAACGCAAGGTTTTTGTGTTTCTTAGGCGGAAAAAACGCAGATGGGTAAAACGTCTGTGCCGTCCGCTCAGCATTGCCACCACATTTCTGATTCTGATTGCGCTCCTATTGCTGCTGATCTTTTTCATTCTTCCGGAAATCGCGGGAACCATCGGCAAACTGGCAACCGATTTGCCGACGCATATCTCCGCCTTATTGGATACTGTCCGGAATTTTCTTTTGCGGCGCGGGATGCCGACTGATTTCCTGCCATCCTATGACGGCGGTTGGTCGGATCTGTTAAAACCGCTGACAGATTTTTTGAACAAAGGCTCCAGTGCGCTTTGGAAAACCGTTTCCGCATTCGCAACTTCGGTTTTCGGAAAGTTGTTCAATATTCTGTTTGCATTTATCATCGCCATTTATATTCTGTTGCAAAAGGAAATGGTCTTACGCTTTGCGGATAAGGTATGCGCCGCATTATGCAGTTATAAGCAGTATCACCGCTTCCGGAGATTCATGGTCTTAGTCAACCGTTCTTTTTGCAATTTTGTCACCGGACAGTTTATTGAGGCTGTGATTTTAGGGTTGCTGTGTTTCTTCGGCATGTTGATCTTGCAAATGCCCTATGCGCTTTTAATCAGCGTCATCATTTTGCTAAGCGCGCTGATTCCCATGGTGGGCGCCATCATCGGCGCGGGGTGCGGAATGCTTTTGATTCTGACGGAAAACCCGATTAAGGCGCTGGTATTTTTGGCATTCATCATTGCGTTGCAGGAAATTGAGGGCAATTTCATCTACCCGAAAGTCGTCGGAAAATCCGTTGGGCTCCCCGGTCTGACCGTGCTCATCGCCGTAACCGTCGGCGGGAATATCGGCGGGATTGCCGGTATGCTGATGGGGGTTCCGATTTGTTCGATTTTGTATGTTCTGCTCTCCCAATGGATGCAAAAACGGCTGAACCGCCGTCAGATCCTGGAACCCCTAGAGGACGAGCCGGAAGTGCCGACACCAAAAACACCGCAAGGTTCCGCTTTGCATTTCCCCGGCTATACCGATGTATCGGAAATGCCGGATGCAGAGGAGCCACCAAAGAAAACAGATACAGAAACAAGCCCGTCTTTGGCGAATGACACGCCTCCCGCCCATTCTGCCACGTCCGAAGAACCACAAAAACAAGGACCGCAGGATGCAGATCCGGCTCCATCGCAACAACATGCAAAATCGAAACGGCGTCCTTCTCTGTTCCGCCGCAAATGATCCGCGTTCCCTATGATCCTGACAAAGAAAGGTATAAAATTCATGGAAACAACCGCTCTGCTCCGCCGCGTTGGCATCGCGGCGGAATCTCCCAACAATCTGCGCATGACACCTTCCGTAGTTCTGCGAAACAACACGACGGTTACACCGATTCCCGTCGCATTCCAAGACAACACCGAAAAGATACTCTGTCAATACAATTTTACCGTTCAGAATGCCCCGATGATTTTTGCATTGAATCTCTCCCTGCAACATGCAGTCGGGTATGACATCCGGTGCAATGCATCTCCGCTGACGCCTCAAATGTTGGAAAGCGTCACAGGTGATGCCGGTATCTACGACATTACCGATTTGCTCAAAGACGGCGTCAACACCATCACTTGCAGCATAGACGCGCTTGCCGCGCATACCCCGCTTCCGGTGATAGAGTTATCCGGTCTGTTCGCGGCAGATGCAAGCCGCGATGGGTTTATCCTCACAATGCCGCGCGCATTGACGCTTTCTTCTGTACGGGAACAGGGATATGCATTTTACGAGGGTGCAATTCGCTATCGTTATGCCTATGAATGCAAATTTCCGCCTGCCTATGCAGTGCTGAAGCTGGAAACAGACGATACTTGCGACATTACGCTCTCTGTCAATCAAGCCACACCAATTTTACCGCAAAACGGCTGTTTCTCTATGGAAGCACAATTACAGGAAGGCACCAACACATTGGATCTTCGGCTTTCCCCAAAGCATCTTCCCCAAGCGCCGACCTATCCCGCACCGCTCCCCGCACTCGGACTCCGTCAGGATCCGGTCTTATTTGTTGCGACCGCGGAGCCGTCTGTCTGAATCGGCATTTTCCACATGTTTTAACATCCCACACAATTGAATTTTACCAAAAAGGGAGGAATCTTTTGCACAAGATTCCTCCCTTGTATTTTAATATTGCGTGCGATTCAATATTCCAGCATACCAAGTCCCAATTTCCGATATGCGCTTGGCGTAGTACCGGTGCGCAGACGAAATGCCTTGTTGAAGCTGGCGGTACTGTTAAATCCGCAGGCAAGCGCCACGTGCAGAACCGTCAGCGTCTGATCACTGTCCAAAAGGTTTAACGCGCGATCAATCCGCTTCTCCGTCACATAATCCCACAGCGAGACACCCATGGTTTTATGAAACAACGTGGAAAGATAGTTCGGCGTCAGCCGTGCCGCTTCTGCGACTTCCTCCAAAGTAAGCGATTCGGTGTAATGGGATAGCACATAATCGATCGCGGCTTTGATCGCCAACAAGCGCGGCGGGCTGAACGGTGTTTCCGTTTGTTCTGTAAAATATCCCAGCTCCCGGATAAGCGATACGGCGATCTCCATGATCCTGCCGCGCACCATCACGCCATATTCGGATTTCTGGGATTCCATCTCTGTCCTGATTTCCGAAAGCAACTGTCGGATCTGCTCTGTGGCAGGGTGGTTTCGCGGCAGGCGATTGGGAAAAGTCTCCGCGTGCCCTTTGCAAAAAGTCTGATGTGCGGGAGAAAGGCTATCATAGCGGGATCCCCAAAGGTACCGCGGTTCGAAATGCAGATTCCAGTATGCCAGTCCATCCGTGCCGGTTTCGGTAATGCAATGCACCTCATTGGACGCAAACACAAAAACATCGCCCGCCTGAATGTCATAAGATGCTTGTCCTGTTTGGTAGATGCCGTTTCCATGGGTAAATTCTACAATTTCAAACGGGACATGATGATGCGCCCGAAACGGTCTTTGAAACGGCGGCACCCGCATTTGCCAAACCCGAAGCAACCATCCGCCGGCGGACGTTTCTTGAATGTACCCCTCTGTAAATGCCATGGGAAAATCCTCACAATCGTAAAATAGTTTGCAAATCTCATATGATTGTTGATGACAGATCAGGGAAAAGGGGGTATGCTAAAAGCAAGATGTGAAATATTGTACTTTTTCGCAGAAAACCCCGATGCTTTTTTCAGTATAAACCGTTTTCTGCAACTTGTCAAGTGCTTTTTTCACAAGAACATCCCTGCTTGGAAAAACGCGGTTCTCCCAAACGGATCGGCTTGTTTCCTTGCGGCGGTAGAAAAAAGGAGAATTTTTTATGCAGGACTCTATGGTGATGGGAAACTTCAACCGATGCTCGAATCCCTCCGAACTCAAAATTACGGATATGCGGTTTGTAGACATCGACGGTGCACCGAAACGATGCACGCTGCTCAAAATTATGACCAATCAAGGGTTGGTCGGCTATGGGGAAGTGCGGGACGCTTCCAGCAAAACTTATGCGCTGATGCTGAAAAGCCGCATTTTGGGAGAAAATCCGTGTGACGTGGATCGTATTTTCCGCAAGATCAAGCAATTCGGCGGACCTTCCAGACAAGGCGGCGGCGTCTGCGGCATTGAAATTGCACTGTGGGATCTTGCAGGGAAAGCTTATGGGGTACCGCTGTATCAGATGCTCGGCGGCAAATTCCGCGACGAGGTCCGCGTTTACTGCGATACAGATGTAGATGGAAAACATACCGGGCACGATATGGGGTTGGCACTGAAAAAACGGCTGGAGATGGGATTCACCTTCTTGAAAATGGATCTCGGAATCGGACTGTTGATGGATGAACCGGGGGCACTCAACGCACCGCTCGGATTTATTGACGACATGAAAAAATACGCACCGCACATTCTCAACGTACAAGGCGGTTCGGTAACTGCGGACATGGTGAAACATCAAAAAAGTTACAGCATTGTTCACACTGCGCATCCGTTTACCGGCATTCATCTGACCGAACACGGACTGGACGTTTTAGAGGACTATGTCCGGCAGGTGCGGGAAGTCATCGGCTATGAGGTACCCCTTGCCATCGACCATTTCGGACATGTCTGCGTCGAAGATTGCATCCGCTTTGCAAAACGGATGGGGCCGTACAATCTGGCATGGATCGAAGATATGGTTCCGTGGATGTACACGGATCAGTATGTTCGCCTGCGCAATTCCACCACGATTCCGGTCTGCACGGGGGAAGATATTTATCTCAAAGAGGGCTTTGAAACACTGATCAAAGCAGGCGGCGTTTCTGTCATTCATCCGGATATTCTCACCTGCGGCGGCGCTTTGGAATTAAAGAAAATCGCGGATATGGCAAACGAGAACGGCGTTGCCGTCGCGGTGCATATGGCGGAAAGTCCGGTTGCCTGCATGGCGGCGGTGCAGACTGCCGCGGCAATGCAGGATGTCCTTGCCGTGGAATTCCACTCGGTGGATGTTCCGTGGTGGGCAAGCATGGTCAAAGGGATCCCGAACCCCGTTTTTGCCAACGGATTTATCCAGGTTCCTACCAAACCCGGACTTGGGTTTGACGATCTCAACGAAGAAGTGCTTCGTCAGCATATCAATCCGAACATCCCCGGCATGTGGGAATCCACGGACGCATGGAATCAAGAATTCTCCAACGACCGAATCTGGAGCTAAGGAGGAAAGCAAATGGGACAGTACGAATTGGACTGTTTGTCCGGTATCGATCTGAAGAAAAACGGTCTGTTTGAAACCGTACAGGCAGAAATTGAAAAAAACCGCAAGGGCGACTTCTCTGTGCGCGTAACTGACGCGAACGGAAAGCCTATGGCTTGCAAAAAGGTCCGGATTACACAAACCAAACACGCGTTCAAATTCGGTTCTACGGCATTTCTCGCCGACGTGATAAAGGAGGACGCGGCACGGGAAAAATATGAATCCCTGTTTGCCAAGTTATTCAACCAAGGCGTACTCGCATTTTATTGGCGCGATGATGAGCCGACGCGCGGACATCTGCGCTTTGACAAAGGCAGTCCCTATATTTACCGCCGTCCGCCGGCAGACGAGGCATTGGAATTCTGCAAACGCGTGGGATGTGAGCCGAAAGGACATAATATGCTTTGGCAAAACGAGGACATCGGATTGCCGACCTGGTTCCCAAGCGACAAAGAGGACGCGTTGCACGCCATTTTGGAACGCATTGAGATTTTAGCCAAGCGGTATGCGGATCAGATTCCCGTATGGGATGTCACAAACGAATGCACCGTTGCGCCGGGACTTGCCAAAATGCCTTTGAATTATGACACGCACGCATGGCTTGCCGCAACAAAATGGTTCCCGCATAACCACTTGATCTTAAATGATTATAACGCTTATTTCGGTAACTACTACCGCGAGATGTCCGCTGTCTATCTGCAAGCGCAAAAACTGATGGCACAAGGGGCAAGAGTGGACGGGATCGGCATTCAGTATCATCTGTTCCGCAAAGAAGAAGACCTACCACGGGTTGCAAAAAACGGTACGATGATCAACGCCGCCTATATGCGGTCTATGTTGGATTGCTACGCACAGCTTGGCACGGCACTGCACATTTCCGAGATTACCGTTCCCTCTTATGGATACGATCCCGCCAAGTTGCAGATGCAGGCAGACATGGTAGAAAATCTGTACCGCGTTTGGTTTGCACATCCTTCGGTATCCTCTATTGTCTGGTGGAATCTGGCAGATGGGTACGCCTTTGTCAATCCCAAACAAAATGAGGATTACTATTGCGGCGGGCTGCTCTGCCATGATTTCTCCCCCAAACCGGCATATGAACGGTTGGAACAGTTGATCTGCCGGGAGTGGCACACGGAAACGACTGCCGAAACGGATGCCGACGGTATGCTCCGGTTCCGCGGTTTTTACGGAGATTACGAGCTTACCTTAGACGCCGCAAACGCACAAGCCTGCACCAATCTGCAAATTCCCAAAGAAGAAACCAAAACATGGACACTTATGTCCGGAACAGGAGCCTAATCATGCATTTTAATGACAAAGAAGAAATCATTGCCTTAACCCCCATGTGGAAAGGGGAGCGTCTGCCGGACGGCAGACCGTATGTCGCAGACAAATATCTGAGCGGTCTGCGCAAAATGACTTTGGAGGAAGTCTGGAAGCCATTGTTTGTCGCAGGATACCAGAGTCAGTTTGTCGGCGGCGGCGTTGCGCCGCTTCACGCGTTGCACGACGATGGACGGAAGCTCATCGGGCGCGCCGTCACCTGCAATTTCTGCCCTACCCGTCCCGATCTGCATGAGCTGATGTTTGCCAAAGGCGCGGAAGAAGGCAGAAAAGGCAATTACAATCAATGGGTAATCGATACCCTTGTGGAAGGGGACGTGGTAGTTGCAGATATGTATGACAAGATCTACAAGGGCACGTTCGTCGGTGGCAATCTGACCACCGCGATCAAAACAAAAACCAAAACCGGCGGCGCCGTGATCTGGGGTGGGATCCGCGATGTCGAACAGATGAAGCAGGTAGAAGGCGTACAGGTCTACTACCGCGGCATTGATCCCACGCCGATCCGGGATTTTGTGATGACCGGATTCAACACCGTCACTTCGTTCGGCGGCGCGGTTTGTCTGCCCGGCGATATTGTGTTCGGCGCGGGCGGCGGCGTCATCTTTATCCCAAGCCACATGGTAGCGGACGTTGTGGAAGGCGCGGCAAAAACGCATGTCAAGGACGATTTCGGATTTGAAATGATCGCGCAAAATCGTTTCACTACCGCGCAGATCGACCGCAACACCTGGACAGAAGAAATGCTCGATTTATTGACTGCTTGGATCAAAACCGATCCGCGTGGCGCGGAATATCGGGATCTCGACTGGAGCAAAGAATATGATCTGGCACGGAATGGAGATCCGGACGATACGCAAACCTCACTGTAAACACCAAAATACAACGCTTTTTTCAAAAGGGAGGAACGGACACATGACTACGGAAGAAAAACGCACACTCTGGCTGAAAAGTATGACTGAGCATCCGGAAATTCTAAGCGAAGCAAAAGAAAATATTGAAAAATACCGCAAAGGGTTCTGCAAATTGCATTTTGTAGATGAGGCAGGACAGCCGCTGGCAAAGAAACCGGTTAAAATTACCCAAACATCCCACGATTTCAAATTCGGTGCGCATATTTTCATGCTGGATGAATTCGCGGACGAAAACGACAACCAAACCTATCGGCAGTTATTCAAGGATTATTTCAATCTGGCAACCGTTCCGTTCTATTGGGACGGCTTGGAACCGGAACAGGGGAAGCCGCGCTTTGACAAGCATTCTCCGAAAATCTACCGGCGTCCCGCGCCGGAGCTTTGCATGGAGTACTGTGAAGAAAACGACATTGCCACAAAACTTCATTGCCTGGTTTACGATAAATTCACACCGGAATGGCTGCCGAAACAGGATGAAAAAGCCATGATTGCACATTATGAAGAACGCGTCCGGCAGATCGCCCAGCATTATGCCGGCAGAATGGTGGAATTTGAGGTCATCAATGAAACCTTGCAGGAAGTAGCGTGGACCACACAATCCGTTCTCTGCAAGCGGCGGGATTTTGTAGAATGGGCATTCGCGCTTGCAAGAAAATATCTGCCGAATGAGTGTCTGGTCATTAACGAAGGCGATGAGTTACCGGTTGTCGGTGCACACGATTATCGCGCCCCTTACTTTATGCAGATTGAAAAATGTCTGCAAAACGGCGCGTCCATCGATAAAATCGGCGTGCAGCATCATATTTTCACCGGCGCGAATGCCAAAACGCCGGAGGAATACGAGCAGCAGATACAAAATCACACCCATCTGGTGGATCTTGTCAAGCTCAAAAAAGGCATGGATATTCTGTCCGAATTCGGATTGCCGCTGGAGATTACCGAAGTCACCATTCCGACCTTTGGCGACACGCCGGAAGAGGAAGCATTGCAGGCAGATATTTTGGAAATGCTCTATACGCTTTGGTTCTCTCATCCGGCTTTGGATACCGTGGTGTACTGGAACACAGTTGACGGCTATGCCTATGTAGGCAACAACTCCGACTGGAATGAAAACAATTGCCGCGGTGGGCTGTTCCATCATGATCTGACGCCTAAGGCGTCTGCAAAACGGTTGTATGAGCTGATTCATAAGACCTGGCACACCGAATTGATCCTGACAACTGATGAAAACGGCTATGTGGAATTCAACGGATTTTACGGAGATTACCTTGCGGAAATCGATCACACGATCTGCGATTTTGGCATTCACAAAAATGAGCATCCGGTAACGGAAATTATCGGATAATGCAAAGGAGACGATAGAATGGAACCCAGCAATCAGAAAGTCGCACTTGTGACAGGTTCTTCCCGCGGAATCGGACGTGCCATTGCAATCCGACTGGCAAAAGACGGCTTTTTCGTTTATGTACACTGTGCAGGAAATCTAACCAAAGCAAACGAAGTGGCAGAGATCATCCGGGCAAACGGTGGAAAAGCACAGGTGCTTGCCGCCAATCTCTGCGATCTTTCCGAAACAAAACGCCTTTTGACCGAGGTACACAATGTAGATGTGTTGGTTCTCAACGCCTCTCTGCAAATCCGCAACGGTTGGCAAACCATCCCGCCGGAAGAAGCATATGAACAGCTCAACTGTAATTTTCTTTCTTCCCTGCTGCTGATTCAGGGCGTAGCCGATCATATGAAGGAACAGCACTTTGGACGGATTGTCACCATCGGCTCTGTGCAGGAAGCAAAACCGCATCCGGATATGTTGATCTATTCCGCTTCCAAAGCCGCGCAGACCAATATGGTACGCTCGCTCTCCTTACAGCTTGCAAAAGACGGGATCACCGTGAATAATGTAGCGCCGGGCGTCATTTATACAGATCGTAATGTAGAAGCTTTAAGTGACGCCGCCTATGCCAAGCAAGTAACCGATTCGATTCCGGTTGGATTCTACGGGGTACCGGAGGATTGCGCCGGCATGGTATCGTTGCTTTGCTCTGAAGAAGGGCGGTACATCACCGGACAAAGTATTTATGTAGACGGCGGGAAATCGCTGTAAAAATTCTCACAAATTGCAATAAGCGCATGATCTGTTTTCAGATCATGCGCTTATTTATTGAAAAAATCAAGTCAAAAATGAGAATTTCATTCCAGTTCGTCTTGTCGAACCAACATTGTCTGATAAACCACAGATGCCTGCGGTAGCAGAACACAATGTCCGTTTGGAATACGCAGTCCATTGACTGCCCCCGCCTGCGGCTCTACGGAAAGATAGTCCGCTCTGCCCCCTGCGTTATAGAAGATCCAGTGATCAAAATTCTCCGATTGTATATAGCGGAAAGATCCGACGTTCGCAACATGGGAATCTGCACGATAAAAACCGTGTAAGCGCACGCCTTGCGGCTGTAATCCGCGGATCAAATCCGCTTTCAGCCGTGCATCCCGCTCGTAAATCTGTGCGGGATGTGCTTCTGCATATTCCTGTGCGCCAACACAAACCTGCACATACTCCGGAGAATGGAACGTCGTATGCAAGCCAAAAACATACGGCATAGGGGTATCGCCGTCATTTTGCAGGCAATATGACTGCATATATCCGTTCTCTGTCAGCGTATCTGTCACAGTAAGCGTGAAGGGATAGGGATAATACAGATTGTTTCGGTTGTGTAAACGGCAAACCACCGTTCTTTCATCCGCCTGTAAGCAGGTAAACGGAGCGGACAGAACCGTTCCGTGCAACGCGCCGAACGCACTGTCTAACGGCAAGTAGTGCATCTTTCCCTGAAAAACAAACACGCCGAAAAAAGTACGGTTTGCCGGCAAAAGGATCGGCGTTCCGTACAAAACCGGTTCCCGCAAAAGATCCGACAGACGGTGCGGTGCGCGGAGGACCGGTTTCCCGCGATATTCCAGTCGCACGGTATTTGCACCAAACCACGGTAAAATGTCCGCTTCCCATGCACCGGCACGAATTGTTTTCGCATCTGCAAGTGTTTTCATATGCACTTCTCCTGTCAAAATCCTCATTTCAGTAATTTTTCAAGCGTATCCTAAACCTTTGGACACCGCAAGCAACCATGCGCCTTACGCACAAGGAAGTTTTGCGCCATAGCAGGCATTCTGCCTCTAACCGTGCGCAAGCCCGACTCCTATGCGGTATTATATCATAAAAAAGCAAAAAGTCAAGAGAAAAAACGCATTCTGTACAAAGCAGAATGCGTTTTTGAAAGGATCTGCGATTATCGGTGAAAACGGCGATATAACCGTGGGCGCAGTCTTGCGGCATAAAAGCGCAACAACATTCCAAGCGTCAGATCATACAGCCAAAAAACCACGTTTCCAAGGGCGATAAGCCACAGCAAATACCGTTGATTCGGGAAAGCGATACCAAGCAACTTCCAAGCCAAAAAAGCATACAGCACAATCATGGCGTTGCAGTACAAAATCTTCCCGCATATGCCAAGCCAACGTTTTCGTTCACATAGCTTTTTCAC
The DNA here is from genome assembly GCA_002477905.1 of Clostridiales bacterium UBA7573. Lineage (GTDB taxonomy): Bacteria > Bacillota > Clostridia > Oscillospirales > CAG-272 > UBA7573. The sequence goes on along the minus strand of DLLB01000049.1, from coordinate 2,869 downwards.
CACCGGATATAATCCAAACAGTACCGTATACTCCAACGCCCCCGTTTTGCTCGGCAAAAGGAGCAACGAAAGCAATGCCGTTCCGGCATATACACAAAGGGCGTTTGCAACGCCGGCTTCGGTTAAAATCCACAAGGTCAAAAGCGCGGTCAGCGCTGCAATCGTGAGATCCAGCGTTTCGATCAGCTGCCCCAGCAGAAGAAATAAGACGCCGAGCGCAATGCACATCGCCCCACGCGTCAATGCAAGTGTTTTTTGTTTCATCCTCTTAAATACAGCGGATCAGGTCGCCGCCGCACATTTCACACAGGCAATCCGCACAAATCAGATTTGCACAGCAGTTGCAGGCGGTGTCCGTTCCACGGGAATCCCGATATTGCCCACCGTAGGATTGCGCACCCGTGCGCATCTGCTCTGCCGCCGCGCGGTATTCCGCATTTTGCGGATCCATCCGACATGCGATAGCCAGCTCGGTCTGCGCGTCATAAAACCACCCGCGTCTGGTCAATACACAACCTTTCAGATAGTGCCATTCCGCATTGCGATCTCCCTGCGGGATGGCATCCAGCATCAGCTCTGCCTGTGCGTAGGAACCCATTTGCATTTGTTGACGGATCTGGGTATAACGGCTGTCCGAAAAATCCTGCGTATTTTGCTGAAAATCTTCTCCCGCATGCTTTGCCGCCGCGCGTTCCTTCTGAATCTGCGCATATGCCTCATTGATTTCTTTCATTTTTTCTTCTACGAGATCGGAGAGAGGATGATCCTGATAATTGTCCGGGTGGTACTTTTTCGCCAACGCATAATAGGCTTTTTTGATCGTTTCGTCATCATCGGTGCGGGAAACACCCAAAACCTGATATGGATCCTGCATGATAGGCTCCTCCTTTCCTTATGGGGATAAAATCCTCGGCATATCCTGTTTTTCGGCGGATGGGGCAAATCCCAGTACCCGATCCACCGTATCCGGAAATGCAAGATAAAACTGATTGTCCAAAAGTGCACGCAATTGTGGGTGCACATCTGTCAACAGCGAATAGGCTTTCTCCGCCTCCGCAAGTTCAGACAGAAGCGCGATCCGCACTGTTTCATTGCGGAAAACGTCCACGCCGGCGCATACAAACGGATTATAATTTCCGCTCTTTGCGTCTTTTTTTGCATCATCCGCCGCATCCAAAAGATAAATAAAACGTCCCATCCGGTCGCCGACGGTATGCGCAATTCGTGCCGCCGCATCCGGCAGATCATACGCGAACAATCCGGCAAGCAATTTTCCAAAGCACTCTGCTGCGGCATCCGGTGATGGGGAACGAATTTGTTCCAAGCAGTGCAACTGTGTCAGATTTTCTTCACACAAAGTCCGCCAAACATCCGGCAGTTTGCCCTGTCGGCGCAGATACGCACCGCCAAGCCGCCCAAGCCATGCAACCGCACGGGAAAGTCCGGTGGCATCCTTTGCGAAATCGTCACATTTATATGCGGCAAGCGCCGCATTCATGCGTGCGCCGACCGTCAGCGACGGCGTTTGTTGTAAAATCGGGCGCCGTCGAAACGGATGTAAGAGACATCTTCCGGTACCGAGAATCGGGCTTTCATGGCGCAATGCCATCTGTAATAAGACGCAGAATACCGCATCGTACCGCAGGGCAAGCACACTGCATCGTCCGGTGCACCGCCGCATGGTTTTACACAGACCGCAATATACACCACGGTACAATGCATAATCCTTGATCTTCACTTCCGGTGCTTCCAACCGCAAATATCCGAACAAGGCATTCCCTCCGTTTCGACGATGCATCCGCATTTTCTGTATCTTTTATTGTAACAAAAAGGAGGCGGGCTGCGTTGAATTCGGCATAAACTTTTTGTAAATAATTCTTGTTTTTGGCTGAATTGTTTTCCTTATCGCAATCGCGCAAATCTGCCGCTTGACAGACCATCCACGCTGTGCTAAACTGATTTATGGGTACCGAGTTTTCAAAGCTGCAAAGGAGATCAACGAATGACAAATGAAGAAATTTTACAGATCGCCATGGCGCAGTCCGCCATAGACCTTTCCTGCCATCCGGCAGATTTTAAAAAAAAGACTCCCGTCATCTCCGTTTCACAGCCGCATCCCAAGGCGCGGAAATATCTGACGCTTCCACAAGTATGCGATCTCTGTTCCTATGGAAACAATGTCGTCGCCGCAGTTGCACCGGAACTGGAGAACGAGGTTGCCGGATACCTCGCGCGCTACGATGCAGTGCATTGTTTTGAAACACCGCATTTGCATGCGCTTTCTGCCATTTTGCGTCCACACGGCTATGACGTGTGTTTTCAGGCAGAGTACTTCTTGCCGGATACAGAACTTCTGCATACACTTCCCTGCCCTTATCCGGTCAAATTTCTGACTCAGAAGGACTTTACGAATCTATATCTGCCGCAATGGAGCAACGCACTTTGTAAAGCGCGCAAACAACTGGATATACTCGGAGCGGGCGCCTATGCGCAAGATCGACTCGTCGGACTTGCCGGCGCGTCCGCCGACTGTGACACCATGTGGCAAATCGGGATTGATGTGCTTCCGACTTTCCGGCGCAACGGCATTGCCGCCGCCCTGATCTCCACACTGGCAATTGAAATTCTTTCACGCGGCATCGTGCCGTTTTATTGCCGCGCATGGTCCAACCTTGCGTCCGGGCGCAGTGCCATTCGCAGCGGATTTCGTCCGGCTTTCGTACATGTCACGGCAAAATCGCTTGCGCAGATCGCACAAATGAACGACGAAGCTACACCAACATGCTGAATGCAAACATGAAAATTTGTTTTCTTGTAAAACGGCATTACAGAAAGAGGGAAAGGCAGTTGAACTGCCCCAAATTGTACG
>DLLB01000033.1:1247-5209 GCA_002477905.1 Clostridiales bacterium UBA7573 | reverse complement strand
GTTATCCACGGAAACGGTACCGACCAACACCGGCTGTCCCTTTTCATGGCAGATTTTGATCTGATCCAGCACCGCGCGGTATTTGCCTGCCACTGTGCGGTAGACTGCGTCCGGATGATCCACCCGGATCATCGGCATATTGGTCGGGATCTCCACCACATCCAGATTATAAATTTCCCGAAACTCCATTTCCTCTGTCAGTGCCGTACCGGTCATGCCGGAGAGCTTCTGATACAGGCGGAAATAGTTTTGGAACGTGATAGTGGCAAGCGTTTTGTTTTCCTTTTCGATGTTGACATGCTCTTTGGCTTCGATTGCCTGATGCAGACCGTCGGAATACCGTCTGCCCGGCATGATGCGTCCGGTGAACGTATCCACAATCAGAACCTTGTCATCTTTGACTACATAGTTGACATCGCGGATCATGATGCCATGTGCGCGGATAGCTTGATTGATATGATGTGCGAGCGTGGAGTTTGCGGGATCAGACAGATTTTCAATGTGGAAGAATTCTTCTGCCTTTTTCACGCCGTTTGGCGTCAGCACACAGGTGTTTGCCTTTTCGTCCACCACATAATCGCCGTCCATGCCGTCCAAGGATTCCTTGTCGTCCATTTCTTTCAGCTTGATCATTTTCAGACGTGCCGCAAACCGTTCCGCTTCTCCGTAAAGCTCCGTGGATTTTTCCCCCTCGCCGGAAATGATTAACGGGGTACGCGCTTCATCAATGAGAATGGAGTCTACTTCGTCCACAATGGCGAAGTTATGTTTGCGCTGGGAAAGCTGTTCCCGATAGACCACCATGTTGTCGCGCAGATAGTCGAATCCGAATTCGTTGTTGGTGCCGTAGGTAATGTCTGCCCGATAAGCTTCCTGCTTTTCCTCGCGGGTTTGTCCATGTACGATCAATCCGGTTGTCAATCCGAGAAATCCGTACACCCGTCCCATTTCTTCATAGCCGCACCGCGCCAGATATTCGTTGACGGTGACAATGTGTACGCCAAGACCGGTCAGGGCATTCAGATAGGCGGGAAGCGTGGCGACAAGCGTTTTTCCTTCCCCTGTTTTCATTTCGGCGATTCTGCCCTGATGCAGAATGATGCCGCCCATTAATTGTACGCGGAACGGACGTTTGCCCAGTACGCGGGTGTCCGCTTCCCGCACGGTTGCAAATGCTTCCGGCAGAATGTCATCCAAAGTTTCGCCGTTTTGCAGACGGGCTTTGAATTCGGCGGTCTTGTCCCGCAATTCTTCATCCGAGAGCGCCGCATAGGCGTCCGCAAGCCGCTCGATGGCATCCACCGTCGGGGTGATCTTTTTAATCTGCCGTTCGCTATATGTGCCGATAATGGCTGAAATGAGTCCCATAGAATCCTCCGTATCGTTGCGTAAAAATAAAAGTCCGATCTTATTGTAACACGGATTTATCGCAATTCCTATCATATTTTGTAAATATTATCTCCATTTTATAAAAAAACGGGTTTGGAGTACATTCTGTTTGCACTTTGTAAAAAAATCCTGCACGGGGCTTGCAATTTTCCTTGTTGTGCGTTATAATAACGGTGAGTAAACGCCCCAAAGCGTGCTCGCGGAAAGGAACGCACTTTTTTATGACAGAGATTCATATCGTATTGGTAGAGCCGGAGATTCCCCAGAATACCGGCAATATTGCGCGCACTTGTGCCGCGGTCGGCGCCTCTTTGCATTTGGTGCGTCCACTGGGGTTTGCCATAGATGACCGGAAGATGAAACGCGCGGGACTGGATTACTGGGACAAGCTGAATATCACGTATTATGACAGCTTTGCGCAGTTCCTTACGCTGCATGCGAACGATCCGCTGTACTTTTTTACAACGAAAGGGCAGCATTGCTATACGGAGATCACATATCCGCAGACGGTATATTTGGTGTTCGGGAAGGAAACCAAAGGCCTGCCGGAAGAAATTCTGCATGCACATCCGGATCGGTGCGTCAGGATTCCCATGCGCAACACGCTTCGCAGTCTGAATCTGAGCAATTCCGTGGCAGTTGCGACCTATGAAGTCCTGCGGCAGGAACAGTTTGACCGATTGCTTCTCGCGGGACAACTGACGCAGTATACCTGGGACTGAACAGGAGGTTTGTCATAATGAAATTTCTGATTCTGAATGGTCCGAATCTCAATTTGCTCGGTGAGCGGGAGCCGGAGCAGTACGGTACGCAAACGCTTTCGGAGATCGAAGCATTTTTGCGCACACGCTTTCCGCAGCACACGCTGACGTTCCGGCAGGAAAACGGAGAAGGCGCGATGATCGACGCCATCCACGACGCGCGGCTCTGGGCAGACGGTATTCTTCTGAACGCCGGTGCGTATACGCATTATTCTTATGCTATCCGCGACGCCATTGCGGCAGTGCGCCTTCCCTGTGTGGAAGTGCATATCAGCAATGTGTTTGCGCGGGAATCTTTCCGGCATACGTCTGTGATCGCGCCGGTCTGCCGCGGCTCCATCTGCGGATTTGGAAAGTGGAGCTATGCGCTCGCGCTGGAAGCGTTGTGTGCGGAATGAACCGAAAGAAAAAATAATGTCTGAACGGAGGAATCGTTTTATGAATGAAAAAGAAGCACGGATGAGCAGACTGTTTGAAACTGTTCCGCAAAACGTAGATGCGGTGCTGGTAAGCAGTGAACTGAACCAGCGGTATTTTACGGATTTTCCGTTGGCGGACGGATTGGTGCTGCTGCTCCGCAATACCCAGCCGGTATTGTTTACGGATTTCCGCTATGCGGAAGCGGCAGAGAAGGCGGGACTTGCGCCGTTTATAATGGATCTGACTGCACAGAAACAACGTCCGGCGCGCGTGGCAGAGCTTTTGAAAAAAGCGGATGCACATACGCTTGCCTATGAGGATGAAACGATGACATGTGCGGAATTTGCCGTCTGGCAGGACACGCTTGCCGGGTTTGCTTTGGTCGGCGCGGGGAATGTGATGGAAAATCTGCGCACGTTCAAATCGGAAACCGAGATCGGCTATATTACGCAGGCACAGCGGATCGCGGAGCGCGCACTCACCGAGCTTTTGCCGCATATCACCCCCGACCGTACCGAACTGGAACTGGCGGCGGAGCTGGAATACCGGATGCGTTTGCATGGCGCGGAAGGATTTGCGTTTGATACGATTGCAATATCCGGCACGGCGTCCAGCCTGCCGCACGGCGTACCGCGCGACGTCAAGCTGGAGCGCGGATTTCTGACCATTGATTTCGGTGCAAAATACCACGGATATTGCTCGGATATGACGCGTACTTTCTGCATCGGGAAGCCGACTGCCGAGGAGAAGAAAATCTATGAAACGGTGCTTGCGGCACAGACTGCGGTTTTGGACGTGATCGCTTCCGGCAGTGACTGCGGCAAAATGGACGGGATTGCCCGAAAGATCATTGACGATGCAGGATACGCCGGATGCTTCGGACACAGTCTCGGTCACGGCGTGGGCATGTTTGTGCATGAAGAACCGCGACTCAGCGCCGCAAGATTTGGCGCGGCGCTTTTGCCCGGTATGGTCGTAACGGTGGAACCGGGGGTGTATCTTGCCGGCAAATGTGGGGTACGCATTGAAGATATGGTTGCCGTTACGGAAGAAAAAACATATGATTTGACGGAATTTCCCAAGGAATTGATGATTTTATAAGGATTTTCTTTGGAAAAAATAAAAAATTTTCATAAAACCCTTGCAAAATCCAAAACAATCGTGTAAAATAAAAAAGTATGGATATGTTAATCTTTTTTGGAGGATAAAATTTTATGGTAACAGCAGGCGATTTCAAAAACGGCGTGACCTTTGAAATGGATGGTCAGGTACTTCAGGTGCTGGAGTTCCAGCATGTAAAACCCGGTAAGGGCGCGGCATTTGTCCGTACCAAACTCAAAAATGTCATTTCCGGTGCGGTGGTAGAGCGCACGTTCAACCCGACCGATAAGT
>DLLB01000033.1:0-1162 GCA_002477905.1 Clostridiales bacterium UBA7573 | reverse complement strand
ATATGCAGTACAGCTATAACGATGGCGACTTGTATTATTTCATGGATATGGAAACTTTCGATATGATGCCGTTGAACAAGGAAAAACTGGGCGACAACTTCAAGTTTGTCAAGGAAAATGAAATGTGCAAGATCATTTCCTATAAGGGCAATGTATTTGGCGTGGAACCGCCGATCTTTGTCGAACTGGAAGTAACCGATACCGAGCCCGGCTTCAAAGGCGATACCGCGACCGGTGCGTCCAAGCCTGCAACTTTGGAAACCGGTGCTGTGATCAAGGTGCCGCTCTTTATCAATATCGGCGATCATCTGCGGATCGATACCAGAACCGGCGAATATCTGGAAAGAGCTTAAACCAAAACTCCGCCTATTTGCGGATAAGGAGGGAAATTACGATGACCATTCTGGAAAAAGTAGCTTATCTGAAGGGGTTGATGGAGGGACTTGCCATCGACGAAACCAAACCGGAGACGAAAATCTTAAAGTCGCTTGTGGATATTGTGGACGATCTTGCCATGACGGTGAACGATATGGAGGACAAGATCGACACTTTGGATGCTTATGCAGAAGAACTGGATGAGGATCTTGGCGACGTAGAAGAATATGTGTTTGACGACGAAGACGACGGCGACGACGAAGATGAGGATGACGATTACGACGAAGATGAATGCGACGGCAACTGTGAGGATTGCGAAAACGATTGCGGAATGTTCGCCGTAAAATGCCCGGAATGCGGGGATGAAGTTTATTTTGACGATACCGTGGATGTTTCCAATCTGACCTGCCCGGGTTGCGGTGCAAAAATCAGTTTGGATGATGTGTCCAAAGAATAACGGTTTTCTCATTTGATGAAAAATCTGCTTTCGTGCGCTTTGCATCGGAAGCAGATTTTCTCCGAGAAACAATGTGCAAATATTACAAATATACAGGCACTTTTGATTTGAATTTGAAGAAAAGAACAAAGCCGTAGATTTTTAGAATTATTTTTGCAAAAGTGGTTGACAAACGCCATCGTTTGTGATATAATATCCAAGCGTTAGCGATGGCGGAATAGCTCAGTTGGCTAGAGCATTCGGTTCATACCCGACAGGTCGTTGGTTCAAATCCGACTTCCGCTACCAAAGGCCCGGTGGTCAAGCGGCTAAGACACCGCCCTTTCACGG
>DLLB01000051.1 GCA_002477905.1 Clostridiales bacterium UBA7573 | reverse complement strand
GTTTTTTACGGACTTGTGCAATATGCCGGAAGTCCTTTTTCTATCTTGGGATCATTGAACCGTCAATGTCAATTCGTCATAAATATCCTGCGCAAGATGAATCCTTCCTTGCGGTTTTCCATTGACGCTTACTTCATATTCTCCGTAGAATGCACGCAAGGTTACATAACTGCGAGCATGACTTTGCAACGTAAAATCATTGTGCCACTGTTTCTGAATCAGATCATACAGGACACGATATGCTTGTTTCTCCTGATATTTTCCGTCCAAAAGTCCGGAGGACGGCAAATTTTCCGTGCCGCGGATCTGCGTTGCAACCCCATCGTCCGGCAAATTCCACCACACAATTCCGTTTACATTCGGATGGCTGAATGCAACGGTATACAGCGTTTTTGCAAACAAAGCCTGTAATTCTTCATCCTGCTCGCCATCCAGTTTGGAGGGAAATCCGATTTCGGAAATCTGAATGGGTTTGCCGAATCTGCCGTATGCGTCCAACACCTGATACAGACGTTTGGGATTAAAAAGATTTTCACAACCTTGTTCCAAGCCTGCGTGGCATTGCAAACCGATTCCGTCAATCCGCACGCCTTTTTGTAAAAGATTCTGAATTTCCTGATAGTACCCGCTGTATATCCCGCGGAAATCATAAAATGCCGCGCCAACCGTATCATTGAGAAACAGATTATTCGCCGGGAAATACTGCTCCGCTATTTTGAAGATCCGTTCCACATAATCATCCGGTAAATACAAATCACGACCGAGTAGCCGATCCCGCATATGCACGTCATACACACGGGAAGGTTCATTTACCACATCGAATGTGGGAATGATATCGGCATACCGCTCTGCGATTTCCGAAAAACGCTTTTTAATCAAAGGAATCAGTTCCTCAAAGCGATGCGGCAACCATGCAGGGGTAAATTCATGCCAAAACAGCGGATGTCCTTTCATACGTAATCCGTTCTGACGGCAAAATTCCACCGAGTCGTCACAGGTCGGTCGCCGGTATAACGGGCGAGCGGGATTGGAATACCGCAATTCCCCACGTGTCGGCTCTGTCCCTCTCCAGTAGAAAGACAAGACTGCCAAATTAAACAATTTGCAGAATTCTTCCCGATATGCAAGATTGCGTTCTTCCTCCGGATACTGTCCGATCATAAAACTATTACAGCCGAAATTAAAATCATGACTTTTCTGTTTTAAAGTCACCGTTTGTCCGATCAGCGGATTTCCCTGTGCGTCGCGCAAATGCAGTTGAAAAAAGCCTTTCCGGTTCCGCTCAATTTCCCGCTCTGCACGATCCTCATAATACTCTGCATCTTGCTGTAAGAGAGCGCGGATTTTTTCTGCCTGGTCACTCATTATCTGATCCTCCGTATATTCCGAAATTTTTCATCATGATACCAGCGCTTGTATATGTCTGCGATACTATAAGTATACCGAACATCGCAAGGTAAATACAACAACTATGTTATGCATAATGCAAATTATGTTACGATTCTATCGCACCAAATAACCAGAATGACAAAAGATACATTTATTTCAACCAAAAAAACAATCCCCTGCCGAAACCGGCAGAGGACTGTTTTAAGCGAGGTAGACAGCACAGAACCTTTGAAAGATTCTCCACTGCCGATTGGTGGAGACAATTGGAATCGAACCAATGACCTCATGCATGTCAAGCATGCACTCTAACCAGCTGAGCTATGCCTCCATTCCCTCAACGCAAATTATTATACCACAATTTTCTTCGGATTGCAATATGGCATTTTATACAAGAATTGTTTCCGATTTTTGTACATTTTATTCATTCCTGATCCCTCATTGCACAACGCGTATGGTATACCCGGAAGACAATATTGAAAATTGTTCTGCAATTCCCGCACTGACGAAAATCTCCTGCGTATCCGTTACGCAGACGAATTCAAAATCCGGATGTGCGCGATAATATGCAATCGTTTTTTCTATACCGGCAACAAATAGTGCCGTGGAGAGGGCGTCAGCCCGCATGCCGTCCTGGCACAGGATGGTGACAGAACACATTCCGTTCTCTACGGGATAGCCGGTTCTGGGATGCAGAATATGGTGGTAAAGCGTTCCGTTTTCCGTAAAATTCCGTTGATAAGTTCCGGATGTGACCACTGCGCAAGGAGACGCCAGCGAAAAAACCCCCAGCAATTCCGAATGGGCAGACGGATTGGCAAGTCCGATTTTCCAAGGTGTGGCGTCTGTCTTGTTTTTGACCAACTGTACATTGCCTCCAAGCGAAAGATAGGCATGTGTGACACCCGGATCCCGATCTAATTGCGCGGCAAGCTCCCGTCCGATCAATCCTTTTGCAATGGCGCCAAGCGTAATCGTGGCGCCGGAATGCAGAATCACCGTTTGTCGCTCGGCGCAAAGCTCCACCAATTCCATGCCGACCGTGGGTAAAAGTGCCGTAATTTGCGCCGCCTGCGGCAAATGCATCGTTGCATCGCCGGAAAATCCCCAAAGCGCCGTCAGGGGTGCAACTGTCAGATCCAATGTATCCGGTAACGCCGCAGAAATGGATTTCGCAAGTTGCAACATTTCAAACAGCAACGAACTGACTTCTGTTTCCGCGCCGTTTGCCTGATTCAAACGCACAACTTCACTTTCTACACCCGTATCTGCAAAACGCGCTTCCAAACCCGAAAGCGTCTTTTGGCAGTTATTCAACGCCGTTTGCGCATTGCTCCCATAAATCTGTAATCGGACAACGGTATCCATGGAAATGAAATCCGCCTGCGCAGACTTCTCGGTGCCGCAACCGGAAGAAAAAAGAGTACACAACAAAAGCAAAATGAAAAAAAATCTTCTTTTCATGCAAGTCCTTTCCGCACGATTTTCAGATTCGTGCATATTCTGCTGTTGTAGAAGCCGGAAAATCTTCTCCCGGCAATTTGCAACGGAGGGATCTCATGAGTGAACTGGACGCTTGCGCGCACAATCTTCCCTACCCACCCGTGCGGGTGCTTTGTCAAAATGAACAAACGGTGAATCTGATTCGCCCCCTATATGCCGGAGCGGCAGGAGAACTGACTGCCATCGCACAATATTTATATCAGGAATTATGCGTAGACAGCCGTTATCCGGATCTGGCTGCGCTTTTAGAACGCATCAGCATTGCGGAAATGCGGCATCTGCAATTACTTGGCGAGCTCATCGTACAGCTCGGCGGAGATCCGCAATACTATGCGAAAACCCCTTATCGCAGACGCGGAAACGCCAATCAATACTGGAACGCTTCCTTTGTCAATTATGAAATGGATGCAAGGGCAATCCTGACCGAAAATATCCGGGCAGAAGAAGCCGCAATCCGCGCCTATCAGGATGCCATCTGTGCCATCACCGAAGAAGGCATCCGTGCGCTTTTACGTCGGATCTGCATGGATGAGCAGATGCATTTAAATGAGTTTCAGTGTGCGCTTGCAGATCTTTCTTCCTGCGATTCATAAAGCTGTTTTTTTGTTCATATAGTGTACAAAATCACTGAAAACGGGGAGATCACTATGTATGAATCGGAACATCCGGATTTAGGACATCGCTGCGTTCTGTTGGGAGAATATCTGCTGGAAAAAAAGGCGACTGTGCGGGACGCCGCCAAAGCGTTCGGCATCAGCAAATCCACCGTCCACAAAGACGTCACGGAAAAATTGCGGCAGGTATCTCCTTCACTTTACACAGAAGTGCATACCCTTTTGCTTCAGAACAAAGCGCAGCGTCATCTGCGCGGCGGGCAGGCAACACGGGAAAAATACCAGCAGTTAAGGCAAAAAAGGCAAGCATAAAAAATAAGTACTCTGTAAACAGCTTCCCTTTCAGGCAGAAAAACCGCTTTTGGGGCATCCCTCAAAAAGCGGTTTTCCGCGTTATATACCAGGCGTCAGCTTTGCATAATTCCCCATCAGCTTTTTGACATTCCCGCCGACAAATTCAATTTCATATAATGTATCGTTGCCGATCTTACGCGCGGACAAAATCACGCCGATGCCAAAAGTTGCATGGCACACGCGTTCTCCCACCCGATAGGACCGGGTTGGTGCAGTCGGAATCTGTGCTGCTTTGGCGGCAATATCCAGTGGATTCTTGCAAAACTCCTCCGACAAAAGGCGTCTGCGCGGTTTCGAGCCATCCTCGGCACGCACCTGTCGTTTGCGGTTCAGATCCTCCACATCCGCATATTCAGGCGGAATTTCTTTCAGAAAACGAGAGGGGGGATTGTACTGCGTCTGTCCGTACAGCAAACGTTCATGCGCCCGCAGGCAATACAGTTTTTCTTTCGCGCGTGTCATCGCCACATAGGCAAGCCGGCGTTCTTCCTCCAGCTCCACCGGATCCACAGCAGACATTCTACCCGGAAAGATTCCCTCCTCCATACCTGGAAGAAAGACGACCGGGAATTCCAATCCTTTTGCACTGTGAATTGTCATCATCACGACTGCGTTGGCTTCTTCATCATATTGATCAATATCCGAAACCAATGCTACTTCCTCCAAAAAACCGCCGAGCGTTGCATCCGGATGTTCTTGTTCATATTCCACAGCGTTGGAGATCAGTTCCTCCACGTTCTGTGTCCGATCAATCTCCAAAAGTCCTGCCTTCTCCAGCATTTCCTTATAACCGGTTCTTTCATAGACCGCACGGAACAAATCCGACAAGGGTTCGCTTTTTGCCAAATCCGTCAGTTCATCCATGATTCTGGCGAAGGAAAGCAAATTGGAATATACCCGCTGAAGCGCGGGATATGCGTCCGCCTCCTGAATAATTCCCAGCATAGACTTATGCTCCGCCTCTGCAAGTGCTTCTACCGCAGAAAGCGTAGTCTCTCCGATCTTGCGCTTAGGTTCATTGATAATGCGGCGCAGACGCAGATTATCGTTCGGATTGTGAATCAAGCAAAGATATGCCAGCATATCTTTGACTTCCTTGCGCTCGTAAAACCGTACACCGCCTAGCATCCGATAAGGCACGCCGGTGCGGGAAAAGACTTTTTCCAAAGCGTTGGACTGCGCGTTGACACGATAGAGGATTGCATAATCACTGTATTTATGCTTGCCGTTGGAAACCTCGGTCATAATGCGTCCGGAGATAAACCGCGCTTCGTCATCCTGAGTGGATTTGCATCGCACCACAACCTTTTCGCCTTCCGGATTTTCCGTCCAAAGCGATTTTTCATGTCTGCCGGTATTATGTGCGATGACCGCATTCGCCGCCGCCAGAATCATCTTGGTCGAGCGGTAATTCTGCTCCAACCGCACCACATGTGCTTGGGGAAATACGCGGTCAAACTGCAAAATATTTTCAATGGTCGCGCCGCGGAATTTGTAGATACTTTGGTCATCGTCCCCCACCACCATCAGATTCTGATAGTGTCCGGACAATAACTCCGCCAACCGGAACTGCGCGTGATTGGTATCCTGATACTCATCCACCGCAACATAGGAAAACTGGCGGGACAGCTTCTCCAATACATCCGGTTGCGTTTCAAACAACTCCACTGCCTTGCCGATCAGATCATCAAAATCCATCGCATTGGACCGCGCCAGATTTTCCTGATACCGTTCATACACTGCTGCAATCTGCCCAAGCCGAAAATCTTCGCTTGCCTTTTTTGCAAATTCCTTTGGGGATTGCAATTCGTTTTTGGCTTTGCTGATCTCCGACATAACGGTTTTCGGCGGCAGTAATTTTTCGTCAATCGAAAGTGCTTTCAGACATGCCGTAATTTGCTTTTTGACATCTTCCGTATCATAAATCGTAAAATCGGAAGTATACCCCATCCTGTCACCATAACGGCGCAGAATCCGTGCGCAGACGGAATGAAATGTACCGCTCCAGATTTCTTTTGCATCCTCACCTACCGTTTTGGCAAGCCGTTCCTTCATTTCATTTGCCGCTTTATTGGTAAATGTAATACTCAGAATACTCCACGGTTTCAACGGGTTGCACGCAAACTGCGGCAGAACGTTCTCGATCTGGTCTTTCGGCGCATCCAGCATGGACTCTAATACCGCGATTTCTTCCTCTGTGATGCCATTCGGAAGTTGTTCATCCGCATAGGCGTTTCCGTATTTGAGAAAATATGCGATCCGATTGACCAACACCGTGGTTTTTCCGCTTCCCGCGCCGGCAAGAACAAGCAGAGGGGCATTTAAGTCGGAAAAAACTGCCTCCCGTTGCTTCTCATTCAAAAATCCATAGGCTTTGTCAAACAAGGCGCGCTTCACTTGTAAATAATGCTTCCTGCGCGCGTCGGTCGTCTGCTCTGTTGTCTGCTTCATAGGTATCCTCCGTTTCTTTGCTATTCTTATTGTACTACATTTTCAAGCAGGAATCAAGAGCGGGAGAAAAAGATTTTTGAAAATCTTTGCAATTTTGCGATCAAAAAGAATCCCTAACAGAAAAGGACGAACCATACGGTTCGTCCTTTTCTGTTAGCCCAAATAGATTTTCCCGGGAAATCTTACTTCTTACGGAAAGAGCCGCAATCCGTGCACTGCGGTACGGTCGGATTGGCTTCATGCGTCACAACCTGAATATGGTCGAGAGAGCAATAATCTTCACTGCCGCAATGATTTGCGCACTGATTCACCGTGCAGGCAATGCTCTTATTTGCATAGCATCCGCCTGTGCAACAGTTATGCTTTTTGGTTTCGTCTGTCATGATTGAGAAATCCCCTTTCTTTGGAATGTAAAGATTAGCGTTTCCCACTTCCCGTTTTTTATACGCGAAATCTTTTAAGCTCTATTTTTATTTTTCGCATTCTGCGAAAATTTCACAGAATAGCGTTGACTTTCGTTACAATCGGGTATATAATATTGGAATGAAAAGTTTTGCGGAAGCAAAAAAATCCGCAAATACGGAAAGGATGATTCTTATGACAAAAATTGATATATTTTCGGGATTTCTCGGCGCAGGTAAAACCACGCTCATCAAAAAGCTGATCAAAGAAGCTTATTGTGGGGAAAAACTGGTTTTGATTGAAAATGAATTCGGTCAGATCGGGATCGACGGCGGCTTTTTGCAGGATGCGGGGATTGAAATTACAGAGATGAATTCCGGGTGCATCTGTTGCAGTCTGGTCGGTGATTTTGGAAAGGCACTAAAAAAAGTGCTGTCGGAATTTCATCCGGACCGGATTCTGATTGAGCCATCCGGCGTTGGCAAACTCAGTGATGTCATCCGCGCCGTGCAGGGCGTGGAAACACCGGACGCAAAACTGAACAGTTTCGTCACCGTAGTAGACGCCGCAAAATGCAAATTATATCTGAAAAACTTCGGTGAATTTTTCCTCGACCAAGTATCGAACGCCGGCACGATATTGCTCAGCCATACCAAAGGACTAAGTACGGAAAAAGTTGCCGCTTGCGTAGAACTGCTTCGCGCGCACAATACAACTGCAACCATCATTACAACCGATTGGGATGCATTGACCGGCGCACAAATTCTCTCCGCAATGGAACGGGAGGATACGCTGGAAGCCGAACTGGCACATTTGGCTGCCGAAACACATTCCCATCACGATGAAGAGGAGGAACACCACCATCATCACCATGACGAGGAGGAATGTGACGATCCCGACTGTGAATGCCATCACCATCATGAGGATGACGAAGAACACCATCATCATCACCACGACGAGGAGGAATGCGACGATCCTGACTGTGAATGCCATCACCATCATGAGGATGAC
>DLLB01000081.1:4793-6506 GCA_002477905.1 Clostridiales bacterium UBA7573 | reverse complement strand
GGATCTGAAAGGTACGGCTTCCGGCAGGGCAAACACATTTCGTTAAGGGGAGCCTTTTGCCAAAAGGCTCCCTTTCCCATCCCCGCGCAAACAAAAAAACGGGATCTGTGTCCTCCCGTTCTTTTTGCCTGTAAAGGGGTGAAAAGAGTCTGCGGGAACTTTTTTGAAAAAGTTCCCGCAGAAAAAGCCGTATCTTACAAATACATTTCCTGTCCGGCACGCAATTTCTTATGATAAAAGAGGAAATACACGCAAACGGAAAACACCGCTTCAACCGCCCAAGAGATCACCCAGCCGAGGTACACGCCCTCGATCCCCCTTGCCGCCGCCAACGGAAACGAGGACAGCACCCGCACTGCCGCGCCAAGCGTCGTGGCAAGAAGCAACCACACCCGCGAACCCATCCCACGGAAAAACGCGTGAAAGAGATTGTTCAGCAGATTCAGCTCCAGAAACGGCAGATACCGGGAGGTAAACAGCACTGCCAGCGCCACCGCCTCCGCACTGCCCTTTTGGCGGAAAAACAATCCGCACACCGATTCCCCGAACATACAACTCACCGACAGCGGCAGCGCGACGAACGCCAGTCCCTGCACCAATCCCAAAAGCAACCCTTTCGGGATCTGCCGCACTTTTCCCGCGCCGTTACACTGCGCCACATAGTTGCTCACGGTTTTGGAGCTGTTCTGATACACGTTGGCGCTGACGTCGTATACCTGCGTTGCCACTGCATAAGCGGCGGTTGCGGATACGGAAATATTGTTGACAATGCCGGATATCAGCAATCCGGCGGTATACATCACCGTCTGTTGCGCCATATTGGGCAGGGAATAACGGAATGCCATCGTCAGACTGTGCGCGTCCAAAGTAAACCGCTCCTTCTCTAACCCCAAGGAACGCAGGCAGCTGTGAATTTTGCACAGATAGCACAAAAGTCCCACCGCGGCGGAAAGCAACGTGGCAATGGCAAGTCCGGCAACCCCCAAGTCCAAAACCGCGACAGTCAGGATATTCCCGCTGATGTTGCACACTGCGACCACCAAAGAAACGAAAAAGGGAAACGAGGAGCATCCCATTGCATTGAGAATGTGAATACAGGCGTTATTCATCGCGGGCAGGATGCCGCCTGCCAGTACGATCGCAAAATACCGCATGGCGTCCCGCCGGATTTCCGGTTTCACCCGCAGCAGATCAAAGAGCGGTTCCCGAAACAAAAGCAATACGCCCGAAAGAACGATCCCGCCGATCAGCATGACGGCAAGATTGGTACGGATTGCGCGGCGGATGTCCGGAAACCGACGCGCGCCGAACAGATGTGCCACAAAAATGGCAAACCCACTGCCGAACCCCCAGAATACGGAGGAATAGAATGTAATAAGAGAGGAAGTCGCCCCCACTGCGGCAACGCCCTGTTCCCCCAAGAACTGACCGGCAATCACCAGATCCAACAAATTGAACGCCTGCGACAGCAGACCTGCCAGCACCAAGGGGGCGGCAAAGACGACAAAATTGCGGACCAGATTGCCGGATGTCAGATCTTTGACGGCGTTTTTTTGCAGATGTTTCATGGTATTCTCCTCAAAAAAATAAACTGCGGGACGGACAAACCCGCTGTTTTCGGATCGGATTGCACAATCGTTCTCCTTCTTTTTCGCGATTCTTTTTCACGAAGGGCAGGGAACCCGTTTTTAGAAGGGGAGCCTTTTGCAAAAG
>DLLB01000081.1:4271-4757 GCA_002477905.1 Clostridiales bacterium UBA7573 | reverse complement strand
GCAAAAGGCTCCCCTTCCCATCTCCGCAAAAACTCTGAAAAAGAAACGAAATCTGTGTCCGCCTGTCCCCTTAAACCGTCTCTGCCGGTTGCGTTGCGTCCTCTTTGCGGAAGCTGAGCTTGAGCAGAACGGGGGTAAGGAAGCTGGTGACGATGATGAGAACAACGATAAACGGCATAATATCAGAGGAAATCATCCCGTTATCCACCCCTTTTTGCGCGCAGATCAGCGCGACCTCGGCGCGCGCCATCATCCCCAGTCCGCACCGCAAAGAATCGTCCGCAGAATAGCCGCAGAGCTTCGCGCTGACGCCGCATCCCAGCACTTTCCCCACCATACCGGCAAGGATGAAGCAAACGCCGAACAGCACCATTTGGGCACTGATCCCGGAAAAATCGGAAGTAATGCCGATATTGCAGAAGAAAATAGGCGTAAAGATCATATAGGACATAATATCGGAGCGGCGGTCGATGTATTTGACATCCG
>DLLB01000081.1:0-4223 GCA_002477905.1 Clostridiales bacterium UBA7573 | reverse complement strand
TCCGGATTGCGGGAAAGAATCAGTCCTGCCACAAACGCGCCGGTAATATCCGCGACGCCGAACCACTTTTCGCTTGCGTAAGCAAAGAAAAAGCAGAGCGCAACGGACAGCACGGGGATCATCCGATGATGCGGATAGCGTCCGTCCAGCCACTTGAATACCTTATGTACCAAAAATCCAAACGCAAAAGCGAATACAAAGAACGCCAGCGTCAAAAGCAACACGACCACCGGATTTTTTGCGTTTTGCGCGTCCCCTTTGAGCCCGATGACAAAGGACAATACGATAATCCCGATCAGATCATCCAGAATCGCCGCCGAAATGACGGTGCTGCCGACCTTGCCGGTAAGCTTCCCCAGTTCTTTCAGCGTCGCGACCGTTACGGAAACGGAAGTGGCGGTGAGAATGGTTCCGTAAAACAGGCAGGTCAACACCGTTTCACGCGTCATGGAAGCAAAGCCGCCGTGAAAGAGGCACGCTACCACAAATCCAAGCGCCATCGGCGTAATCACGCCCGCCATTGTGATGATCACCGCCGGCACACCGACCGCTTTGATCTGCTGGATGTCTGTTTCCAGTCCGGCGGAAAACATAATCAGGATCACGCCGATCTTCGCCATAAATCCCAATCCTTCCAACGTCACCGGCGTTAAGATCTGCTGTCCGGGAATGTACCGGATACAGCCGATCAGAATGCCCGCCAAAAGCATCCCCACCACATTCGGGAGTCCTACCTTGCCGCATCCCTTGACAAAGATTTTGGACAATGCCAGAATCAACGCAAGCGGCAGTAAAATCGCATAGTAATCCATGGAGCGTTCGCTTCCTTATTTTCAAGATTTTCAAAAAATGCAGGCGCGTTTTCGCGCACCTTTTTATTATAATTCTTCCGTGTCGAAAAGTCAAGATTTTCGGAAAAGTTTTGCGGTGCAGAAGGCGGTTTTTTCGCGGGAACTTCGGTACCCGCTCCGCAACTTCCCGAACAGTCCGCGCCTCTTTGCCATAAAATTTCCCACAGCCCTTGACTTTTCCGCTGTTTTCGTGTATACTGATGGCATTGATTTTAAGGAGGCTTTTTATGCATTCCCTTGCAGAAAAAAAGTGTTTCATTTTTGATTTGGACGGCACGGTATACCTCACCGAGGAGGTATTCCCCGCCGCGCGGACCTTCCTCCACCATTTGCGCGAACACGGCAAACGCGTCGTATTTTTTACCAACAATGCTTCGCACTCCCGCGCGTTTTATATGGAACGGCTGACGCGCATGGGGTTTGCCCCGCGCGAGGAGGAAGTCGTCTACACCGGCATGGTTCTGATCGACCATCTTCTGCGGCAAAAGCCAAACGCGCGCGTTTATCTTTGCGCAAGCGAGGGATTGCGGGAGGATTTTCAAGCCGCGGGTATCCGAGATACCGCGTGCGTACCGGCAGACGTCGTGGTGATCGGCATGGGCTTTGACATCACCTACCAGATGCTCAACACTGCCACCAAGCAGGTGTTATGCGGAGCCGAATTATACGCGCCCAACTGCGACACGCTCTGCCCCACCTCCGAACTGCCCGATCTTGACAGCGCGTCGCTTGTCGCGGCAATCGAGACTGCGACCGGCAAAAAAGCCACCTATTTCGGCAAGCCGGAACGCGTTGCCGCAGACTACATTGCGCGCTTCACCGGAATTCCGCTTTCCGACAGCGTGATGGTGGGAGATCGGTTGAACACGGATATTGCCTTCGGCAACCGCGCCGGTATCACGACGTTGCATGTACTGACCGGCGGAGACGACGCCGCCCTTGCCGCAGCCGCCTGCGGGGAGGAACATCCGCTGTATGAATTTGCCGATCTTGCCGAAGTGGACAATCTGTTATTCGGCACGGCGCAAACCGTCTGATTCTTTACATTTTACGCTGAAAAAGCGAAGGGAGCTTACCTATGAAAAATTTTGAAATCAATCTGAAAAACGTCTATCCGCATCTTCCGGCGGATGTACGGCTGACGATGTACATTCTGGATAATCCCGACGAATACGCAACGGATTTTCACCGTCCCATGGTCGTGGTCTACCCCGGCGGCGGTTATGCGATGACTTCCCGCCGCGAAGCGGAACCGATCGCCATGGCGTTTGCCGCGCAGGGCTATGACACCGCGATCCTTTGGTACAACTGCCACGCGCAGGGCATCAAACATCCCCAGCCGCTGTTGGAAGGTTGCGCCGCCGTTGCCTACTGCCGCGATCATGCGGTGGAATGGGGCGCCGATCCGGCACAGCTCTATATCTGCGGCTTCTCTGCCGGCGGACATCTTGCCGCAAGCGTGGGGACTCTGTGGAAGCTCCCCGTCGTTTCCGAAACGCTGGGCGTCGAATCCCGTCACGCCCGTCCGGACGGCATGATCCTGTGCTATCCGGTCATTACCTCCGATCCGTCTTTCGCACACAACGGCAGTATTCAGAATCTGCTGGCGGACAGCTATGGCGATCCCGCGCTGATGGAGCAGGTGTCTTTGGAAAAACAGGTGGCGGAGGATACCCCGCGGACGTTTTTGTGGTCCACCTTTGACGACGGCTGTGTACCGGTGAAAAACACCTTGGTCATGGCAAATGCGCTGCGGGAGAAAAATGTACCGTTTGAACTGCATATCTTCCCTTACGGCTGGCATGGTCTGTCTCTTGCCACCAAGCAGGTCTATAAAAAAGGAACGGCAATCGAATCCCACCATCCCTGCACGGAATGGATCGCGCTCGCTTCCCGTTTCATCGGGGAAAATTTTTAAGATACCGCATCGGAATAGAACAAGCGGTACGGACTGCAACGGGGAAAGGACATAAGAAAAGCGAACGGACAGGGAGAAAAGAACCGTCTTACGCCTTTGCAAGGGGACGCCTTTTGCAAAAGGCGTCCCCTTGCATCCCCCGCGAAAACTTTACATAGAAAACCAGGCGGATCCGCTTTGTGGGGGAGGGGCTTGCCCCTCCCTCTTGCTGTGTGCGCCGGTTCCCGTTCCCTGTAAGGTTCCCCACAAAAACCGTACTTCGAAAAACAACAAAGGAGAGCGTATGGAATACACGTTTACTGCCACCTGTTTATTCGGGCTGGAAAAATTACTGGGCGAAGAAATTGAAGCGCTTGGCTACACACGCACGCAAACGATGGACGGGCGGGTTTCCTTTACCGCGCCGATTGAAGCAATCGCCCGTTGCAATCTATGGTTACGGTTCGCAGAGCGGGTATACCTGCGGATGGGGAGCTTTGCCGCAGACAGCTTTGAAGCGCTGTTTGAGG
The DNA here is from genome assembly GCA_002477905.1 of Clostridiales bacterium UBA7573. Classification (GTDB taxonomy): domain Bacteria; phylum Bacillota; class Clostridia; order Oscillospirales; family CAG-272; genus UBA7573. The sequence continues at coordinate 945 of DLLB01000081.1, read as the reverse complement.
GAACGCGCGCGCTTCCGTGGGAAATGTGGATCGGCAAGGACGACGCATTTCCGGTGAAAGGACACGCAATCAAAAGCAAGCTGTTCAGTGTGCCGAGTTGTCAGAGCATCATCAAAAAAGCCGTAGTCGAGCGGCTGAGAGCCGAATACGGCACGAGTTGTCTCCCCGAAGACGGGGTGAAGTATCAGATCGAATTTTTTCTTTTCAAAGATGAAGCGACCTTGATGATCGACACCAGCGGCGCACCGCTGCATAAACGGAGCTATCGCCCGCAGGCAAACGCCGCGCCGCTGAGAGAAACGCTTGCCGCGGCTTTGGTCAAGCTCGCCCGCCCGCGGGAGGACGTGCTGTTCTGGGATCCGATGTGCGGCTCCGGCACCATCGCCATTGAAGCGGCGCTGATGATGACCAATACCGCCCCCGGACTCCACCGCCGCTTTGCGGCAGAGGATTTCTATGACGTGCCGCCGAACGTATTTGCCGACGCACGGGAAGAAGCGCAGGCGGCAATCCGCACGGACGTCGCGTTTGAAGCTTACGCCTCGGACATCGATCCCGCCTGCGTGACGCTGACGCGCGAAAATATCCACCGCGCCGGTATGGGAAAGTATATCAAAGCCTTTGAACGCGACGCGCTGACCATTGTCACCGGCGGCAGACGCGGCACCCTCGTGTGCAATCCTCCCTACGGGGAGCGCCTGCTTACCCCTGAACAAGCCGACGCGCTCTACCGTGCCATGGGGAAGCATTTTGCCACCTTGGACGCATGGCAGATCTATATCCTTTGCGCAAATGAGGAATTTGAACGGCTCTATGGCAGACGCGCCGATAAAGTCCGTAAACTCTATAACGGGATGCTCCCTTGCTTCTATTATCAGTTCTTCCGCCGCCCGGAGCGCGGCTTTTCTGAGGGGACTTTTTGAAAAAAAGTTCCCTCAGACTCCC
>DLLB01000095.1 GCA_002477905.1 Clostridiales bacterium UBA7573 | reverse complement strand
GCTTACAAGCGCCAGTTACTTGCCGCTTATCAACCGAAAAAAGGTCCGCGCGGCACCATCGGCATTCCGCTGGTTCTGAATCTGTACGAGATGCTCCCGTTCTGGCACACGCTGTTCACGGATCTTGGCTTTGAAGTAATCACTTCTCCGCCGTCCGATCGTTCTACCTATTTGAAAGGACAAAGCACCATCTCCTCCGATACCGTATGCTATCCGGCAAAACTGGTACACGGGCATATCCGGGCACTTACCGATATGGGTGTAAAATACATCTTTTATCCCTGCCTTTCTTATAATTTGGATGAAGGAAAGGGAACCAACCATTTCAACTGTCCGGTCGTGGCATACTATCCGGAAGTGATTCACGCCAATATGTCCTTACCAAGCGATGTCACATTGCTTTATCCTTACCTTGGGCTGCACCGGAAAAAGACGTTTGTGGTACGGATGCGGGAAATGCTGTCTGCGCATTTCGGTAAATTTTCAAAATCGGAGGTCGCGCATGCCGTAAGTGCCGCATTTGCGGAATACGACGCGCACATGGCGCGCATCCGCGTCTGCGGCAAAGCCTATCTTGCCAAAGCAAAATCCGAACATCTGCCGGTCATCGTGCTTGCCAGCCGTCCTTACCATGTGGACGCAGAAATCAATCACGGAATTGACCAGCTGATCGGCTCGCTCGGCGCAGTCGTGTTAAGCGAGGATTCCGTCAGCGATCAGGTCGAACGTTTTCCCGTAGACGTTCTGAATCAATGGACTTATCATGCCAGAATGTATGCCGCCGCAAAATTTGTCGCGGACGCGCACGATCCCGACCTGAATCTGGTACAGCTCGTTTCCTTCGGGTGCGGCGTGGACGCGATTACCACAGATGAGATCCGCAAAATCTTGGAACGGCAGGACAAAATCTACACGCAAATCAAAATTGATGAGATCACAAATCTCGGCGCAGTGAAGATCCGCCTGCGCTCGTTGTTTGCCGCTATCCGCTTAGGCTTATAATTCCCCTGTAAAGAAAGGAAATCGCGTTTTATGGATTATCCGCAGTTTACCAAAGAAATGCGCAAGGACTATACCATTCTGTTTCCGAATATGGCGCCGGATCATTTTAAGTTGCTCAACCGCGTCTTTCAGTTTTACGGGTATCACACTGCCGTGCCGACCATCGAAGGACGTCCCACCATCGACGAAGGATTGAAATATGTACACAACGACACCTGTTACCCGGCGCTCATCTGCATCGGGCAGATGATCTATACCATTAAAAACGGTCCTTACGATCCGCACAAAGTCGCGCTGATGATGCCGCAGACCGGCGGCGGTTGCCGTGCGTCAAACTATATCTTTCTGCTCCGTAAAGCTTTGGAAAAAGCCGGCCTTGGATTTGTACCGGTCATCTCTCTCAACTTTAACGGGTTGGAATCCTGTCCGGGCTTCCGTCCGACATTACCGATGGTGCGCCGCGCCATGGCTTCTCTTGCCTACGGCGACCTCCTGATGCTTTTACGCAATCAAACGCTTCCATATGAAATACACAAGGGAGACAGCGAAGCACTGCTGGATTCTTGGGTAGATCGGCTATGCGAACTCTTTTCGCACGGCAAAGGACTGAGCACTGCCGCGATGACCAAATGGTTTGGCAAAATTGCGCAGGAATTTGCGCAGATTCCCTGTGACCGTTCTCAAAAGAAAGTGAAAGTCGGCGTGGTTGGGGAAATTTATGTAAAGTTTGCGCCGTTTGCAAACAATCATCTGGTGGATTTCCTATGGTCGCAGGACTGCGAAGTGATGGTGCCGGGGTTATTGGAATTTATCCTGTACTGTGTGCAAGATAATTTGGAAGATTACCGTCTGTACGGAGACGGGCGGGTGATACAGAAAGTCAGCATCATCGCCCGCAATTACCTGATGAAGATTAAGGATGCGCTCGGCAAAGCCGCAAAAGACAACGGATTTACGCCCGCTTCCTCTTTCCTGCACCTTGCCTCCCTTGCGGACGGCGTAATCGACCGCGGCTGTAAAATGGGCGAGGGATGGCTGTTGACCGCGGAAATGATCGAGCTGATTGAACTCGGCTATGAAAATATCGTAGCGGTACAGCCGTTCGGCTGTCTGCCCAATCATATTGTCGCCAAAGGGATGGTCCGTACCGTGAAGGAACGACACCCGAACGCAAATATCGTCCCCATCGACTACGATCCCGGCGCCACGGTAGTGAATCAGCAAAACCGGATCAAACTCATGTTGTCCATCGCCAAAGAACGGCTGGAGGGAAATTCCTCCGATTTTGCGCGTGCCGCTGCACTGCCTGCAGAAGCTGTATGCACTGCTTCTGCAAAATAATTTTCTCGTTTCCACGATTACACTTCAGGAGGTTTTTGTAATGCGCCTTTCTGCTTGGATGGAAAAATTAAAGAATTGCCCTTGCGGACGCGAGCACAAAATCGACATCCGTGCGGTGGAGATCGGAGAGGGCTATCTTGCCAAAACGGCAGAAATTCTTTCCGCGAATCATTTTCCGCGGGATCTCTTGCTGGTGTGCGATACAAACACACTTGCCGCGGCACACGGTATCGAACAGATTCTTTCCGACGGCGGATTTACCTTTGAAAAACTTTGCTATCCCGATCTGCGCACAGCAGATATGACCGAGGTAGAGCGCGTAAGTGCCCTTGCCGCACGGCACGGCGGTATCTTATCCGTCGGCACCGGTTCGCTCAACGATATTTGCCGTCTTGCGTCCCTGCGCGCCGACCGTGCGTTTGCGATCTTTGCCACCGCGCCGTCTATGGACGGGTTTGCATCCGGAGACGCGCCGATTACCGCGCATAATTTCAAGGTTTCCTATCGCGCACGGCAACCGCAGATCATCCTTGCGGATACTGCCATTCTCGCAAGTGCGCCGCAAATCCTGAAATCCGCCGGATACGGAGATATGCTTGCCAAAGCAGTGGGACTGGTGGACTGGAGAATTGCGCAACTCACCATCGGGGAGTATCTCTGCCCGCGCTTGTTTGATCTGACAAAAGAGGCGCTGAACCGAATTATCTCCTTGACCGACGCCGTAACCCAGAACAGCAAAGAAGCCGCCGGCGCGATCATGGAGGCGTTGGTTTTAACCGGCATTGCCATGAAATGTGCCGGATGCTCCCGTCCCGGTTCCGGTGCGGAACATATTGTGGCGCACTTTTGGGAAGTCAAGAAACTGGAAATGGGACAACTCTCTGATTTCCACGGCAGGAAAGTAGCGGTCGCAACATTACTCATCACACGGTTATACAAGGAAATCGTGCGGCAGGCAAATCCGTTGCGTTTCCATGCGGACACAACCGATTGGACAAAGGTTTACGAGGTCTATGGCGATGCGTTCCGCGCGGATATTGAGAAACTGAACACGCCGACAGTCACAGCGGAGACATCTCCGGAGATTCTCCGGCAAAACTGGGGAGAGATCAGCCGGATCGTACGGGAAGAATTGCCCGCGGAAACCGATCTGCACGCCCTACTGCTCCGTGCAGGCGCACCGACGACCATCGAGGAAATTCACGTCACACCCGAGCTTGCCGTTGCAGGTATGCAATATCACCCCTACATGCGACACCGCATGACACTTTCCCGTCTCCTGCCGATGCTGGACGTCTCCATCGACTGGAATAAAATCTGCGGAATCGAAACCGGCGCAGAGACGCAGCATTGACTTTCCGCATCCCGTCATCCGGGAAGTTTCTCTATCGCCGATTCCCATTTCTTTTCTGAATGCATCCTACAACATCCATGCACCTGCTGTGCATTTGAAATTTCATGATTTGGGGATTCCGCCCTTGACATTTACAAATTTTTATGCTATCCTATCCGCTGAGAGAGAAACTTCCTTCCTGCCGGAGCTTTTTGCTTCGGAAGTACCGGCTTTGCCGGTCGTGTTGACATGGGTTGTACGACCGTTGTTTCTCTCTTTTTATTGCTTTATTGTTTTTTTGAAAATTTTTTCTTTTCCTATTGACAAATTGAATCCGGTATGCTATACTATTTTATGCAAAACAAAGCAGAACGTCCCGTTCTCACCTTGTGTGCCACGCGCACGGGTTGATAAAGTCTGATTTTCCGAGTTTTCGGGAATCTGTTGTGCGGGAAGCGTTTGCTTTGCCGCATTTTTTAATTTTCAGTATTTTTCGGAGGTGTTGGGCTATCAAAAGCAACGACAGGAACAACCATGAGATCAACGAAGACATCCAGATCGCAAAGGATGAACAGGTTCGGCTCATCGGACCGGACGGGGAACCCATCGGCGTGATGGACTTTGCACACGCATTGGAAGCTGCTTACGAACAGGATCTTGATCTGGTGCTGATTGCACCACAGGCACAGCCGCCTGTCTGCCGCGTTATGGACTATGGCAAGTTCTGTTTTGAACGGGACAAACGTGAAAAGGAAGCCAAGAAAAAGCAGCAGATCGTCGAAGTAAAGGAAATTCAGCTTTCCTGCCGCATTGATACCAACGATTTCAATACAAAACTCAATCATGCGCACCGGTTTCTCGACGCGGGCAATAAAGTTCGCGTTGTGGTGAAGTTCAAAGGACGTCAAATGACGCACCTCGACATTGGACGCGAATTGCTTGAAAAATTTGAAGCGGCTTGCAGCGAATTCGGCACCGTAGATAAAAAACCAATGCTGGAAGGTCGGTTCATGTCCATGGTCATCGCTCCGGTAAAGAAGTAATTCTTCCAAAGCGATTCTCCGCCGAAATCTCCCAAACAGTCCATAGACTGTCCGCAGATCATTTGCTCATCTCCGGAATACGGAGCGTGGTTTTCGCTCCGCTTCGGTTTGATTTTCGGAAAGCGCGTCTTTCCGCCAAAGAAGGTTCCGCCGTCAGCGACCGCGCGGGTTTTCTACCTTCCCAAATACAGTGTCGCTGAGAAACGGATAATAAAATGGCAAAGATCAAAACGCACAAGGCTACCGCGAAACGCTTCTCTGTTACCAAGAGCGGCAAAGTGAAGCTCAACCATTCCTATCGCCGTCACAATCTCGGCATCAAAACCGCAAAACGCAAGAGAATCCTGCGGAAAGCCGGCTATCTCAGCCCTGCGATGGCTTCCACCATCAAGAGCCTGATTCCCACTGCATAACGTTAGAAGCAATCGTATAGGAGGATATTGAAATGGCAAGAGTAAAAGGCGCAATGATGACGCGCAAGAGAAGAACAAAAGTCTTAAAGCTCGCAAAAGGTTACTGGGGCGCAAAGAGTAAGCATTTCAAGATGGCGAAAGAAGCCGTCATGAAAAGCGGCAACTACGCTTTCGCCGGCAGAAAGATGAAGAAAAGAGACTTCCGTTCTCTTTGGATCACCAGAATTTCCGCACAGGCAAAAGTCAACGGCATGAACTACTCCACCTTCATGCATGGCTTGAAAAAGTCCGGCGTGGAGCTGAACCGCAAGATGCTTGCAGAATTGGCAGTTTCCGACAAGGACGCATTCGCAGCATTGTGTGAGCAGGCAAAAGCCGCACTGTAAAATTCCGCAATTTCACCCCAAATTTTTCGGATATTCCGGAGAGTTTGGGGTATTCTGTTCCTTTGACACCCACTTTCGCAGCATCTATCTCAACATCCGCACCGAAAGGATACAATCATGGAATCACTGACCAGCCGAAACAATCCCCTTGTATCGGAGAGCGCGAAGCTGAAAGAAAAGAAATACCGCGATCAAAGCGGTTTGTTCTTTTTTGAGGGAGAAAAACTATTTTTGGAGGCACTTGCCTGCAAACTTCCGCTCGTCCGCGTGTTTTTTTTGCCGGAGATGGCTGAAAAATACCAAAATCTTGCGCTTCCCTGCCCCGCTTACACGGTTCCGATGGCGGTATACGAAAAAATGTCGGAAGAAAAATCGCCGCAAGGGGTATTATGTGTCGCAAAATATCTTGACTTTTTACATAAACGGTATATAATATATAGTAGTGAAGTTTCGCTTGGGAAGGTTTTCCTTGCGGGACAGATCCGCGATCCCGGGAATCTCGGTACCATGATTCGCACAGCAAATGCGCTCGGCATTCATACGTTATGTTTCAGCGATGACTGCGCGGATATTTATCACCCGCGCACAATCCGCGCCGCTATGGGCGCATTGTTCAGACAAAAAATCATACGTCTGACCAAATTCGGGGAAAGCATTCCGGAACTTCGTAAAGCAGGTTATCATGTGTATGCTGCGGCGTTACGCGACGACGCACTTTCGCTTTGTGACACGCGAATTGCGGCGGCAGATCCGCACACTGCTTTCCTGGTTGGAAACGAAGGACACGGTTTGCCATCCGAATGGATTTCCCAATGCGACGCAAGCGTTCTCATTCCGATGCAACCGGGTTCGGAATCTCTCAATGCCGCGGTAGCGGCGGCGATTCTGATGTGGGAAGCGACGCGAAAAGCCCCGAACGAATCTTTGCAAAAAACGATGTGACAATACGGAGGAGCGATATGTCCGGACTTGCTTACTGGATTTGGCTTGCCAATGCCTGCGGTGCAGGCAGCGCGATCCCCGATTCGCTATTTGAGCGTTATGGAGAGGACGCGGAGGCAATCTACGCGCTTTCTGAGGAAGAAATTACTGCACTCGTCCCAAAAGAGGACATCCGTGCGGCGCTCTGCAAAAAGGATTTAGAAGAAGCAAACGAAATTGAACTTTACTGCCGCAGACAAAACATCGGCATCCTCGCATTAAATGATCCACTCTACCCCATGCGTTTACGCACCATACGGTGCAAACCGGTTCTGCTCTACTACCGCGGTGCTTTGCCGAAAATCGACGATCAGGTTTGTATTGCCACTGTCGGTACCCGCAGAATGACCGAATATGGGAAGCGTAGCGGCTACATGATCTCCTATGATCTTGCCAAAGGCGGCGCCATCGTCGTCAGCGGCATGGCAAGCGGCATTGACGGAATCTGCCACAGAGGATGTTTAGACGGCGGCGGTCACACCATCGCGGTGTTAGGCTGTGGCATCGATCGCGCCTATCCGGCAGAACATCGGGAACTGATGCAGGAGATCATCTTGCACGGCACTGTTCTGACCGAATACAAACCGTTTACGCCGCCCGTCGGCTCCAATTTTCCGATCCGCAACCGGATCATCAGCGGACTTTGCCAAGGGACGCTGATCGTGGAAGCAGATTTGCGCAGCGGCGCGATGATTACCGCCAAAGATGCACTGGTGCAAGGGCGGGATGTCTTTGCGTTGCCCGGCAAAGTCGGAGAGCAAAACAGTTTCGGCACCAATCAGCTGATCCAGGACGGCGCCAAAATGGTCACGAACGCGGTGGATATTCTGGAAGAATACGAATATCTGTATCCGCATCGCATTTCCATTGCCGCCATTCCGAAATTTCGTCCGAAACACACCATCAGCCCCCTTGCGAAAGCAAAAGTACCGGAGCCGCAAACTGCCGTTCAATATGAGCAAAACAAACAAACCCTTCCGAGAGCAACGGATGAGCCTTTTGTTCCCGCGGCATCAGCGCAAACCGTTCTTGTCCCAGGTGATACTTCGTCTCGTTCTGTAACAGAACAAAGCGCACCACAAACCCGATCCATTTCCAAAAGGAAGGACAAGCATACAAAAAAGCAAAACGAACAGGTTCTCGTTGCCCAAAAGGGGGAAACGCTACCGCCTCCTTGTGATCCCGCACTCTACGACCGTCTCTCCGAAAAGGAGCGCGCGGTCTATGACGCACTGGGAAACGGCGCCAATGCCGACACGCTTGCCACCGTGCTGCAGGAACCGATCAGCACCATTATGTCCGTCTTAACCAATCTGGAAGTCAAAGGCGCAATCAAAGGATTGCCCGGCGGCTTATTCATCCGCAGATCCTAAGTGCCGGAAATTCCGGCTTTGATCCGTAAACAGAAGAAAGGAATCTTCTCCATATGGCTAATACAACCGCTACCAAATCCAAGAAATCCGGCGCCGATTATAAGCTGGTCATTGTGGAATCTCCCTCCAAAGCGGCAACCATCCACAATTACCTTGGTTCCGGCTATCATGTCATCGCTTCCAAAGGGCATGTCCGCGATCTGCCGAAAAGTACGCTCGGCGTGGACATTGCAAATCATTTTCAGGCAAAATATATCAACATCCGCGGAAAAGGTCCTTTAATCGCGGAACTGAAAAAAGAAGCCAAACACGCCTCCAAAGTATTTCTCGCAACGGACCCTGACCGCGAAGGCGAAGCCATCTCCTGGCACCTTGCAACGGCACTGGGCATTCCGATGGAAGAAACCCACCGGATTACGTTCAACGAAGTAACGAAAAACACCATCAAAGCGGCAATCAAGTCCCCCCGGCAAATCGACCTTGATCTGGTCAACTCCCAACAGGCGCGCCGGATCGTAGACCGGATTGTGGGCTATAAGCTCAGCCCGTTTCTCTGGAAAGCCATCAAACCCGGACTTTCCGCCGGTCGCGTACAATCTGCCGCTACCCGGATCCTAGTGGAACGTGAAGAAGAAATCCGCGCGTTCGTACCGGAAGAATACTGGACCATCGACGCCTTTTTATCCGATCAAGGGCAAAAATGCAAAGCCAAATTTTTCGGGGACGCCGCGGGAAACAGAATTGAATTGCACAACCAAGCAGACGCCGACCGCGTTCTGCAAGCCATAAACGCACAGCCGTTCACCGTCAAAAATGTGAAAAAATCCGTGCGGGTGAAAAATCCCGCGCCGCCCTTCACCACTTCCACATTACAACAGGAAGGCTCGAAAAAACTGGGATTTCAGACGCAATACATCATGCGCATTGCGCAGGAATTGTATGAAGGCGTCAATCTCGGTTCGGAAAACGGCGGTATCCACGGGTTGATCACTTATATGCGTACCGACTCCCTGCGCATCTCCGCAGAATCGCAGGCGGCGGCAAAAGATCTGATCGTGAAAAAATACGGGGAAAACGCTTATCCGAAAACGCCCCGCGTTTATAAAATCAAAGCCAATGCGCAGGATGCGCACGAAGCCATCCGTCCCGCAAATCCGGAATTGGAACCGGAAAAGATCAAAAAATATCTTTCCTCCGGACAATATCGGTTATATAAGCTGATCTGGAGCCGGTTCATCGCAAGCCAAATGGCGTCGGCGGAATTGGATACCGTGAGCGCCGATATTGAAAACAGCGGATATTTATTCCGCGCAAGCGGCTATACCGTCCGCTTCCCCGGCTTCATGGCAGTCTACGACCAAGGCGAGGACGCAGAGGACGACGGAGAAAAAACCAAACTACCGGAATTGACCGTTGGAAAAACGCTTGTCACAGAGCAGATTCTGCCCGCCCAGCATTACACCGAGCCGCCGGCGCGGTATAACGAAGCCACTTTGATCAAATTCCTTGAAGAAAAAGGAATCGGCAGACCATCCACATTCTCGCCGATCATCACCACCATTATCGCGCGCGGATACGTCTGTCGGGATGGAAAATCCCTAAAACCCACTCAGCTGGGGGAAATTACGACACGACTGATGAAAGAATATTTTCCGGAGATCGTAGACTATCAATTCACCGCGCAGATCGAAGATCAGCTGGATGAGATTGAGGACGGGGAAACCCAGATGGAGCAGGTCCTCTCCGGATTTTACGCCGGATTCGAAAAAGAACTGGACGAGGCAGAAGCCGCCGTTTCCAAAATGCAGATCGAGGTCCCCGTAGAAGAAACCGATCTGATCTGTGAAAAATGCGGCAGTCGCATGATCGTGCGCAGCGGCAGATTCGGAAAATTTGCCGCCTGCCCGAATTATCCAACCTGTAAAAATACCAAACCTTTGGTTGCACCGGAAGCATCCGTGCAGGCTCCGCCGCCCCCTGTGGATCTGAAATGCGAGCTTTGCGGTAGCGATATGGTACAGCGAAACGGAAAATTCGGTAGCTTTTATGCCTGCTCCCAATATCCGAAATGTAAATTCACCAAACAGATCACCAAAGATATTGGGGTGAAATGCCCGCTCTGCGGCTCCAAAATCGTGATGAAGCATGCAAAAAACGGCAAAAGCGTCTTTTACAGTTGCGAAGCCTATCCGAAATGCAGTTTCTCCTCTTGGGATCTGCCATTAAATGAAACCTGTCCGAAGTGCGGCAAAATGCTGTTCCGCAAAAAAGGGAAAAATCTTGCCATCTGTCACGATCCGGATTGCGGATATAAGCGGGAAGTAGAGTTTACCGATGAAGAAACCTGAAATTGTGGTCGTCGGGGCGGGGCTTGCCGGATGTGAAGCCGCCTATCAGGCGGCGAAACGCGGTGTGTCGGTGCGTTTGATCGAAATGAAACCCAAAAAGTTCACTCCCGCGCACCATACCGATCAATTTGCCGAATTGGTTTGCTCCAATTCCTTTCGTTCCAATTCCCGTGCCAATGCCGTGGGACTTCTGAAAGAAGAACTGTTTCGCATGGACTCTTTGATTCTGCGTGCCGCGTATCATACCCAAGTACCTGCCGGCAGTGCGCTTGCCGTGGATCGTGAACGCTTCTCTGCCTATGTAACGAATGTCATCCGAAATCATCCGGAGATCACGCTGGAAACGGGGGAAGTGACGAAGCTCCCAAACGATGGACGTACCACGGTCATTGCAACCGGACCGCTGACCTCAGATGCGCTGTCTTGCGACATTGCACAAAAGTTCGGAGACAAACAGCTCTCTTTCTTTGACGCCGCCGCGCCGATCGTCGAAACCGGCAGTTTGAATTTTGACAAGATATTTGCCGCATCCCGCTATGGAAAAGGTGAAGCGGCATATTTGAACTGTCCGATGACAAAAGAAGAATACGACGCATTTTATACAGCGCTCATCCAAGCCAAAGAAGCGCCGCTTCACGCATTTGATAAGGACGCGCAGGCAACCGAAGATCCCCGTACTTCCGAGCCAAAGGTCTTTGAGGGATGTATGCCGGTGGAAGTGATGGCACGGCGCGGGTATGAAACCTTATTGTACGGTCCGCTCAAGCCGGTCGGGCTTCCCGATCCGCGCACCGGGCGCGAACCGTTTGCCGTGGTGCAGTTACGGCAGGAAAATCTCGCGCAAAGCGCGTATAATTTAGTCGGTTTTCAAACCCATCTGACTTTCGGAGAACAAAAGCGTGTGTTCTCTCTGATTCCGGGATTGGAACATGCGGAATTTTTACGTTATGGTGTGATGCATCGGAATACTTATCTGAATTCTCCGCTGTTACTCACGCCGACTTACGCCGTGCGCACACAGGACAATCTGTTTTTCGCAGGGCAAATGACCGGCGTGGAGGGGTATATTGAATCCGCGTCCAGCGGATTTGTCGCGGGAATGAATGCCGCGCTTCATGCGCTTGGCAAAGAACCGTTTCTCTTTCCGCCCTCCACCGCCATCGGTGCGTTGGCGCACTATGTCAGCACACCAAACGCGGATTTTCAGCCGATGAATGTCAACTTCGGCATTATTACCCCTTTGGAGAAACGTGTAAAAGGCGGAAAATTTGCAAAAAACACCGCGCTTTCTGCGCGTGCGCTCGCTTTTATTGATGATTTCATGGCAAAAGAACCATGAGATCCCGTTTGAAAATCTGAGGAAAGGACGCGGGTACTCCCGCAAGGTGACAATATGAAAATTTTACTGGACGTCATGAGCGGCGACCATGCACCGTCTGAATTAATCCGCGGCGCAATTCTCGCCGCGAAAGAATACGAAGTCTCCATTGTCATGATCGGCGACACCGCCGTAATTCGGGAATGTGCCGAACAAAACCGCTGGGATTTAGACCTGCCGAATCTCAGCATGGTCCATGCGGACGCGGTCATCACGATGGATGACGCGCCGCTGAGCGTTGTACGGGAGAAGCAGAATTCTTCCATGGCGCTCGGCTTGCACATGCTCGCAAACGAGGAGGGCGACGCTTTTGTCAGTGCCGGAAACACCGGCGCACTTCACGCCGGTTCCTCGTTGATCGTGCGACGGATCAAAGGGATTCAGCGTTCCGCGATTGCGGCACTGTTACCGTTTGATCCTCCCACTCTGCTTCTTGACGCGGGCGCCAATGTGGAAGTAACGCCGCAGAATCTGGAGCAATTTGCACGAATGGGTTCCATTTATATGGAGAAACTGTTTGAACTGGAACAGCCACGGGTGGGATTGCTCAATAACGGGACGGAATCCCATAAGGGAACCAAAACAGAAGTGGAAGCGTATGCGTTGCTTGCACAAAACAGTGACATCCACTTTATCGGCAATCTGGAGGGCAAGGACGTTTTTGACGGCAAATGCGATGTGTTGGTCACAGACGGATTTTCCGGAAATATCCTGCTG
>DLLB01000057.1 GCA_002477905.1 Clostridiales bacterium UBA7573 | reverse complement strand
GGAACAGTGGAGCAAAAAAGACGCGGAGTAGGTTGCATTTGGCTGAAAACTTGGGTATACTGTGAATACCAAGTTCAACCAAATGGAGGGACCCGTTATGACAAGAACCCCACTCTGCGAAAGAAGATTACCGAATTATTCCCGCAAAGAAGAAATCGCCAATATGACGACTCATATCATCGGCGGCGCGTTCGGACTTGCGATTTTGGTATGGGCAGTGCTGATTGCCGCTGTTCATCAAAATGCTGCCGGAATTGTCGGCGGGAGCATCTATGGCTTTACGATGATTGCCCTGTACACGGTTTCCAGCGTTTATCACGGTTTAAAACCCGGATACGGGAAAAAGGTGATGCAGGTGATCGACCACTGTACCATTTATTTTCTGATCGCCGGAACTTATACGCCGATTTTGCTTGCGGGAATTCGTCCGCTTCATCCGGTGCTTGCATGGGTAACTTTCGGTGTGCAGTGGGGATTGGTCGCATTTGGCGTGGTGTTTACCGCCATTGACCATAACCGCTTTGCAAAATTGTCCATGATCTGTTATATCGGCATGGGATGGTGTATTGTGCTGTTGCTTCGGGCAACGGTGGAGGTCATGGGAATCGCCGGATTTGCGTGGCTGATCGGCGGTGGCATTCTGTATACTGTTGGTGCGGGCTTATATGCGATCGGAAAACGAAAACCGTTTGTCCATACGATATTCCATGTATTCGTCAACTTAGGCAGTCTCTTGCAGGCGATCTGTATTTTGTTCTATGTGCTGTGAATCGCACAGGAAAATGGTGCAGTGCCTTGCATGGAAGGAAAAATGCATGGAACGCATTGGAGGAACAGACTTTTTTACGCTGACCGGATATTCTGAAAGGAGAATATCCGGTTTTACTTGTCCTTTCGTTCATAGATTGTTAAAAAATAAGACTTTTCTTGCAAATGATTTTGTGTTACAATGGATGAAAATTTGTTTTCTTACCTATTTATTTAAGATGCTACACGAAAGTGTGCAGGAGAATGGAGGGCGATCCCTACGAAACGACCGCTTAAAAACCGCAGACGATGGTTTTTCTGCGTTTGGATTGGTTTGATCTGTCTTTTACTTGCCGCAATTCTGATTTTAGGATTGCCGACGGGGGAAAAAGACGAAAGCATCAAAGAGGTGATGCTGGATGGCGTATTGCATGAGAGCAATCAGGTGGAGCTGTTTGGCAGGGCGGTGAATCCGGCTTTGATTTCGGCTTACGCGGTGAGTGGGATTCTGTTGTTTTGCGCGGCACTGCTTCGGATCTTTGCAATCCCGAAATTCCGGGAAACACCGGGAAAACTGCAATGCTGTATGGAGAAGATTGTGGAGTTTTTCACGGACTTGGCAAAAACCAACAGTCCCCATAAAACCGGTTTTGTGGGTGCTTATATCTTCAGTGCCGGTATATATATCTGTTTCAGTACCGTTTTTGAGTTATTTGGGTTTCAGGTTCTCACCATATCCGGACGTTCGGTGGCGCTTCCCGCGCCGATTTCGGATATCAACGGCGCGATCGCCATGGGTGTCTTGTCCTATCTTGTCATTTTAGGCGCCGGCATCGTGTGCAACGGTGTGCGCGGCGGACTGGGGGCACTCAAGGATTTTTCCTTGCCGATCTCCATGAGCTTCCGCTTGTTCGGCGCACTGTTAAGCGGACTTTTGGTGACGGAGTTGGTGTACTATTATGTACAGCTCAGCTTTGTTTTGCCGGTGATTGTCGGCGTGATGTTTACCTTAATGCATGCCGTGATTCAAACGTATGTGCTGACTACTTTGGTTTCCATCTTTTACGGAGAAGCGGTAGAGCCGCGGACAAAGCCCCCTGCAAAATCTGCGCGGGGGAAAAACGCAACATCACCCGCCTTACAAACATTATCTGAAAAATCAACAGAAAGCAGAGGATAAAAAGAATGAAAAACAAAACATGGAAAATGATTTTCGCAGTCACGCTTTGCGTTGCTTTACTGGTTTGCGTGATGGGGATGCCGGCTTTTGCCGCAATAGATCAGACGCCTGCAAATGCAGAGACGCCCGCGAATACGGAGACGGAAACCGAACAGACCGGACTCAGTGCGACCGCCGCAAAAGCGATCGCAGCGGCGGTCGTGGTCGGACTTGTGGCGACGGCAGGTGCGATCGGCATGGCGGTTGCGATTTCCAAAAGTGCGGAAAGCATGGCGCGTCAGCCGGAAGCCGCAGGAAAGATCAATTCCGCAATGATGTTGGGACTGGTATTTATCGAGACGGCGATCATCTATGCACTGATTGTCGCGATTCTTGTCATTTTCGTTCTGTAATGCAGAGGCGATGGTATGAATATTCCACTTAATATTGATATTGTGCAGATTTTATTGCACATGCTGAATTTTGTGATCTTGGCAGGCGGACTGACCTTGTTGCTGTTCAAACCCGTAAATCGGTTTATGGAACAGCGGCGGGAGCATTTTGAAACACTTGCGCGGCAGAATGCGGAGCAAGCGGCAGAGAATGCAAAACAAAAGGCGGAATACGAAGCCAAACTTGCCCAAGCAGACGCTTTGCTGTCAGAAAAAAGGAAACAGGCAGAGCGGGAAATGGCAGAGGCGGCGCAGGATTGCATGGCGCAGGCAAAAGAAAAGGCGGCGCTACTGATCGCGGCGGCGGAGAAGGATGCGGAGGAGCAGAAAGAGCATATTTTAAGCTCTGCACAGACGGAGATCGGAGAACTCGTGTTATCCGCAACGCAAAAGCTCTTAAGCGACACTGTGACGCCGGAGCGCAACCAAGCGCTGTATGATGAATTTATCCGCTTAGCCGATCAAACGGTCGAAGCGCAGAGGACATCCGAATGAAAGAAACAGAGCAGGTATTTGCGGAAAGCGAAAAAAACGCGGTGGAACCCCTGAAAGTGGAGATCGCGTGCGTGACGCCGCCGACAAAAGAACAGCTTGCCAAAATGCGCACATTTTTTTCAGCGCATTATCAGACCGATCGCGTTGAATTTCTCATTCGGCGGGATCCGTCCGTTGTCGGCGGCTTCCGGATCTTTGTCGGAGACGACAACTATGACTGGAGTACCCTCGGTCGTATCCGACAACTGCGGAAATCCATTCAGGCACTGCAAAAGGAATATGATCCGGCGAAGATCATCTCGCTCATTCGGGAAGATATTGCGCAGTTTGAACTGGATCCGGGGTATCAGCAGGTTGGATTTGTGCAGGCGGTCGGAGACGGGATTGCGGTGGTGAGCGGATTAAGCGATGTCGCATACGGCGAGATCGTTCTGTTCGATTGCGGGATCAAAGGAATGGTACAGGACATCCGTACCAATGGGACGTTTGGCGTTGTGCTGTTCGGAGATGACAGTGAGATCAGTGCCGGTGCACGGGTACTGCGGACAGGCAGAACCGCCGGGCTCCCGATTAGCAACCGGATTCTCGGACGCATTTTGGATCCGCTTGGAAAACCGATCGACGGCGGCGCGGAGATCGGTGCAAAAGAGTATTATCCGATGGAGCGCCCGGCCCCCGGAATTGTGGATCGTAAATCCGTCAGCCGTCCCTTGGAAACCGGGATTCTTACCATAGACGCGATGTTTCCGATCGGACGCGGACAGCGGGAATTGATTATCGGAGATCGGCAAACCGGAAAAACTACCATTGCCATGGATACGATCCTGCATCAAAAGGGGAAAAACGTGGTCTGCGTGTATGTTGCCATCGGGCAAAAGGCAGATACGGTTGCCAAAGTCGCGGCGGCTTTACAAAATCACGGTGCCATGGAATATACCGTAATCGTTTCTTCTCCCGCAAGCGATCCGGCATCTTTGCAGTACATCGCCCCCTATGCCGGATGTGCGATCGCGGAGTATTTTATGTACCGCGGGCGGGATGTACTGATCGTATATGACGACCTTTCCAAACATGCGGTGGCTTACCGCACACTCAGTCTGCTTTTAGAGCATGCGCCTGGGCGGGAAGCTTATCCCGGAGATGTGTTTTATCTGCATTCCCGCCTGTTGGAGCGCTCTGCGCAACTTTCCGATGCCCTTGGCGGCGGCAGTATGACCGCGCTCCCCATTGTGGAAACACAGGCGGGTGATGTTTCGGCATATATTCCGACCAATATTATTTCCATTACAGACGGACAGATTTTTTTGGAAAGCGAGCTGTTCTTTGCAGGACAGCGTCCGGCGGTGAACGTCGGGTTGTCAGTGTCCCGTGTGGGCGGTGCCGCGCAAACCAAGCTTATGAAACAGTCCGTCGGTTCGATCCGTTTGGATCTTGCGCAGTATCGGGAAATGCAGGTGTTTACAAAATTCGGCGGTGATCTGGATGAACAGACCGCAAAACAATTGCGATATGGCGCGGGATTGATGCAACTGTTAAAACAGAATAAGCAAGCTCCGCTTGCCATGTGGGAGCAGGTGGTACTTTTGCTTTGCGCACAGGCGCAGATGTTCACGGAATTCCCGCTTGCCAAAATCAAAACGGCGCAAGCCGTACTTTTGCAGGGATTTGCGCGGGATTACGGCTCTTTACGCCTGCGGATGGAACACGCAGCCGAGCTGACGCCGGAACTGAAAGCGGAGATTCTTTCTGCCGCACAGGAAGTTCTGACAAGCCAAATGCCTGCGTTGACAGACCAAAACTAAAAACAGGAGGAAGCAGACATGGCGAACGCCGAAGAAATCAAACAACGCATCGGCAGTATCCGGGAAACCCAAAAAGTGACGGACGCCATGTATCGGATTGCCTCTGTAAAAATGCGGCAGGCAAAACGGGAAGTAGATCGAACGAAGCCTTATTTCAAAGAATTGAAGGTGCAGATCGGAGAATTATTCCGGTATATTCCGAACACGGATAACCGCTATTTTCGCGTGCCGCCGCCCAAAGACGGGGCACACTACCGACATGGAATCTTGCTTGTAACTTCTGACAAAGGGCTTGCCGGCGGCTATAATCATACTGCGCTTGCCGTTGCGCAGAACTATGTGAACCGCCACCCGCAGACGGTATTGTTTGTGATCGGAGAATATGGCAGACAATATTGTTGCCGGAACCGGATTCCGTATGTTGCGGATTTCACCTATTCCGCAGCGTTTCCGACCGTTTGGGAATCCCGTAAAATTTGTGCGGATCTGCTGGAGTATTACCAAGAGGACCGCTTGGATGAAATCAATATTATTTATACGGATTATAAAAACGGAAAACCAAGCGAATGCAAAAGAAATTGCCTGTTACCGCTGGAGCGAAGCCGGTTTTATACGCCAAAGGACACAGAGCACCTTTCGGAAAAGGAATTCTATCCCGATCCGGATACTGTGCTCAACGGGATTATTCCAAGCTATCTGACAGGATTTATTTACAGTTGCCTTGTGGACAGCTATTGCAGTGAGCAACAGGCGCGGATGAATGCGATGCATACCGCCGGAAAAAACGCGCAGGAAATGTTAAAGCAACTGCAAATGCAGTATCACAGTATCCGTCAGGCTGCAATTACCCGGGAAATGACCGAGATCACGGCGGCAACCAAAGCCCTGCGGAAATAAGTACGGCGAGAAAGGAGAAACAGAAGTGGAAAACGCAAAAACGCTTGGCACGAATGTAGGAAAACTGGCGGGTGTGTCAGGACCGGTGGTGGATGTGACGTTTGCAAAGGGCGCATTGCCGAAAATTCGGGAGGCATTGCAGGTGTGCGTCAAAGGGGAAACGCGGGTAATGGAAGTTGCACAGCACCTGCATGCGGATATGGTACGTTGCATCATGCTCGGTGCAAGCGAAGGGCTTTGCCGCGGGATGGACGTGATCGCAACCGGCGGACCGATCACGGTTCCGGTTGGAGATGCAGTTTTGGGCAGACTGTTCAATGTATTGGGAGAGCCGATTGACGGTGGCGCTCCCCTACCGAAAGAGCAGAAGCGGCGGGCGATTTATCAAACGCCGCCGACCTATACGCAACGGAAAAACGTAGAGGAAGTGCTGGAAACCGGAATCAAAGTCATTGATCTGATGGCGCCGTATGCAAAGGGCGGAAAGATCGGACTTTTTGGTGGCGCGGGCGTTGGAAAAACGGTGCTGATTCAGGAGCTGATTCACAATATTGCGACGGAACACGGCGGATATTCCATCTTTACCGGCGTTGGAGAACGCAGTCGGGAAGGAAATGATCTTTGGTCGGAAATGCAGGAGAGCGGCGTACTGGAGAAAACCGCACTGGTGTTCGGGCAGATGAACGAGGCGCCGGGTGTGCGGATGCGTGTTGCGCTGACGGGACTTTCCATGGCGGAATACTTTCGGGAGGAATGCCATAAGGAAGTATTGCTTTTCATCGACAACATTTTCCGCTTTGTGCAGGCAGGAAGCGAAGTGTCTACGTTACTGGGCAGAATGCCTTCTGCCGTAGGGTATCAGCCGACGCTTGCAAACGATCTGGGAGCGTTGGAGGAGCGAATCGCTTCTACAAAGAATGGCTCTGTCACTTCCGTACAGGCGATCTATGTGCCGGCAGACGACTTGACCGATCCTGCCCCTGCCACGACCTTTGCCCATTTGGATGCCACAACGGTTTTAAGCCGCAAGATTGCGGAACTTGGTATTTATCCTGCCGTGGATCCGCTTGCTTCCACTTCGCGTATGCTGGAGCCGGAGATTGTGGGAACGGAGCATTATACCGTGGCGCGCCGTGTGCAGGAGATTTTGGAGCATTATAAAGAATTGCAGGACATCATTGCCATTCTCGGCATGGAGGAATTGGGGGAAGAAGATCAGTTAACGGTTTATCGGGCGAGAAAGATTCAGCGGTTTTTGTCTCAGCCGTTTGCCGTTGCGGAGAAGTTCACGGGGATCAAGGGTGTCTATGTACCGCTTGCGCAAACGATACGCGGTTTTGCAGCGATCGTAAACGGTGAAATGGATGATTATCCGGAAAGTGCTTTTTTCAACGCCGGAACGATTGACGATGTGGTAGAAAAGGCAAAACGGTTGTAAGGAGTGCTTATGCAGACCTTTCATTTGGAAATTCTGTCTCCCGAACGGGCGTTTTATATCGGGGAGTGCGTCTCTTTGGTCATTCCGATCAGCGACGGAATGCTGGGAATCATGGCGCATCATACGCCGCTCACTGCCGCAATCTGTAACGGAGAGGTGACGCTGACACTGCCGGATGGCTCCCGTCAGATTTGCGCCATTACACAGGGAATGGTGAATG
>DLLB01000040.1 GCA_002477905.1 Clostridiales bacterium UBA7573 | reverse complement strand
GAAAATGAAATACCACCCGCTACGCGGGTGGATATTTATTACGCAAAACGTATTTATCAAAGGATTCTTATGATTTTTTCTTCATCCAGACGGCGTAGGAATCCTTCCAGTGCTTGCCTGCGGATGCAAAATCGACAAGCGGCAGATTGTTGCCGTCCGTCAGCGGAATGGCGATGACGGAATTACACCGGATGAGCGCAGGATGGTTGGAGCGGGTTGCCGCAACCGTTTGATCTGCTTCGGTGCGTACCGCAAGCGGCGTGTCGGAAGGAACGCCGCACCGACTGTCCAAGGCGTAGACAATGTTGCCTTGGGAAACGGCAAAATACGCGTTGCGGTTTTCCGCGTCGGCGTCCGGATAAACCACCTTTACCGGCAGATCCAGATTCAGAATCACCGCGTCACCGTCTGAAAATTGTTTGTCTAAACAGACATACCCGCTCTCGGAAGTTGTAAACGATTCGGTCTGATAGCGAATCTCTGCCTGTCTCCAATCTTTTGCGATCCGTAAAGCCAATACAAAGGATTCCGGACTCGGCAGATGTAACACAATCCGGATGCGGTCGTCATACGGATAAGCACACTGCATTTGCAACCGTAAAGTCTGTCCGCCCGGAGTCGTCAGCGTCATGGCGCCGTTGAAGTAATGATTCAATACCAAGGTGCGTTCCTGCCGCAGGATGGCGGCGGCGGGGAATATGCCCATACCGGCAGAGCCGATGCAAGCGCAACATCCGTAGGCAGAACCGTCGCGCATGCGTTTGAAACCGCCGACACCGCCGAATCCACGTCTGCCACCCGGCAGAAGCGGCGTGTAGGAATCAAACGGCAGAAAGCCGACCGGCTGATGGGAAACGGCTTCGGTGCAAAGGTTCAGTTCGGTGTTCAGCATGCCGAGATACGCATTGTAGAAAGTGCGTTCCATGGCGTCGGCATATTTCGGATTCCCCGTCAGACGCAGGAGCTGAAAACACAGCTTCATCCAGGTGACGCTGACGCAGGTTTCCTGCATCACTTCGCAAGGAGGCGTTTTGGTTTGCGTAGTGCGCGCATGATCGAAATTCTCATACGAGCAACCGAGATTTCCGAGAATGGTGGCTTCGTTTGCCAAAATCGCGTCCGCGAAGCGGATCACCGCTTCCCGATCCTCCGGATTGCGCGTTATGCGGTAATACTCGGTAAGCCCTTCAAAGCAGGACATGACCTCATACGCCTTGGTTACCGGATAAGAAGACGGCGGAACTTTGTTCTGAAACGCACAGGTGAAAATATCCGCGTCGCTGGTTTTGCAGTCGTTGACAATATAAGCGGCAAAATCCAGATACCGTTTTTCTTTGGTGAGATTGTACAGGCGGACATACGGCTCCAGAATCGAGCAGGAATTGATTCCCTGCCAGTGCATGGAGGTGTCGTGAATGCTGAGCTTGTTTTCTCCTACCTCGGCTAAGATGGCATCCGCGTGGCGCGTCATCGCCCGCAAAATCGCTTTGCTTAAATCCGGATCCCGACAGATCTCATAGAAATACTCCAGCCCAAGCAGGATATATTTTCTGCCCCAGACATCCCATCCTTGAAATTGTTTTAAGGGGCTGTAGGTGGTGAAACTGCCGTCCTCTTTTTGTGCATGCAGCAGATCTTTCACGCTGGCTTCCAGCGTGGCGTACAGGCGGTCATCATTGTCATATTTGCAGATCATGGCGCCGCCGCGCATCATTTTTCCCCAGTATTCGCATCGCCAGCCAAGATCGGCGTCGTCTGACGGTGCACGGAATTGAGAAACAAATTTTGCAAACAGAGAAGCGTCATAAAGCTGATGATCTTTGATAAACTGCAACGCTTCTTTCAGTTGTCCGGTTGGCAAAAACGTCATGCCGTCTGTCTCGCGCAGACTGCCGAGGGCGGGGCGAAGTTCCATGATAGATTCCTCCGAAAGTTACATTTGAATGGGGAAAATCATTCGATTATATGCATTCTATCATATTTTTTCGCATTTTGCAAGTAGAATTCTGCAAATTAGCAACCCGATTCTGTAAATTTCAGCGTGACAATCTCAAAGTTGGAAACCTCAAATGTGACATGGTGGTCCTGCAACGTAAGCGGACGGATTTCGTTTTCCATCATATCACAAAGCGTCACCTTGGAGAAAGCGTCCGGAATCGTAAGCGTCACGTTGCGTTTGCAATCGTACGCGTCGTATAGACGCATGATCCACCCGTCGCCGTTTTCCGCACGTTTCGCCGTCGTGAAAATGAGATTGTCCGCATCGCACTGCAAAAGGGAGAAAGTGTCCGGAACGCCCTGTCCGCCTCCGCGGCAGAACACGGTCTGCATCGGCACATTCAAAGCATAGGCTTCCTGTATTACGCCTGCTTGACGGAAATCTCCGGTGTGCGGAAGCAGAGAATAGGTGAACACATGACGCCCGATGTCCGCTTCCGGATTTGGATAAGTGCCGCATTTGAGGACGGTCAGAGACAGCATATTTTCCTCTGTGCCGTATCCGTATTTGCAGTCGTTTAAGAGAGAAACGCCGTAATCGTATTCGCTGACATCCACCCATTTGTGCGCGTACACTTCAAACTGCGCAGCCTGCCAGGAGGTATTCCTGTGTGTATCCCGCGTCACATGTCCGAACTGAATTTCATAAGTCGCGCGTGTGGTGTGTACATTCAGCGGGAAAAAGACTTTCAGGATCTGATGGTGTTCCTGCCAGTCGATTTCATTTTCAAAGTCGATCCGCGGGTTGTCGCTGTACAGCCAGATATACTGGAGAAGTGTGGAGTTCAAATACTTTTGCCGGACGGCAAATCCTGCGCGGCTGCCGTCAAAGACCGGCGTGATCTTTGCTGTTTCATCCAGTTCAAAGCGGGTTTGCGGATAGTAGTCGCTCATTTCCCAGTTATCATAATTGAACGGATAATCCGAAAATGCCGTGAAAGCGTTTCCCGCTTTTCCCGGTGTGAAGACCTCGCGCGCCGCGCGTTTATCATACAAAGAAGCAATTCTGCCGTTTTTACACAGGGTAAGCCGATAAAACGGATTTTCTGCTGTAAGTCCCGTCACAGTCACAGCGCAAGAAGGGTTGGGCAATGGAACGACTTTCCAGCCGAATGCCGGGATTTCCTCCGGAAGCTCCACGCATTGATCCGCAATGCGTACCATGCCGCGCCGTGCAAATCCGAGCGGATTGTAGACCAGCCATCCCTTGCTTGCGATGCCGCTTGCAAGAAACTGTAATTTTTCTTCTGCTTGTGTTTGGCAGAATTCGAAAATTTCTTTGTAGTCGCCGTCGGTGAGATCGTACACTTCCCGAATGGAGGAACCGGGGATGATGTCGTGGAACTGATTGTGCAAAACGCGCGTCCAGTTTGCGTCGATCCCCGCCATGTCATAGGTGCCCCCAAACTGCGTTGCCGCAGAGGAGAGCGCTTCTAACGATTGCAGTGCAAATTCCGCTTTGCGGTTGTTGCGTTTGTTCTTTGCAATGGAAGTATAGGTGCCGCGATGGAATTCCAAATACAATTCGCCAACCCATTTCGGGATGCGTCCGGTTTTTTGCGCGTGCGCGTCAAATTCGGACTGCGCTTTTTGCAGATGCGGAAGCAAAAATCCGATCTGCGTAACCGGCATACCGGGGATTCCTTTGGCAAGCCGCCGCTGGGTTTCCAGCATGTCTTTGGTCGGACCGCCGCCGCCGTCTCCGTATCCGAATACCGAGAGCGTCCGGCGTGTATAGTCTTTTTGCTGGAACCGGTTCCATGCGCCCTTCATGTGACTGGGCGTCAAAAGCCCGACATAACTGGTGATCCGCGTCGGCGTGGGCGTGTAGTTCTGCGCGGTGATAAAACTGGTAAAGATCTCCGTTCCGTCGATGCCTTCCCAATAAAACTGATCCACCGGAACGGTGTTGGTATCATTCCAACTGATTTTGGAAGTCACGAAATAATCCACGCCGCATTTGCGCAGAATCTGCGGCAGCGCCGCGCTGTATCCGAATACGTCCGGCAAAAATAGTACCCGGCTGTCCTTGCCGAATTCTTTTCGGAAAAAGCGTTTCCCTTGGAGAATCTGCCGGATAAAGCTTTCCCCGCTGAGCAGATTGCAGTCGGCTTCCAGATACATGGCGCCTTCCGGCTCCCAACGACCGGCTTCCACCAATTCTTTCAGTTCTGTGTATTTTTCCGGTGCTTCTTCTTTCAGATACCGATACAACTCCGGTTGGGAAAGCATGAATCGGTATTCCGGATAGCGATCCATCAAAGATTTTGCCGTGGCAAAACTGCGTTGGATCTTTTCCCGCGTCTGATCGCGCGTCCACATCCATTCGACGTCGATATGCGTATGTCCTAAGCAGTTGATGATCGGCTTTCCTGCCACCGAACAGCATTTTTCATAGAATTCTTCGGTGATATACGATTGCGCGGCGGCAAGCGACGCATAGAAAGCCGGAGAATAGGGAAGCCGCAGATCCAAAAGTCTTACGCCCTCCGAGAGCGTTTCGATGATCGTCAGCGCGTCGGAGGACGCCGGATCACAGAGCAGATAGCAATCATACGGTACTTTGATGTCGTAATACAGATTTTCAATGGCGCGGTCGAGCGCGAGCAACCGGAAATCGCAGTGTACCGCCTCGTCGATCATCCCGACATAAAAATAATTCACCATCTCATAGTGAGTATCCGGCTGTAAAAATGCGGTGGTGTGATTGGTGTCAAGCCCTTGTACCATTTCCCTGTTCAGATAGAGCAGTCCTTGGGGATTGGTTGCGTCCCACTGCCCTTCTTTGCCGGTTGTGACTTTCAGCAGATATTCCGTATTTACGTCCGTTGCTTTCGGTGTGTCGAAAGTGCCGCGGATCCAATAGTGCGCGTCTTTTCCGCTGAGCAGCGTCTGTGCGCAAAGAGGTTGATACCCGTCTTTGGGCGGTGTATTCCCGTGTTTGTAGCCGTCGGCTTTGCGGTATTCCGTATTTTCCACTTTGCCGATTTCCCGAAAACGCAACTGACCGAGCTGTTCCATAAGTTTGAGAACATGATTTTTCAGATTCATTTTTTTCCTCCCCGTTCGCTGAACTTGCGTGTGTTTTCATCATAACGCAAAAGGACTTGCATTGCAACTGTTATTGTGATATAATCATACGGTATTGTGATATTTTGAAAGAAAGAAGGGAAAGTAAACGGAACCGAAGCTTTTAACCGCCGATCGGTTTGTCGATCCTGTCACCGGTTGTTCCTACCGCTATGTAAAAAGTAAAACGGAATATTTCCGCCCGCATTATCACGATTATTATGAAATGTTCTTTTTCCTTGACGGAGAAGCGACGCACCTTGTCAACGGCGCGTCAGTGCCGCTTCACGCGCGGGATCTGGTATTCATACGCCCGTTTGATACACATGATTACCAAAAAAACGACAACGCGGAATTTTCCATGCTGAATCTGACCTTTACCAAAGAAACCGTCGAGTCGCTGTTTGCGTACCTTGGGGAGGGATTCCCGTCTCAGAAATTGCTTTGTGCGCCGCTTCCGCCGATGGTACATTTGTCGGAACTGGATGCCGGAAAAATTCATACGCAAATGGATTTTATCTGCGCTTTGGACGCTTCGGCACAGGAGAAACGGAAAACGGCGGTGCGCACACTGCTGTTTACCCTGTTTACTTTGCATTTCGGGGATTTTCAGCCCACGCGTCTCAGCGTTCCGAAATGGTTGTCCGACCTTTGCGAACAGATGCAGGAGGATGGAAATTTTATGCTCGGTACCCCGAAACTCTTTTCTTTAACCGATAAAAGCAGAGAACACGTCTGCCGGAGCATGCGGAAATATTATCATATGAGTGTGACGGAATATGTCAATCTTCTGAGATTGAATTACATTGCCAGTATGTTAAAAAACAGCAATCACAGCATTGCGGACATTATATTTGAAAGCGGCTTCAATCATATCGGTTGGGCGTCGGAAGTATTCTTGCGCCGTTATGGCATGAGTATGCGTGCTTATCGGGAAATGGCGGGACCGAAATCTGCCAAGTAAAACGGAGATCGAAAGATTTCCGTTTTTTATGTGCGGAAAAAGTCAAGTCAGGAGAAAAAGTCATGGACTTTTTTCGGAAAATCGGTATACTGGAAAGCAGAGGGAATGCAAGATCCGTTTTGGCAGAGGATGGGAATGGAAAGAGGAGGAGAAGCAGATGTTTCAGACATTGGAACAGGATCGTTCCTATTTGGAGAATAAATACCACCGCACCGACGAGCCGTTTGATCCGTTTGCGCGGATGCGTTACCACGGATATGAATATGATGCGTCCACAGGGTTAAACGATTTGGAAATCCGAAAGGGATTGGAGGAATTGTACGCGTCTGTCCAAGATCAGCCGCACGCCTTGATCAAAGCCAAAGCGTTTGCCTATGTGTTGGATCATATGCGTATAGACGTCAACGCGCAGGATTATTTCGTCGGCTTTTACACCTGGGGACGTCCGCTATATTTTATACAGGAACTGTGGCAGCAGGAATTTTTACGGGAGAGCGGCGCCGATACGGAAGAAACAGCGCGGAAAAAGCGGTTGCAGCAGATGGAAAAGGATTGCAACGCTTCCGGCGCAATTACGATGTGGCCGGATTTTGACCATGTGGTACCGGATTGGAATGCATTGCTCCGGCTTGGATTTCCCGGACTGAAAGAACGGGTAGTGCGGTATCATGCCAAGCATCGTGCAAACGGTACGCTTTGCACAGAATCCGACGCACTGTTTGCAGGTATGGAGATCGAGCTTTCCGCTATCCTGCGGATCTTGGATCGCCTGCATCGCTATGCGCTTGCGCACCCATGCGAAAAGACCGCAGTGGTTGCCCCCTGCTTACAGCGGCTTGCAACCGGCGTACCCGAAACGACTTATGACGCGCTGATGGCAATTTATATTTACTTTATGTTGATAGAGCATATTGATAATTACCAGGCGCGGTCGCTTGGAAACGGATTGGATCAAACGCTGTATCCGTTTTATCAGCGTGATTTGCAAAGCGGCAGACACAGTCGGGAGGAAATCAAAGAATTTCTGGCATATTTCATGATGCAGTTTTCCGCCATCGGCAACTATTGGGGACATCCGTTTTATCTCGGCGGGACAAACGGGAAGGGCGAGACGCTGGTAAACGATTTGTCCTACGATATTTTGGAGGTATACGGACAGCTTGGCATTTATAATCCCAAAATACAAATGAAAGTGGCAGAGAATACGCCAAAGGAATTTTTGGAAAAGGCGCTCTCCCGTGTGCGGGACGGTAACGGGAACTTTGTGTTCTGTTGCGAGCCGGGATTTCGCAAAGCCTTGATGTGCTATGGCGCAAGTTTAGAGGAAGCGACGGATTTTGAGATCAGCGGTTGCTATGAGACGCGTGTGCGGGCAAAAGAAGTCAGCACGGCTTCTCACTATCTCAATTTTGCAAAAGCAGTGCTGTATGCGCTTTTTGACGGCTATGATACAACAGCGCAGAAACAGATCGGATGTCATACCGGTACGCCGGCAGATCTGCCGACTTTTGAGGATTTCTATACAGCGTTTTTGAAACAACTGGATTTTATGATAGAGCTGTGCTTTGCCATCGGCAACCGCCTGTATGATCCCATGCTTTCGTCGATCAATCCCTCTCTGCTGTATACGGCAACCATAGAGGGAGCTTTGCAAAAGGGGCTGGATGCTTATGCGCGTGGCAGCCAGTATAACAATTCCTGTATTTTGAGTTGCGGATTTGCGACTGCCGTGGATTCTTTGCTGGCGGTGAAAGAGATGGTGTACGAACAACATCTGTTGACCTTGCAGACCTTGCGGGAGGCACTGCAGAAGAATTGGCAGGGATTTGAAAGGATTCGGGCAAAAATTCTGTGCTCCGGAAAGAAATACGGAAATGCGGATCCGGAAACCAATGCCTATGCGGCGGCAATTGCCCGTCATTATGCAACAAAGATCGATTTGACGCCGAACGCACGGGGCGGTGTTTATAAAGCGCATATGCATTCCGCGCGTACATTTCTGACTGCCGGAAAGCGTACCGGCGCGACGCCGGACGGTCGGCTTGCCGGAGAGGAACTTTCCAAAAACGCATCCCCGTCTGTCGGTATGGATCGGGAGGGCGTGACCGCATTGATTCATGCTGCCCTCCAAACCGCTCCGTCCTTGTGCTTAGAGGGGTATAATGTGGATTTGATGATCCATCCAAGCGCCGTCGCGGGAGAGGACGGACTTGCGGTGATGATCGCATTGCTGCAAACGTACCTGCGTGGCGGCGGTATGGCGATGCAGTTCAATATTTTCAGCGCACAGATGCTTAAGGACGCGCAAGCACATCCGGAAAAATATCGGAATCTGCAAGTCCGCGTCTGCGGCTGGAATGTTTTGTGGAACAATCTGAGCAGGGAAGAACAGAATGCATATCTGAAGCGTGCGGAAAACATTCGCGATATTTGACCGGATCTCACAGCAGGTTCCATTTTACACGGTAGTTTTAGTGTAGGAGCGAAAAACAATGAAAGCGATGATTTTTGATGTAAAGCGGTTTGCCGTCCACGATGGGGACGGCATTCGCACAGCCGTTTTTTTGAAAGGATGCCCGCTACGTTGCGCGTGGTGTCACAATCCGGAGGGATTGTCCGCCGCGCCACAGCTTGCATTTTATGCGGAAAAATGTACGGGATGCCGGATGTGTGCGCAGGTTTGTCCGCATGCCGCGCAGGATTTTTCGGGAAATGCGCATCGGTTGGTACGCTCCGCGTGTGTATCGTGTGGAAAGTGCGTTTCGGTTTGTGCGGCGGGCGCGTTACAGCAGTACGGCAGGGAAATGACGGTGGAAGAACTGTTACCGGTTCTGGAGGCAGATCGCGCCTTTTATGAAAATTCGGGCGGCGGAGTTACCTTGTCCGGCGGGGAATGCCTTTTGTACCCGGATTTCTGCGCGCAGCTGTTGGAAAGATTAAAACGGGACGGTATTTCTACGGCGGTGGATACCTGCGGATTTGTGCCGCGTTCCGCTTTGGAAAAGGTGATGCCGTATACGGATTGCTTTTTGTATGATGTGAAGGCATTTTCGGAAACCGTCCATCAGCGGTGTACCGGTCAGTTCAATCAGAAGATTTTAGAGAATCTGCGTTTTTTGGACGGAGCCGGAAAACGGACAGAGATTCGGATCCCGTTTGTGCCGGGATGGAACGACGGGGAGGTGGAGGCGATCGGGCAATTTCTGTCTATGCTGCATCATGTGACGGGGGTACGGGTTTTGCCGTATCACGCATATGCCGCTTCCAAATACGCGGCGCTGGATATACCGTCTGCCCTTCCTCCTGTCATGCCCACAAGAGAAGCACTGGAGCAAGCTGTCCGGACGTTGGAACGACATCATTTACCGGTGCAGAGGATCTGAATATCCGAAAAATTCCGGGGCGAATTCGTGCAGTCCTATGCAAAGTGCGGAATTTTTCGGATAACGGCAAACGAACGCATGAAATTTGTGGAGGGAATCTCTCGGAAAATCTTGACTTTCGGAAAAATCTGTGTTATACTACTACTGCTTTGGTTGCAAAACCCTTTTTCAGAGAAAAATGAAATGGCAATCTTTCCATACGGAGGGATATCGAAGTGGTCATAACGAGGCGGTCTTGAAA
>DLLB01000035.1 GCA_002477905.1 Clostridiales bacterium UBA7573 | reverse complement strand
TGATTTTCCGGACTTCTTTATACAGAAGGCAAACTTGACAAGCCTATGCTGTGGATCCTTTTGCTCTTGCTCGCATTCGGTTCGGTGATGGTTTTCAGCGCAAGTTATGCGTATGCACTGCACCGGTATGGGGACAGTTACTATTTTATTCGTCAACAGATCGTATTCGCCGTAGCCGGTGTCGTTGTCATGCTTGCCGCATCTTTGGTAGACTACCGTGTGATCCGAAAATATGCGCCGATTGCCTACGCGTTTACATTGCTTTGTCTTGCCGCCGTACTGATTATGGGAACCGCCGCCGGAGTTGCCAAGCGGTGGCTTTACATCGGCGGATTCGGCTTTCAACCAACAGAAATTGCAAAATTCACAGTTGTACTCATCCTGGCATGGTATATTTCCAATCATCAGGCACAGATCACGGATTACGGAGATTTCAAAACCTCGTCGCTTTACGGTGTCCTGTATCCGGTACTGATTCTCGGAATGGCACTCTTACTGATCTTACTGGAGAACCATTTTTCCGGTTTAATTATTGTATTTTGTATCGGAATGGTCATTATTTTCGTCGGCGGTGCAAGAAAGATATGGCTTCTTGCAAGCGGAGGTGCCGCGCTTAGCGGAATTCTTGTGGTTTTGCTATTCACCAACTATGCGAAAACGCGCATTGATGTTTGGTTACATCCGGAAAATTACTCTCTGCAAGGGGAGGTATGGCAAACCTTGCAGGGGCTGTATGCCGTCGGAAACGGCGGTCTACTCGGTGTAGGATTAGGAAATTCTTCCCAAAAGCATCTCTATGTGTCCGCTCCGCAAAATGATTTTATTTTTTCGATTGTTTGCGAAGAACTCGGCTTTGCAGGAGCTGTTGCGGTCATCACGTTGTTTCTTTTGTTTATCTGGCGCGGATTTGTCATCGCAATGCACGCACCGGATACGTTCTCGCAATTAGTTGCAATCGGAATTGTATCCCATGTCGCAATTCAGGCGATTCTGAACATCATGGTCGTCACTGCCATGATTCCGAACACCGGCATTACCCTACCGTTTTTCAGTTACGGCGGCAGTGCCTTATTGATGTTACTGGGAGAGGTCGGGATATTACTGGGAATTTCCAGACATATGTACCGGGATCGCACTACTTAAAATTCCGATACAGCTTTGATCTTCATATTTTCAATTTACGCAGGAGGATTCTTCATGAAGTTGTTACTCACAGGGGGTGGCACAGGCGGTCACATCCATCCGGCAATTGCGATTGCAGACGCCTTCCGCGCCAGCCATCCGGATGCCGAAATCCGTTTTGTCGGTACCCAAAGCGGAATGGAAGCCACCTTGGTTCCGGCGGCTCATTACCCGTTTTCCTCCATCCGGATCATGGGATTACAACGACGTTTTACCCTGAAAAATCTGAAAGCACTCTATTATTTTTTATCTTCCAAAAAAGCCGCACGAAAAATTCTGACTTCCTTTGCGCCGGATTGTGTCATCGGAACCGGCGGCTATGTATGCTATCCCATGCTACGCGCGGCGCAAAAAAAAGGCATTCCAACCGTACTGCACGAATCCAATGCCATTCCCGGTCTTGCCGTGAAAATGCTTGCGCCGCAGATTTCCCTGCTCTTTACCAATTTTGAAGCAACCGCTTCCTATCTGCCGGATTCGGTGCAAAATCGGATCCGTACCGTGGGAAACCCCCTGCGGAAAGAATTTTCCCATATGAACCAGCAAAAAGCAAAAAAACAACTGGGAATTCCAAATTACCACCGGATCATTCTTTCCTGCGGCGGGAGTCTCGGTGCCGCGCCCATCAACACTGCGGTGCTTGGCATGTTACAACAACTTTGCGGAAAACATCCGGACTGGCTGTTTCTGCATGCAACCGGGAAACGGGATTATCCGGCGGTACAAACAAAACTGGAACAAAGCGGATTGCAAATGTACTCCAATTTTGTACTATCTCCGTTTTTCACGGATATGCCGGTTAGAATGGCGGCGGCAGATCTTATCATCAGTCGGGCAGGCGCCATGTCTTTATCGGAAATCGCACAAGCGGCAAAACCTTCTATCCTCATTCCTTCCCCGTATGTTGCCAATCAACATCAATTCAAAAATGCGGCGGTATTCGCGGATGCCGGCGCTGCCATCCTGTTAGAAGAAGCCTACTTGACAGCAACTTCCCTTTCGCAGGCGGTAGAACAGATTCTAAACTCCCCTTCCAGCATCACAGCCATGCAACAATCTGCCGCTCAATTTGCGCATCCGGAAGCCACACGTGCAATTGTGACCGGAATTGAAGAACTCCTTTCCAAAAGCTAATCCTTTTTTTATCAAAGCAGGCTAATTTTTGAAGCCACCGTCTCCTACTATCGAAAAAAACTCCGCACGTTTCTCATTTGGATGCAAAAGTCAAAAAAAATTAAAATTTTTTTTGTCTTTTTTTGAAAAACCTCTTGCAAAATGAGAAAAAACAAGTTATTATATAAGTAATGATATTTAAGTATACAAGCCCGTTGTATACCTAAAAGTACAGATTATTAAAAACCGCAGGAGGAACTTCATATTATGGCTCTCGAACTCGGCAATGAAATGCAGGAAAGCAACGTCAAAATCAAAGTCATCGGCGTCGGTGGCGGTGGTAACAACGCCGTAAACCGCATGATCGCCGCTTCCATCCATGGCGTGGAATACGTTGCCATCAATACCGATGCCCCGGTGTTGAACAAATCCAACGCTTCCGTAAAGATCGCGATCGGCTCCAAAATCACCAAAGGACAAGGTGCCGGCGCAAAACCGGAGATCGGTGAAAAAGCCGCTCACGAAAATGAAAAAGAAATCCAAGAAGCACTCAAGGACGTAGATATGGTATTCATTACCGCAGGTATGGGCGGCGGTACCGGTACCGGCGCTGCGCCTGTTGTTGCGAAGATCGCAAAAGACCTCGGCATTCTGACCATCGGTATCGTCACCACACCGTTTAAATTTGAGGGCAGAAAACGCAGAGAGGTTGCAATGGAAGGAATCCGCAATCTGCAACAGTGCGTGGACTCCTTGATCGTCGTACAGAACGACCGTCTGAAAGCAGTTGCGGAAAACATCACTCTGCAGAATGCATTCAGTACAGCAGATGATGTGTTGAGATGCGGTGTGCAAAGCATTTCCGAACTGGTGAACAATGACGGTTATGTCAACCTCGACTTTGCCGATGTCACTGCAATCATGCAGGATGCCGGCTATGCACACATGGCAATCGGCACCGGTCGTGGAGAAAACAAAGCGAAAATTGCAGCCGATCAGGCAGTGGCAAGCCCGCTTTTGAATACCGATATCACCGGCGCAACCGGTATCATCATCAA
>DLLB01000007.1:17609-17766 GCA_002477905.1 Clostridiales bacterium UBA7573 | reverse complement strand
CCCGGACACATACAAAATGTGTACACTGCACGATCTCCTACACGCTTGGACAAGGTATATTCTGCATGCCCAAGTCGGGTGTCACCGGCAAAATCTCCATACAGCGCGGCATCTATTTCCGCCTGCAAATGTTCAATGCGTACCCCGACGGAAAACG
>DLLB01000007.1:4599-17563 GCA_002477905.1 Clostridiales bacterium UBA7573 | reverse complement strand
TCGGTTCCACTGAAAACCCACGTCCGATCAGCATGGTATAAATGTCGCGGGCACTGTGTCCGGTTGCCAAAATGACTGCGCCGCACGGAATTTCACCGGCAGTGGTTTGCACGGCATACAGGTGATGATCCCGTACCGAAAATCCTGTCATTTTTGTAGAAAACAGGATCGTACCGCCAAGCGATCGGATCCGGTCACGCAGATTTGCCACCACGATCCGGAGCCGGTCGGTTCCGATATGCGGTTTCGCATTGTACAGCACCTCCTCCGGTGCGCCGAACGTATGCAGACATTGCAAAACATACCGACAATACGGATCATGGATCCGTGTAACCAGCTTTCCGTCCGAAAAAGTCCCCGCGCCTCCCGCGCCAAATTGCACATTGGATTCGGTATTCAGAATACCGGTGCGGTAAAAATCCGCAACGGATGCGGTGCGGGCATCCACATCTTCCCCACGTTCCAAAACCACGGGGCAATATCCCTGTTCTGCCAGAACCAATGCCGCAAACATTCCGCCCGGTCCGAATCCAACTACAACCGGTGGAGCGGATAACGGCTGCGTGCCAAAAGTATATACCGGAACAGTTTCGGTGAATACCTCCGCCGAAAGTGCCTGTAAAACCGATTCAGACAGCTTTTCTTCCAAGTCCAGAAGTACGGAAGAAACAAAACAGATCTGGGTACGGTTACGCGCGTCGATGGATCGTTTATAAACAGAAGCGGCGCGCACCTTTTGTCGGCTGCCCAGTTTTTGCAGCCTCTTTACGGCACACGCCACGATTTCCGCATCGGAAGCGGAAACCGGAGTTTTGATGTTTTTCAGAAGAATCTGCACAATAGGCTCCTTAACTGCGCGGCTGCAGGGACAGGCTTCCGCTTCCGCTGAATTTGTAGGAAACAAGTTTATCTGATGTGCCGTCCGGCAAACGGATCATCACCGAAAAATTATGTGCCGCACCGTCGTTTTTCACATCCTGCATATCCACATAAGCAACGATCTGGTCTTTGTCCAAATCGCGCAGATCCAAAACTCTGCCGCTGATAGTCAGATTGACAGTTCCGACAACCTCTCCGTCCGTATAGCCAAACGCCGCGCCGTTCTTTACCACAACATCCAGTTGCAATCCGTTTTCGGTTTGTGCATTGACCGAGTACATCCAAAGCAAAATTGCCGCAAGTACGGAAAGAAGAATGGTAACGATGTTAAACACATGGCTCGGTTGCACGACATAGGTGCCATCGTCGCTTGTCTGTGTCGGCTTCTCTTTTTCTCTCATTTTGCTCCTTCCTCCTTTTCCGGCGCATTATCCCGATGATGTTGCTGAATAAACAAGCGCTGTTCCAGTTCATGCTGCAAAGAGGTATAGTTGAAATTACGCTTCAGTTCCCCGTCGCAGGCAACGGAAATGGAACCCGTTTCCTCTGACACCACCACAACCACCGCGTCGCTTGTTTCGCTCATACCGATGGCGGCGCGATGCCGCGTGCCGAGGTCCCGCACAATATCATTTTTGGAGGACAGAGGTAAAAAGCACCCTGCGGCATAAATTCTGCCGTTGCGAATAATCACTGCGCCGTCATGCAGTGGCGCTTTGTTGAAGAAAATATTCCGAAGCAAAAACGGGGAAAGCTCCGCATCCAGTTTGGTACCGCTTTTAATCACGTCTCCAAGCTTTACGGTGCGCTCAATAACGATCAGCGCACCCGTTTTTTCTTTTGCCATATCGCACGCTGCGGTGCAAATTGCGGCAATTTTCTGAATATCACTCTGCGTAGAACGGTCCGTAATGCTCATAATTCCATGAATGGAACCGCTTCCCATCTGCTCCAGAAACGACCGGATCTCCGGCTGAAACAGAATAATCAACGCGACCAATCCTACCTGCCAGACATATTTCAGCAGATAATTCATCGCCGTCAGATGCAATAGTTCGCTTCCGAACTGCACGGCAACCAGCATTAAAATGCCAACCGCCAACCGTCCGGCACGTCGCTTTCGGATAAACTGGAATACCGCAAAAAGTACCAGTGCCACAAGCAGGATGTCTACAACATCCAAAAAATGAAACCCTTTTATATAATCGGCAAGATTGTTCCATGAGTCTTTTAAATAAGCAATCAGATCTTTCATGTTTTTGCTCCTCACAACACGCAGGCTTGCCGCCTGTTCTCTATCTCCACCCGGCAGAAGAATCTGTCGGAATATATATTTCAATTATGATTTATTTTAGCATATTTCCTGCAAAATTTCAATTTTTTTCACTAGATTTTTCCCCGCTTTTCTAAAGTTTACATTTTATACACAATTAAAACATTTTGCAAAAGGTCAAAGAAAAAACAGTCGGCAGGTTGGTATACAACGCTGCCGACTGCCATATAGTGTATCAAATCGTTTCCCAGTTGAAATCTGAAAATCGGAGGATTCGCTATGTTCATTTATACGCTGAAAGCG
Organism: Clostridiales bacterium UBA7573; assembly: GCA_002477905.1. Taxonomy (GTDB): domain Bacteria; phylum Bacillota; class Clostridia; order Oscillospirales; family CAG-272; genus UBA7573. The sequence continues at coordinate 15,108 of DLLB01000007.1, read as the reverse complement.
TCCACATTGAAATTCATCGCCCTGCTGTTGGTTTGCGCTTCCCTGTTTGTCACGCTGTTGATCGTGTTACCGACCAAAACCACGCCGCTGCTTCACAGTGTTTATACCAATTCCGATGGAATCGTGTTCCGCAATATTTCGACCAACAAAGATCGCATCTCTTTTCTTGCACAATACGGTTGGACAGTCGAGGAGGAGCCCTATGACACCGCCAGTGTGACCATTCCTGCGGATTTTGACAAAATCTTTACCACCTACAACACCATGCAACAACTGCAAGGACTGGATTTATCCGACTATAAGCGCAAATCCGTAACCCGCTACACGTATCTGATCACCAACTATCCGAATTATGAGGGAAAAGTTTATGCCAATCTTTTGATCTACAAAGATCGTGTGGTCGGCGGGGATGTTTGTTCCGCGGATGTAAACGGGTTTATTCACGGCTTTTCCAAAGATGCGGGGCAATCCTGAGACTCATAAATTTCCAAGCGCCTTACGCAAAGCGGCAATGGCTTTCTTCTCCTCTCTGGACACTTTCACCTGCGTCATCCCCAGAATTTCTCCGGTGCGCTGTTGCGAAAATTCCTTTGTATAACGCAAATACAAGAGTTGCTGTTGCTCTTTGGGCAAGGTGCGGATCGTTTGTGTCAGCGCCATGTGATCGGTACTGCGTTCCACTTCATCTGTCGGATCGAAAAGTAAGGAACCCAGCGTCGCCCCATCTTCTCCGACCGGATCTTCCATGGAACGGACGGGACTGACTGCATTCAACGCCTCCATCATATCCGCCTGTTCCATACCGCACCGTGCGGCAAGTTCACTTAAATGCGGTTCACGCCCGTATTGTTTGCAAAAGGCTTCCCGTTCATGCAGAATGCGTCCGCCCTGCTGTTTGAGTGTCCGGCTGACTTTTATAATTCCGTCATCCCGCAGGCATCTGCGGATCTCTCCGATAATCAGCGGTACCGCATAAGTCGAAAAAACCGTGCCGAATGCGGGATCAAAGCTTCTTGCCGCTTTCATCATACCGATGGAACCGATCTGTACCAGATCCTCATATTCCACACCGCGTCCGCAAAAACGCAGTGCAACATTGCGCACAAGCCCGATGTTTTTGGCAATCAGCGTATCGAACGCTTCCCGATCGCCTGCCGCGACCTTTTCCAGTAATTGTGCGTTGGTGGTTGCCTGCACTTGTGTGCCTCCTTCCATGACGGAAATCGTCTGTCCGGTCATGCCAACGTTTTGGTCATCGTGACCGTCGTCCCTTGACCGGGATGGGAACATACCCGTAGTTTATCGGTAAAACTCTGCATGATCGTAAATCCCATTCCGCCGCGTTCCCCTTCCGGATCCCCCGTATAAAGCGGCTGCATAGCCTGCGGAATGTCCGCAATCCCGACGCCGTTATCCCGTACCCGAATGCGCACCGTGCGTCCGGCAAACAGTTGTACCGATATGTAAATCGTACCGCCGCGGTTCTGATAGCCGTGTACGATCGCATTGGTAACTGCCTCCGAAACCGCCGTGCGCAAATCGGTAAGTTCCGACAAGGTCGGATCCAACCGTGCAATAAAAGCCGCAACGGTACTGCGCACAAACCGTTCGTTTTCTGCCTGCGCGCTGATCTGCATCTGCATCTCATTTTCAATAGTTCTCATAGTTTTGTGCTTCCTTTCCGCGGTACGGATGTGCCGCATTGCATCCTTGCAGAAGTTGTTGGATTGCCGCTTGTCCGGCGCATCTGGATCGTCCGGTCCACACCCGCCAGACGCAAAATGCGTTCAATCTGCGGCGTCGGATCCTGTAAGATCAGTCTTGCGCCGATGGCGCGGAGTTTATTTTGCCGTCCGAGGATCAAGCCAAGTCCGGAGCTGTCCATAAAATCCACTGCTCCCAAATCCAGAATCAACGCTTTTCCGGCACAATCGCAAAGATTTGCATCAATCTCCTCCCGGATCGCCGCCACAGAGTAATGATCCAGCTCGCCTTGCAGTTTTACGGTGAGGACACCGTTTTCCCGTTTGATTTGACACTGTGTATTCTGTTCCATATGTCTCTCCTTTCCGCCATAATTTTATCTTAACGCATTCCGCATGCGAAAGCTGTCGCTTTCGGTTGTCGAACGCGTTTTTTCTGCATTTTTTCGATTTTCCGCCTTTCGATTGAAAAAATGCCTACTTTTGCGCAAAGTTTTTCGGTTTTCCATTGCAAAAATTTGTGCAAAGGGTTGATTTTACGAAAAAAATATGATAAGATAAATAAAAATATATTGTAAAAAACAGAGGAGTCTTGCTGATATGCGGAAAACACGGATCTTACTATTCGGGGAAGTCGGAATGGAATTGTCCATGCAACCCCCCACACTTCCCGCGGCGGGCACTACCGTTGCAAACGGTGACTATCAGCTAATACCTGCACACGGAATCACCTTTACGGCGATCGCACTGCAAAAACTCGGCGCACAGTGCGTCCTTTGCGGAAAAGTCGGCAACGATATGTTCGGATTGCCGCTGGTGAAATTTTATCAGGATCAAGGGGTGGATACCCGTTATTTAAGCGTGCTGGACAGCGGCAAAACCGCCATGCACATTTCGCTGGTTGCGGAAAAGGAACGCCGGGATTTTGATTTCGCCGCTTCTTCCCGCCTGTTTTCAGCGGATGAATTAGATGAAACCTTTCAGTCTATGCCGGACGCCGTGGTTTTGAAGCGCGGAATTCCGGTTTCCATGATGCTGGCAATCTGTGAATTTGCAAAAGGCAGAGACATTCCGGTATTTTTCGATGTTTGGGATCTCCCCTCCGCCTCCATCACTGCGGACAGCAGAAACATTATTCCGATTTTAGGCATTGAGTCTATCCGGCGGGAAACCGGTTCAGAACCGAATTCCATTGAACACTGTCTGACAATTTGCCGCCAGATCCGAAAAAAATTCGGCACGCCGCGCGTTGTCTTACAGCTTGGCAGCCGGGGGTGCTTCCTGTATGATACCGGCAACTATAATCTGACCTCCCCCTGCAATGTGACGCTGGTGGATGAAACTGCCGCGGCAGACTCGTTTATCGCGGCATTTGCCCATCATTTCGCGCAAACCGCTTCTCTGTCCGCCGCGGCAAACTTTGCAACCGCAGTCTTTTGCAAAACCGCCATGCGGACGGGCGGCGCCATCTCCATTCCGGACGGAGCGGAAAGCGCGTCCTTTGCGCAGGCGCATAACTTGCTGTAATCCATGGGAAACCGGATTTTAGGCATTGACCTTGGCGACGTGCGCACCGGACTTGCCGTCAGTGACGAAGCGCAGTTTTTGGCAGGTGGAATCGGCACCGTGCGGGCAAAAAGTCGTGCGGCTTTACTGGATCTGATCGCGGATACCGCATCCGAATATCACGTTTGTAAAATTGTCATGGGGCATCCCATCAACATGAACGGAACACTCGGAGAACGCAGTGCGCGTGTACGCGCATTTGCAGAGCTTCTGACACAGAAAACCGGATTGGAAGTCACGTTATTCGATGAACGTTGTTCTACCATGGCGGCGCATCAGATTCTGAATTTCACCGACACACACGGCAAAAAGCGAAAAGATACCGTAGATACACTCAGCGCACAAATCATCCTGCAGGATTATCTGGACGCACACCGCAAAAAGTAAGCGCGGAAAGTTATCCTTTCCGCGCAATTTCTGTCCTGTCGGTTGTGATTTTGGCGCAAAATGGTTCCCAAGCATTGACTTTTCCCCTCCTCCGAAGTATACTCCGTACAGTCAGAAAAGTTTTCCGTACCCTTGTTTACAGATTCTTATATGATAAGGAGATTTCATATCATGCCATCCATAAAAGAGCAAATCGCCGCATTCGGCATCGTACCGGTCATTAAAATCGACGCATTGGAAAACGCAGTCCCGCTGGCAAAAGCATTATGCGACGGCGGATTGCCGGTCGCGGAAATTACGTTCCGCACCGACTGTGCCGCGCAAGCCATTGAAAAAATCCGAAAAGAGCTTCCCGATATGTTGGTCGGCGCCGGTACGGTCTTAACCTGCCAGCAGGCTGATTTTGCAATCGCCGCAGGGGCGCAATTCATTGTCAGTCCGGGATTGAACCCAAACGTCGTACGTCACTGTATCGAAAAGGGGATTCCGATCATGCCCGGTTGCGCGTCTCCCTCCGATGTGGAAGCGGCAATGGAACTGGGGCTTGACACGGTGAAATTTTTCCCCGCGGAAGCGGCAGGCGGGCTTGCCATGATTCGGGCAATGAGTGCTCCCTATGCCGGCGTAAAATTCATGCCGACCGGCGGGATCAACGAAACCAATCTTTTATCTTATCTGAAATTTGATAAAATCCTCGCCTGCGGCGGATCTTTCATGGTAAAGGATTCGCTTATCAAGGAAAAACAGTTCTCCGAAATCAAACGACTGACCGAACAGGCAGTTCATTTGATGCTTGGCTTTGAATTGCGGCATCTTGGCATCAACTGCGCGGATGACGCAGACGCAAAATCTGCGGCAGGACTGTTCTCCGCGATGTTCGGATTTCCGGTCAATGCAACCGGAAAGAGCTACTTCTCCTCCGACGCGTTTGAAATGATGTGCGGATGCGGACGCGGCACAAAAGGTCATATTGCGATCGGCACCCATTTTGTTGATCGCGCAGTGACTTACCTTACCCGAAAAGGCTATGCGTTTGACACCTCCTCCGCAGTATACGATGAAGCCGGAAAACTGAAGCTGATTTATTTCGCGGAAGAATTTTTCGGTTTTGGCGTACATCTTGTCAGAAAGTGAGAAAATGACATGAAAAAAGTTGTTTGTTTCGGTGAAGTCATGCTTCGGCTGAACCCACAAAATTATGATCGTTTGATTCAAAGCAACACGCTCGCATTTCATGTAGGCGGCGGCGAAGCCAATGTAGCCGTAACGCTTGCCAATTTCGGCATGGACACAGCATTCGTCACCAAGCTCCCCACGCATGCCATCGGGCAAATTGCAGTCAATGATCTGCGTGCGCGCGGGGTGGATACCACCAAAATCACGCGCGGCGGGGACCGCGTAGGCTTATATTTTTGCGAAAAAGGCGCCTCGGTACGTCCATCCAACGTCATCTATGATCGCGCGGGTTCTGCCATCGCATTGGCTTCTCCTGCGGATTTCGACTGGGACGCAATTTTTAACGATGCAACATGGTTCCATTTCACCGGGATCACACCGGCATTGGGAGAAAACCTTGCCAAGATCACGTTACAGGCATGCCAAATCGCAAAGAAAAAGGGACTTACCGTCAGCTGCGACTGGAATTACCGCAAAAAATTATGGACCATCGAACAGGCTTCCGCAGTACTTGGTAACCTGATGCAATATGTGGACGTTTGTTTTGCAAGCGAAGATGATGCAGACAAATTATTCGGAATTCGTGCGCCTCACGCAGATCCCACAAGCGACGCAGTCGATTTTGACGCTTGCAGAAGCGTGGCAAAACAACTTGCAGAACGCTTCGGATGCAAATATGTTGCCCTGACGCTTCGGCGTTCCGTTTCCGCAAGCGACAACAACTGGTCTGCAATGCTCTACGATCACACGGATGGCACCTCCGCATTCTCCCGCGTATATCCGCTTCACATTGTAGACCGTGTGGGCGGCGGGGATTCGTTTGACGGTGCATTGATTTATGCGCTTCTGAACGGATATACCGATTCGGACGCGGTAGAATTCGCAGTTGCGGCATCCGCACTCAAACATACCATTGAGGGAGACTATAATCTGGTCAGTGTAGAGGAAGTCGAAGCATTGCTCCGCAGTGGCGGAAGCGGTCGGATTCAAAGATAACCCTATTCAAAAAAGATACCTTAGATGCAATTTCTATGGTATCTTTTATTTTTTCTGTTTGATGGAGAACCCGTCCTAACCGTAGTTCCCATCTGTTTTGCATTTTCCGCAAAAGGATTGCAAATCCTGCTTTCTTCCCAAAGCGCTTGACTTTCGGCACATGCATTGTTATACTGAAGATAACATCGCTTAAGCGGTATCTTGAAGGAGGAATCTGAAATGGCTGACTGTACAGCACAAAAGGCGCTGATGGAACGGTTTGCAACGCTCTCCGACACAGATCGGGAACTTTATCGTGCAATCTATGCGCCGACACCGGTTTTATCACAGGCGGAGGATGCGGTTCGCGGCTTATGTGTGATGCCGGATGGACGGATCCGCCACTACGGTACCATCTGGAAACATTCCGTAGACATCCCCGGCAGAATCGTCTATCATGAGAGCTGCGATCTGGGTTTATCCTGGAAATTGCATTTATTGCCGCAGTCCCCAATCCAGGATACGGCGGAGGAATTTCCGGTATTGCAAACACTCGGATCCGCCTTTCGCAGTCCCTATTCCGGACGGTATCTGAAACTGTTTTCCCAAAATGACCGGTTATACTGCGCCATCGGTACATCGCCGGAGGATCATGCACCACGGGTATTCAAAGTGGCAGACAGCGATTTCGGAAATGGCAGAATGCCGATTGCTTTGCAAAATCGGAAGCGGCTGATCGTTGCGGCAGAGCGGCGCGATTTCTTTCCCGGACTTTGGGATTATCCGATGTTACATCCGGTCATTTGGTACTCGGACGACGACGGCGAAAGCTGGAAAGAAGTCACACTTCCACCGGTACCGCCGATGAAAGTGGAATTTCCCCACAAAGGTCCGAGATGGCAGAACGGCGCTTGTGAGCCGACAATTGCAGAGCGTTCCGACGGTTCGCTTCTGATGCTTTGCCGCACTTCCCGCGACTTCCACTATTTCTCCGAATCCTTTGACGGGGGAGAAAGTTGGACGCCGCTTCGCCCTTCCCCATTCTACGCCACGCTGACCATGCCCACCCTTTATCGATTACAGGACGGGCGCATACTATGCTTCTGGTGCAATACGCGCCCGCTTGCCGAAACCGAAAAGAAAGGACAAATTCCTCCACTGGACAAAGCGGAGCAAGAAGGACAGTGGGAAGATGTTTTTACAAACCGCGATGCCACACATGTAGCCATTTCGGAGGATGACGGAAAAACTTGGATCGGATTCCGCGAGCTGTATCTGAATCCGTTACGCAATGATGCGGATTTCCGCACACACGGGGATCCTTTCAGCAGTCGGGACAAAAGTGTGCACCAAGCTCAGGTGGAAGAACTGCCGGAGGGAAAAATTCTGATCGCAATCGGACAAAGTGATGCCGTGCGAACCGTCCTTCTGTTTGACATTCAATGGATCTATGAAACGACGCGCACAGAAGATTTCCGCTGTGGGATGGGAAATCTGAGTACCTTTGGATTCCGACACAGCATTTCCGGTAATTTCCGTGGGTTTTCCGGTCATTGCCATTGGAACCGTTACAACACCGTGGCAATGATGCCGGAGCCGGATTATACACACTATCCGCAGGATGTGCTGTTCTTCTCCACCCTGCATGATCCGCGTAGCCGGAATGATCTGCAAGGCGCGGTATGGAATTTTCCAGCTTCCAGACGCGGTGAAATTTCGCTCTGCTGTTACCGGCGCGGAATGCCATTGCGCATTTCTCTCTCCGATACCTGGTTGAATCCGACCGATGAATATGTCGCACAGCTTGCGCCGATGTCCTATTTGCCGAACAAGCAGGAGCTCCCGTATGGAAAATGGTTTACATTGACGCTTCGCTATGACTGTGACCGGCAGATGGTAACCGTATGGGCAGAGGAACACGAGATTGCTGTATTACCGCTTCCTGCGCTTGCAAACGGTCTTTGCTATCTGCATTTGCAAACAGCCTCCCAAGCGGAAGATGCCGAAGGTTTTTATATCAAACGATTGCAAAAAATCAACCTGTAATGAACCATGTCTTCCGAAAATCTCTCCCGTTTCAAATATTTTTCAAAAAGCCTGTGCTTTTCTAAGCACAGGCTTTTTGAAAATCATTCTTTTGGCATTTGCAATCGTTTTTCAATCGGCATGCAAATTATTTTAAGATCCCCCGCCAGCTACCGTTTTCTTCTTTCTGAAAAAATTGCTCTGACAGGTAACGATCTGCGTACAACTGCAAGGTGCCGCGCATACCGCTGGAAAGTGGCAGATTGGGAAGATCGGAAAGCGGTACCCAATATACTTCTCCTTCTGCGGAGGATCGTAACGTACCGGAAAAGGTCCCGGTGCGATACAGACAGACCACATAACGAATACCATCCTCCCGTATCCAATCTTTCAGCCCGCAAAGTTCTAAATCAGATACCGTGAGTCCGGTTTCTTCTTTCACCTCCCGAATCATAGCGTCGGTAAACGGCTCATGCCATTCCACATGACCGCCGGGAAAAGCAATTCCCTGCCAGCCCGGATCCACACGATCCTCTACCAACACATTCCCCTTGGCATCGCAGATCATGCACATATTGGTTAAAATCACGGTTTCCGTACGTTCCATTGCAACTTCCTCGCTTTCACAATCAAAAACATTGGGCGGATACGCTCTTTCTCCAGCTTCGGATTTAACCGTAACGCCTCCGCTTCCGGTTTAGGCTCCACAACCTGTTCTATATGGTATCCGGCTTGTGCCAGTGCCGTGATGATCTCAGAAAAGGTGCGGTGATACTTCTCCACTCCATCCACAAACCAAAAAGTACTGCGCTTACCGGAGGCGCCGTAATCGGAAAAGGTAAACGACACCGGATTGCCCATTTCGTCATAATTATAATGTTGCTTTCCACCGATCGTTGCCGTAGTGAGCGGATGTTCTTGCGAGAACAGCAAGTAACCGCCCGGCGCCGTACAGGCAAACAGTGTTTTGGCAAACGCCGGAAAGTTCTCGACATAATGAAACGCAAGAGAGCTGTACAACAGATCAAACGTCTGTCCAAGAGATGCGATTTCCGTCATATCCATCGCGTGATATGTAATGGTTTTACAAAATCTTGGATCCTGTGTCTGCGCTTGCTTTGCGACGGCAAGCATTTTTTCAGAAAGATCGACACCAACCACGCAGGCGGCATGCCGTGCGGCAAATTCTTCGCAGTTGTGTCCGCATCCGCATCCAAGATCCAAAATCCGTTTTCCCGCGACCTCCGGTAGGAGCTTCCGCATAGCAGGCTGTTCCAAACATTCATTATAGTTGCCTTTCTCTGCGCGCAGCGCTTGATAATGCACAAAAAAGGTGTCGTTATCAAAAATGCTTTGTTTCATTTTTTCTCTCCTGTAATCTTTGATAAAGTTCGTACAACGCGGTGCGGTTGGAGTCATACTGCAACCGTTTTTCTGCTTCCGGATATGTCAACCACTGCATCGCGCTATGTTCCGATGATAGCGTTACCTGCTCCGGACATGCAAACGCAAAAGCGTATTCCAAAATCACATACAGATGCGGATCCCAATGCGCCCGACGAGCAGGAGCAATCACAGAAACCGGCAGATGAGCACAACTGGTAAGCGGAACCACTTCATCCGCAAAGACGCCGGTTTCTTCCGCGATCTCGCGCTTTGCCGCCGCAAGCGGCGTTTCTTGGTCTTCTCCTCCACCCGCTATAAACTGCCATTGTGCGGAATCTGTGCGGCAAAATACGCCAAACAAATCACCGGCGTCGGTTTTCCGATATGGAATTGCAAGAATCTGAAACGGTGCGCGCATGAAATACCTCCCAGAAAAACAAGAATTGTTTTTTCAGAATAACCTCATTTTTTATCCATCGGCTGAAATATTGCTTGCAAAAAGAAAAGACCTATGCTATACTGAACACATAGACCAAATACGTATTGCAAAAGGAGCGCTGATCTATGAAAATTCAGTATTACGGTACCGCAGCCTATGAAGGAATCCCCTCCCTGTTCTGCCAGTGTGATACCTGCCGCACCGCGCAAAAGCGCGGTGGAAAAAATATTCGCACCCGCGCGCAAGCGTTAATTGACGATCAGATCCTGCTGGATTTCGGTCCCGATACGGTCGCACACCATCTCCGCTTTTCACCGGATTGGAATCGTATCACCCATTGTCTGATTACGCACAGCCATTCCGATCATTTTTATCCGAACGATATGGAAATGTCCGCTCCGGGTTATGCCGCCGGCATCCAAACCAAGTTACATTACATCGCGGATCGCGCCGCCTTTGACCAAATTTCCGCGGTGTTTGCAAACAATCCCGCGCGCTTTGCCCATACCGCGGACGCCACGCTTCTGACGGTCGGGACGCCATTTCCCGTAAATGGGCACACGGTTCTTGCGGTACGCGCCAATCATGCACCGGACACCTCGCCCGTCGTTTATGCCCTGACGGACGGAAAGAAGCGGATGCTGTATGCCCATGATACCGGCATCCTGTCCAAAGAAAGCATGGACGCACTACGCGCTTTCGGTTGTTTTGATTTTGTTTCGCTCGATGCCACCGGTGCTTTTCAAACCGGTTGGACCAACAGTCATCTGAGCTTTGACACTTGTATCTCCGTCATGCAAACCATGAAAGAAACCGGCATGGCAAACGATCGGACGATCTTTGTCGTCAGCC
>DLLB01000007.1:3877-4593 GCA_002477905.1 Clostridiales bacterium UBA7573 | reverse complement strand
CAGCCATTTCTCCCACAACGGGAGGGCGTTGCAGGAAGAAATGGAGGAAGCCATGCATCCCTACGGAATTCAGGTTGCCTATGACGGAATGATCGTAGAATTCTGAAGAAAAGCGCCGGCATGCGATTTGCCGGTGCTTTTTTTCGGAAAACGTGGAAACCGTTTTTCTTCGCTGAAACACATGCGTCGCTTACTCAATGAACATTGCATCCCCAAAGGAAAAAAAGCGATACCGTTCTTTGATCGCCTCTGCATAGGCGGCAAGCATCAGTTCACGGGAAGAAAATGCAGATACCAGCATCAGCAAGGTACTCTCCGGCAGATGGAAGTTGGTAATCAAGCCCTCCGTCGCTTTGAAACGGTACCCCGGATAGATAAAAATCCCCGTATCCCCATGCATCGGATGTACCACTCCCTGTTCATCCGCCGCGCTTTCAATCGTGCGGCAAGACGTGGTTCCGACGCAGATCAATCTGCCGGTGCGACCATTGATGATGTCTGCGCTTTCCTGCGATACGGAACAATACTCCGTATGCATCACATGATCCATCACCTTGTCTTCTTTCACCGGGCGAAACGTTCCCAGCCCTACATGCAACATCACGGGGGCGATCTTCACGCCTTTTTCTTTTACCGCTTCCAAAAGTTCCTTCGTAAAATGCAAACCGGCAGTCGGTGCGGCGGCACTCCCCCGCTCCCGCGCATAAACCGTCTGA
>DLLB01000007.1:0-3812 GCA_002477905.1 Clostridiales bacterium UBA7573 | reverse complement strand
CATCCAAAAGCTTTTCCGTGATATACGGCGGGAGCGGCATCTGTCCGATTCTGTCCAGAATGGAATACAGATTATCCCCGTTATAAGTAAAATGCAACAGCCGGTTTCCGCCCTCCGTTACGCCTTCCACCGTGGCACAAAGCAAACCGTCTCCGAATATAATAACAGTGCCGGGCTTTGTACGTTTTCCGGGATGCGTCAGGGTTTCCCAAATATCCAGTCCGCGCTGGCGTAAAAGCACCACTTCGATTTTTGCGCCGGTATCCGGTTTTACACCGTAGAGTCGTGCGGGAATGACACGGGAATCGTTGATGACCAAAACATCCCCCGCATGCAGATATTCCAGAATCTCATGAAAATGCCGATGCGCGAAGGTTCCTGTTTTGCGATTCACACACAACAGGCGCGAAGCGTCCCGCTGTGCCAGCGGCGTTTGCGCAATCAGCTCTTTGGGAAGATCGTAATAAAAATCCTGTTTGGTCAGATTGGTCGGAATTCGTTCGTTTTCTATCATGGGAAGTCCTTTCCTATAAAACGCGCAAGCGATGGCATATTCTCTGCGCAAAGCAACCCGCTTTGCCGCGTTGGTTCTCCCGTGCACGAAAGCAGACTTTTTGTGTTTTTCGTGCGGAAAATTTATTTTTTATTATAACAAATTTTCATCCGTTTTGCAAGTATTTTTTCAATTTTCCATGCCAACTCCGCAAAAGAAAGGTGGAACGCATGCGCGGGGATGGCTGTTTGAAAAGATTCGTTTGCCGCATCGGTACGGCAGGTCTGTACCGAATTGATTTTCCACCGAGAAATGAGGCATATATGAGTAAAGAACTGCTGTTTCGCGGTGCCGCCACGGCACTCGTCACGCCGTTTTGCGACCGCACCGTGGACTTTCATTCCCTCGGCAATTTAATTGAAGAACAAATTGCACAATCCATTGACGCGCTGGTGATCTGCGGCACCACCGGCGAAGCATCCACACTTTCCGACGAGGAGCGGCGCGCCTGCATCCGTTTCACGGTCGAAAAAGCGGCGGGGCGCGTTCCGGTAATTGCCGGATGCGGCGCCAACGCCACTGCACGCGCTGTCGCGCTTTCCCGTTATGCCGATGAAGTTGGGGTAGACGGGATCTTAGTGGTCACCCCCTATTACAACAAAGCGACGCCGGCAGGATTGATCTCCCATTACCGTAAAATCGCAGACGCGGTTCATGTCCCGCTCATCCTTTACAATGTTCCCTCCCGAACCGGCGTCGATCTGCCGATTCCCGTTTGCAAGGAACTGTCCCGACATGAGCGGATCGTAGGCATCAAAGAAGCATCCGGTAACCTGAACAAGATCAGCGAAATTGCCGCCGTTTGCGGTGATGATCTGCCGATTTACAGCGGGGATGACGGACTGATTCTGCCTGTGTTGTCTGTGGGCGGCGTCGGGGTGATTTCCGTCGTTTCCAATCTTCTGCCGCACACGGTGCATGATATTTGCGCAAAATGGTTTGCAAATGATCCCACTGCAAGCGCCAAAACAGCGCTTGCGCTTTATCCGCTCATCCGGGCATTGTTTGCAGAGGTCAATCCGGTACCATTGAAATACGCCATGCAACTTTGCGGGAAATGCGGTGGTGAGTTACGGTTGCCGCTCTGTCCCGCGTCGGAAGAAACCAAAGCCCATTTACGCGAGATTCTTGCGCAAACGGAAGAACTGTTCTATGAGGATGACCTGAAATAACCGCAGGAAAAGGCTCCTTTTCAGCAAAAAGAAATCTCCGTATGTATTACGGAGATTTCTTTTTGCATAGGGAATTCATCGCAACTCAGTTTGTTTTGCCGTCATAACGCAGGATCCCGCAACCACAGCCATAGGCAGTGTGTGTTTTCAGATAGGCGACCATTGCTTTCTGCATTCTTGTATCTTGCGGAAGGGCATCCGGATCCCCATGATAATCACAGGAAAACAACCGCCACGCATCGTCAAACTCCTTGCTTTCTTCCACATGAAACACATCAAACCGCTTTGCAAACTGTGCGGTGTTGGAGTTTGCGCCAAACACCTCCTGATAAGGCGGGAACAGAAGCCAGGAATGGCAATAACAATACATCGCACCGTCATAGCGCAGATCAAAATAGCGGGTAGCCTGCGCAAGTGCATCCTCTACTGCCGCGGCAGTCAGCGGACCGGCAGAGGGAATGTGAATATTGACAATGGGATCTCCTTTTTTTAAGGTCACTTTTCCGTCAGTATAGCTTTCCTGCGGAAATGCAATCTGTTCAAACTGCAATCTGCCCAATTCCAGACGTTCCGCAAGATAAAACAGGCTGTACCAGGACAGTACAAAAATACCGTAATGTCCGCGCACCTGTTTGCATTCCATCATCTTATACCGGATGTCGCGGCAACTGTGCCAAAACAATTCCTCCGAATATCCCTTCTCCAAAAACCGTGCATACATCATCTGCGTTGCGTCACAAAGCAAGACCAGCGCGAGTTCTTCCGCATTGGTTTCCAGCGTCGGTGCGGCAGCTTTGACTTCCTTTTCCAAATTCCAAAAACTTCTGCCGCTCGTCCGCAAACATTCATACAATTTCCGATAAAGCGGATGCGCGCTCCATTTTGCAAGATCGGCACGCACCATTTTTACGGCGTCCTCCGGCAGGGTAATTTCCTCAAATAGCTTTTCTAAACTCCACATTGCAGATTTCCTTTCTTCTGACAGATCATCTGAACTATAAATGCAAAGAATACTTAAATTTTATCGGACTTTTCACAAAAATGCAAGGGATTTTCCGTTTTTACAAAAAAAGTGCCCGTTTCTGTAAACGCGATTCCCTTTCATACGGCATCTGCGATTCTACGCGTGGTTTGTGCCAACGCAAGCTCGGTTGCTTCGTCTGCTTGCAAAGGCAGGTTACATTCCAAGCTGAACGGACCGGTATATCCGATCTCTGAAAGCGCCTGCACAAACGGTTTCCATGCGATCGTACCATTTTCCGGCGTCCGATGCTGATCCATAGTGCCGTCATTGTCATGAATATGCAAAACGCGCAAGAGATCCTTTCCGATTTGCCGGACAGCATCGGCACAGGAAATTCTGAATACATTCACGTGACCGGTGTCCAAGCACATTTTCAGATTCGGGTGATCTATTTCCCGCCCAAAAGCGGCAAGCGCCTTTGGCGTGGAAAGTTCCTGATTACGAAACGGCATATTTTCCAGGCACACAACTATGCCGTATTCCCGCCCGACATCCGCAAGCTTTTGCGCAAAATCGCGGCTGATCTCAATGGTCTGCGCGTTGCCCAAATCACATTTTCCGAAAGGCATGATCCGATGAATCACCATATGCGGGCATCCGAGAATCGCACATCCGCGAATGGATTTTGCCATTTTCTCAAAACGCTCCGCACGATCCTCCGGCGTTGCGTCCTGCATGGGAAAGCGCCATGGTCCATGCGCCTGAAAAATGGTAATGCCGTTCTGCTCTGCTGCGCGGCGCACGGTGGTCAGTTGCGCCGCAAATTCTGCCTCCGCACCGGAAAACAACGGGGCATCCGTTGAAATCATCCCCCCATAATCCAAAGATTCATAGCCATGCGCGCGCATACGCGCCATGCCGGCATCTAAACCGTAGCGATCCAAGTAGTAAGAAGTGATTCCGATTTTCATTTCCCCTGCTCCTTTTCGGAAAAATAGATATTTTGATTGTAGCACAGAAGTCTCCGAATGTCAACTGATACAAGATCAAATTTCAAAAATCCACGATTGGGAGAGTGTGCGGAGATATTCCACAAATAATCGGTTGCATTTGGTGAAAAAAT
>DLLB01000048.1 GCA_002477905.1 Clostridiales bacterium UBA7573 | reverse complement strand
CCGTAACCCGCGCTGACAATCGTACCGACCGCCGATCCTTGCCCCTGTGTTTTCAGCAAGCAGTTGATACAGGAGGAAAGGGCTACGCCGAACAAGGTCAGCAAGAATACATCCAAAATCACCGCAAACACATCCGCTGCGCTCATATACCATCCCATTGTGGCAAGGTAAAGCAGACACACGCCCATCGCGGTAAACGTCACAATCAAGGTAGAGAGTGCCGACGCACAAAAATAGCCGATCGCAAGCGTAGAACTTTTTGCGGGGGAGACGGTAATATCCCGCCGCGCGCCGCTGACTTTATCCTGCACCATCAACAAATTGGAACAGAATGCCACCGTGACGCAGGCAACCGCAAGCAGAGAGGAAATCAGCTGACCACCGACCGTTGCGCTGATCAACGCGTCGCTGACGGTAGCACCCGCTTCCGCAAGCGCCCCCTGAAAGCTGTCGCGATAAATCTTTGCGAGAAAAGTCGCATACAGTACCAGCAGAATGATCGGCGTAATCAACGCGGAAAAGAACATCCCTTTATCTTTGAAAAATAATTTACAGTTTCGTCTGACCAGATTCCAAAGCCCTGTCATAACTCTGCCCCCTTCAATTTCCCTGTGTCGAATCACCGTGCAGCTTCTTACCGGTTACGGCAAGAAACACGTCGTCCATTTTCCCTTTGGTAATCTCATAATCGGTAAAACATTCCGGATGCGCAACGATCAGCTTGGTTGCGGCAGCGGTATTCGGCACCGCAATCCGCACCGCGTCCCGCAGCGTCTCATACGGCATCTCAAGACACGCAAGCTGTGCTTCTTCCACGCCGTAAAGTGTAATAAAATCGCCTGTATATGTATTTTTCAAAGAGAGCGGCGTCCCTTCGGCGGCAATTTTTCCGCCGTCCAAGATCACCACATCATCCGCATCTGCGGCTTCTTCCATATAGTGCGTTGTCAGAAAGACCGTCAGCCGTTCGGTTTTCCGCAACTCCGACACAACGCTCCAAAGCAGTTTCCGCGTCTGCGGATCCAATCCGGTCGTCGGCTCATCCAAAATCAAAATCTCCGGCTTATGCAACAAGGCGCGGGCAATGTCGATCCGCCGCCGCTGACCGCCGGAAAGTTTACCGACCGTCCGATTCAGCAAATCTTCAAAATCCAACAGATGCGCCAGCTCCGCGAGTCGCTTTTGAAACGCTTTCCCGGTAATTCCGTAAAGCGCCGCACGGCTTTGTAAATTGTCCCGCACCGTAAGCGGCGCGTCCAATACCGAATTCTGAAAGACCACACCGAGCTTTCGTAAGATCGGTTCCAGATCATCATCCAATTTCTGTCCGCAAACCGTCACTTCTCCGCTGTCTTTGGCAAGCTGTCCGCACAAAATGGAGATCGTGGTGGATTTTCCGGCGCCATTCACGCCCAAAAACGCAAATAATTCTCCTTGCCTCACACAAAATGACAAATCCTGCACGGCTTTGACTTCTCCAAAAGATTTCCATAAATGCTTGATTTCTATAATGGGTTCCATTGATTCTGTCTCCTTATTTCATTTGGGTTCTGTCAAAGAACGAAATACTCGTTCATAATCGACTGTTCCTTGCGCAAATCCGGGAATTTCTTTGATCGCTTTGCAGAGGCTCAAACTGAATTCCGTTAAAATTTCCCGCATCTGTGCGTCGGTGTATAAGCATCCATCCGTTACCGTCAGCGTGGCAAGACTGTGTGCAACCAACCACATATCCCGAAAATACCGATCGGCTGTCTGCGCGTCCATATGATAGACCTGCATCAATGACGGTCGTACCAATTCTTTCGAATGGCGGATCATTTCCATTCCGTTTCCATCTTGCAAAGAAGATAAAAACAGCAACCGGTACAGTTGCGGTTCTTCTTTTGCAAATTGCAAATATTGCAATCCGAACCCCAAAAACGGGATCTTTTGTAACAGTCCTTGCCGAACGCGTTCTTCATAAATGTTCCACGCACTGTGCCGGATCGCGGCACGCACCTCGTCCATAGA
Organism: Clostridiales bacterium UBA7573; assembly: GCA_002477905.1. Taxonomy (GTDB): domain Bacteria; phylum Bacillota; class Clostridia; order Oscillospirales; family CAG-272; genus UBA7573. Next base: position 5,335 of record DLLB01000048.1, on the reverse strand, counting down.
CTGAAAATATGTGAAGATCGGGCGCGTGGAAACGCCCAGCCTTGCCGCAATGTCCCGTGTGGTAACGGCAGCGATTCCTTTTTCTCTGGTGACATCGACCGCGGCGGCTATAATTTCTTCTTTTGTAAATTTCACTTTTGGCGGCATATTGATTCTTCCTGTTTTTCGTTTTGCACCATAAAATGCATAACATATGATGCATATCCGTATTATAGCATTCTCCCTGCTGTTTGTCAATCCCATTTCTTGAAAAAATAAAAAATCCGCGGAAGCAGAGAGAACCCCCACTTTCGCGGATTGATCATATTCCGTTTCGGATTACAGCAAGGACTGATACAATGCCTTGATCTCCGCCACAGATGTCTGCCGCGGATTGCCCGGACGGCAAGCGTCGTCATAAGCGGACTGTGCAAGGAAATCCAGATCTTCCGGTTTTACAATCGCTTTCAGATCTTTCGGGATGCCGACATCGCAAGACAACTGCTTCACAGCATCTACCGCCGCTTTTCTTGCTTCTTCCAGCGTCATTTTGTCTACTCCGCTCACGCCCATTGCCGTTGCGATCGCACGGTATTTTTCACCGGTCGCTGGCGCGTTGTACTCCATCACGGTCGGCAGGATGATGGCGTTCGCCACGCCGTGCGGGGTATCATACAACGCACCGAGCGGATGCGCCATGGAATGCACAATGCCCAATCCCACATTGGAAAAGCCCATGCCGGCAATATACTGTCCGAGTGCCATGCCTTCTCTGCCTTCCGGCGTACCGGCAACCGCACCGCGCAGATGCTTGGAGATCAATTCAATGGCTTTCAGATGGAACATATCGCTCATTTCCCATGCGCCTACCGTAATATAGCCCTCAATCGCATGCGTCAGCGCGTCCATGCCGGTTGCGGCGGTCAATCCTTTCGGCATAGTGCTCATCATATCCGGATCCACAACGGCGACGACCGGAATGTCATGCACGTCCACGCACACCATTTTCCGATTTTTCTCCGCGTCCGTAATGACATAATTGATCGTGACTTCCGCCGCAGTTCCCGCAGTGGTCGGTACGGCAATGATCGGTACGCATTTATGCTTGGTCGGCGCAACGCCCTCTAAGGAGCGCACATCCGCAAATTCCGGATTTTTGATGATGATGCCAATGGCTTTTGCGGTATCCATAGAGGAACCGCCGCCGATGGCGACAATGCAATCCGCACCGCTCTGTGTAAACGCCGCAACACCGGTCTGCACATTTTCAATGGTCGGATTCGGTTTGATATTGCTGTATAGCGTATACGGGATTTTTTCCGCGTCCAGAATATCCGTGACTTTTGCGGTCACACCAAATTTCACAAGATCAGGATCGGAGCAGACAAAGGCTTTCGCAAAACCGCGCGCCTTGATTTCGGTGGCAATCTCCTTGATCGCACCTTTGCCGTGATAGCTGGTTTCATTGAGTACAAAACGATTTGCCATAATCAGATTCCTCCTGTTTTTTGAAAATCGGATCTGTGATCCAAATTTATTTTAGCATGAAATTTGCAAATTGTCAAGCAATACCGCGGATTTTGACGGCAGCGGTCGTGCTTAAAAAACTGCGGTCTATTTTCGTGTCGGCAAGTTGCATTTTTTGTAACTTTTCTTTGAAATCCCTTGACTTTACGCAAAACAAACACTACACTAATTATGTTGTCCGGTATGAATCCGTTTCATACGGGGCATGCTGGAATAGATTGAATTGTGGAGGGATGTTTATGATTAAAACAACGCTTGGCATTGAAGGCATGGCATGTGGCATGTGCGAATCGCACATAAACGATGTCATCCGGAACAATTTCGACGTAAAAAAAGTTTCGTCCTCGCATAAGGATAAAAAAACAGAAATTTTAAGCGAACAACCGCTGGACGAGCAGAAATTAAGAGACGCGATTACCAAGACAGGCTATACGCTGACCGCCGTTTCCTCCGAACCCTATGAGAAAAAAGGCTTCTTTGGCGGATTGTTTGGCAAGTCCTGAGAAAAACAGCACACAAATGCAAACGGCAAAAGGCACGGCATCGGTTTTGAAAAACCGATGCCGTGCCTTTTTGAACACAAAAAATTTCCGGATCTGTCCGGTTATCCTGCAATTTCCCGCAACAGCCGACGAAAATTTTCTCCGAAAATACCGCGGACTTCGGAAGCGGCGAAGCCGCTTTTCTGCAAAGCATCCGCAAGAAGCGGCATGGAAGCGGGATCGGGAATGGCAGGCGGATCGGTAAAGCCGTCATAGTCACTGCCAATGGCAAGACACGCCGCTCCTCCGATTTTGGCAATGTGCCGCGCATGCGCACAAATCATGGCAAGATCCCCGTCCCCGCCAAGAAACGGCGGATAAAAATTCAGCCCGATCACGCCACCGCGCACTGCAATTTTATAGATCATATCATCCGTCAGATTCCGCACATGCGGACAAATACTCCGCGCATTGGAATGACTGGCAAGCACGGGGAGCGGTGTTTCTTTGAGCAATTCATAAAAGCATCCGTCAGAAAGATGGGACACATCCAGTAATACCCCGTAACGGTTGGCAAGCGCGACCGCTTCTCTGCCCGCATCGGTCAAAGCCGGCGTAACATCCGGTTGGTTCTGTGCGACATGGTTTGGTGCGGCAAGCGCGTTTTTCCGATTCCAGGTCAGACTCATCATCCGCACGCCAAGTGCAAATAAGGATGGCAACGCTTGCACGCAGGTTCCTACCACGCCTGCATCCTCTAACGATAATAACGCACTGATCCGTCCAAGACGGCGGTTTTCTGCAATTTGCGCAGCATTCTGCGCGAAAGCAATCCAATGCGGATAAGTCTGCAAGGCTTCTTGAAATCTGCCGATCTGCCGCAGTGCTTCCCCAAGCGGATTCTCTGATCTGGCACAGTCGGTAAACACCGCAAACACCTGTGCCTCACATGCTCCTGCCCGCAGGCGTTCCAAATCCACATGCATCGTCGGCGCGCGCTCTAAGGAAACCGGTTCTTTTTCCGCGCAAGCGCGGGACAACCAGTCGCAATGTAAATCCATATACTGCAAAGTGCATCCCTCCTATGCAATCTCTGTATGCCGGTATCCGGCAGATCTTTTGGCATCGCAAAAGGAACCGCAACGCCTTCCAGCTTTTTACCGAAAAATCTGTTTTTTCCGTCTTTGTTAAAGAACCTTGAATTTTTGCATTACCCTCTTGCGTTTTTTTGCGTTCTAACTTATAATAATATATTATGGAATGAGCGATACGGTGCATACGCGCCGCAAAAGATACGGAGTTTTACCTATGAAAATTGCACTTGACATCGGTTCTACCACCATCAAAGCCGTGGTACTTGACGACAACGCGCAAATCATCTTTTCCAAATATGAACGACACCTCTCGCAGATCACAGAGAAAACAGCGGCACTGTTAACGGAGATCCGGGACACCCTCGCCCTCTCCGACGCCGAAATTGCCATTTCCGGTTCCGCCGGGATGGGGCTTGCCGAACAGTGCGGCGTGGATTTTATTCAAGAAGTCTATGCAACGCGTGCCGCAGTCAAGCATCTGCTTCCGGATACGGATGTAGTAATTGAGCTGGGCGGGGAAGATGCAAAGATTCTCTTTTTCACCGCCATGCACGCAGACGGCAGAAAGACGGACAATCTGGAAGTGCGGATGAACGGTTCCTGCGCCGGCGGCACCGGCGCGTTCATAGATCAGATGGCGACCTTGCTGAACGTCAGTGCAGACGAACTGGACGCACTTGCAAAAAGCCATGAAAAGATCTACACCATTGCATCCCGTTGCGGTGTTTTCGCAAAATCCGATATTCAGCCGCTACTAAATCAAGGTGCCAAAAAAACGGACGTTGCGGCAAGTATTTTCGACGCGGTGGTCAACCAAACGATCGCCGGACTTGCACAAGGGCGTCCGATTACGGGGAACGTCGTTTACCTCGGCGGTCCGCTGACGTTTTTCTCAGAATTGCGGAACAGTTTTGATCGGACCTTAGGATTGAACGGACTTTGTCCGGAGCATTCTCTGCTTTTTGTTGCTTATGGCGCGGCGCTTTTGGCAAAACGGCAATTCTCCTTGTCGGAACTGATTGAAAAAGCGCGGGCTTATGCCGGAAACGGCGGCTATGCCTGCTGTCCGCCCCTGTTCGCTTCGCAGGCGGACTATGACGCATTCTGCGCGCGACACACGGCACATCGTGTGGAAACACTCCCTTACGATCCGGACTTTGCAAACGATGTCTACATCGGAATTGACGCAGGTTCCACTACGGTCAAAGGCGTGGTAATCACGGCAGATCGACAGATCCTGTTCTCCCGCTATCAGCAGAACGGCGGCAATCCCATTCCGATTGTACGCTCGTTTTTAGAAGATTTTTATGACCAATTTCCGCATGCGCGGGTATGTGGCTCTGCTGTAACCGGCTATGGCGAGGACATGATCCGCAGTGCTTTTTCCATGGACGGCGGCATTGTGGAAACCATGGCACACTTTGAAGCCGCCCATCAGTTTGAACCCGACGTCGATTTTATCATCGACATCGGCGGGCAGGACATCAAATGCTTCCAGATCCGCAACGGTACCGTAGACAATATTTTTCTGAACGAAGCCTGCTCCTCCGGATGCGGTTCGTTCTTACAAACCTTTGCCGGCGCATGGGGAAAGAGTATCGCGGAATTCGCCAAAATGGGCTTGTTCGGAGATCGTCCGGTCGATCTTGGCTCGCGGTGTACCGTATTCATGAATTCCTCGGTCAAGCAGGCGCAAAAAGACGGCGCAACGATGGAAAATATCTCGGCGGGGCTGTCGATCAGCGTCGTCAAAAACGCTTTATACAAGGTCATTCGCACAGCGGATGCCGCGCGGCTCGGCAAGCACATTGTCGTGCAAGGGGGGACATTCCTCAACGACGCGGTCCTGCGCGCTTTTGAGCAGGAAATCGGGCAGAACGTCGTGCGTCCGAACATCGCGGGATTGATGGGCGCTTATGGTGCGGCAATCTACGCACAGGAATTACACTGTCCGAAAAGTACGCTTCTCTCCCGTGACGCCCTGCGTACCTTTACGCACACGGTGCGTACCGTGCCCTGTAACGGCTGTCAGAATCATTGCGCGCTTACCATCAATACCTTTGACGGCGGGCGGCGTTACATCGGCGGGAACCGCTGTGAAAAACCTGTCAGCGGACAAAGCGGCTCCGGTGAGGCGCAGAAATACAACCTTTACGCTTACAAGCGCCAGTTACTTGCCGCTTATCAACCGAAAAAAGGTCCGCGCGGCACCATCGGCATTCCGCTGGTTCTGAATCTGTACGAGATGCTCCC